>JACOSC010000077.1 GCA_016179055.1 Acidobacteriota bacterium
CGACCGTATCGCAATCTTTGGATTCCGCTTGTGCAGCACCATCGTGATCGCACTCGTCAACGTCGTCTTCCCATGATCTATGTGCCCGATCGTCCCGATATTTACGTGCGGTTTCGTTCGCTCAAATTTCTCTTTTGCCATAAAATTTTCCTCCGGAATGACTTCCCAGAAAAAATGCTTATCTACTTTATCAATACCAGATCAGTAGCAGATCCAAAAATGGAGCCCACGACCAGAGTCGAACTGGTGACCTTTTCCTTACCAAGGAAATGCGCTACCGACTGCGCTACGTGGGCTCTTTCCATACTAGCTTAAATCCCAGAACCATCCCCAGGGACTTTTTCTGAGCGCCCAAGGTCTTAAACATGCGCGTCCTGCCGCCCGCCGCTCTGACTCCAAGTAAGCGATGCGCCGTCACGCGGCACTCGCCCTGCCCCTTAATAATACTTGGAGCGGGAGGCGGGATTTGAACCCGTGACCAACGGCTTGGAAGGCCGTGACTCTACCACTGAGTTACTCCCGCTCATAATCACCGACTCATAATAACACATTCCCATGTAGCTAATGTCCGATCATAATGGTGGAGGGGGTAGGGTTCGAACCTACGTAGTTCCTAAGAACGCTGGGTTTACAGCCCAGTGCCATTGACCACTCGACCACCCCTCCGACCACAGAAATCCGGACACAAGCGCTTAATCCTTTGTTGGCGCCTTAGCACCGCGCAGCTTACGGTCCCTTAGTCTGGAGCCACCGGAGGGAATTGAACCCCCGACAGGCTGATTACAAATCAGCTACTCTACCGACTGAGTTACGGTGGCTCGCCCTCGTAATAGCGGATTGTGGATTGTGGATAGCGGATCTTGCGATTTGTTCGGGACTCACAATAATTCGCAAGCCACAATCCGCATTCCTCGTCGAAAAACACCCCTAGCGGCCACTTCCAGTCGTTGCAAACGTTTTATGCTAGCATAAAGACACGCCCCGTTCAAGATTTGGAGTAGAAAAATATTGCTTTTTTGATGCTACTGGCCGACCGTCTCCCCAAAAGTCCGGCAGAGGAAAGGAACAGATTCTTTAAAATGATTGCTAACCAGCTCCCAACCATGCGGCTCACCCGCATGCACCTTGAACACATGCGCCACCTTATGCGCCTCCAATAATTCATGCAGCTTCCGGCACCCCTCATCCAGTTTAATGGTCGCGTTGTAGCGATCCGCTGTGCCGTAATCAAAGTATATACGGAGCTTGGTAAAATCCGCGCGGTGATCATCCGCTAGCGTCAGAAGATTGTTGGCGGCCCAATGCTTCCGGTCAATTGGATCCCCGTAAATCGCATTGAAAAGCCCCTTGAAGTATCCGTAGAAGCGGGAATCCTTGGCGTTACTCATGGCTTCAAATGGGCTTTCTTGGGGAAAAACAATGGGCGAGTGGCCAACCACCGAGGCAAACAAATGCGGATACTTCATGCCCAGCTTGAGCGCCCCATAGCCCCCCATGGAAGTTCCACCGATCGAACGAAAGGTCCGTTCGCCCTGCGTACGAAAAGTTTTCTCAATATGTCGAATGAGATCCTTTACCAAGAAATCCTCGTACCGACCAGTTCCGTTTACCGCATTTGTGTAAAAGCTGTTGTCTCCCTTGGGATGAACCATCAGGATTCCCGGGACGGCGCCGCTCCTTATCATCGCTTCGAGTTTCTCATGCAAGCGACCATAACGATCGACGGTCCAGCTCGTATGGTCATTATTCAGTCCATGCAGAAAGTATACGACAGGATATCGCTTGGACTTCTCGCGCTCATACGAAGGAGGAATAAAAATACTATAGGGTTGATCATGACCCAAGCTTGAGCTTGGGAACGTGCGAAACTCGACCCGAGCGCCCCCCTTCAGACGTAGCGTCTCGCCGGCGGCACGATGTCGAACGTCATCACTACGCTGGGCGGGTAGGGCCGCAAAAGCCCACAGCAGCCAAGCCAGCGCAAGGGGCCACCCCATCAGAAGAGCCCGCGGTAGCCATCGCGCAAAGCCTGCCTTAGAGTCACGCATTTCTTCCCTTATGGTTTGAAGGTCATCGACCCTTTTGATGAGCGGCCAAGCTGTGAAACAAGCCGCCGCTACCTACATCGGCATGGCAAAACGACCGCGTGTGAAAATCTCCCCTTATACCTTCACGAGAGATCAGGAACAAACTCAAACGAACACGGCTATTCCAACACTTCGCGGGGTCCCGCTGAAACCGTTCGTCTCCGTCTGTCCCAAAATTACCATTGATTATTCGGCAATGTCATAGCCCCCAAAAAAAAGTAATTTGTAACCGTTAGGAAGACCTATGAATTTTCAGTCGGACCCAACCCCCTTAAGGCTTTCAAAAGTCTTCCCCCTCTTCCTCCTCGTCATCGAAATCGTCGAGGTCATCAAAGTCCTCGTCAAAGGTCTCGTCATCGAAATCATCGTCATCATCCAGATCATCGAAGTCGTCATCATCGTCATCGTCATCATCGAGATCGATGGAGGAGTCTTTGTCATCAGTGTCTTCATCTTCATTGGGTTTTTTTGCCAATTCCCACGGAGCCGATGCCGATCCTTTGAAAAATGCCGGCGCTTTCTCATACGAGTCTTCCAGCGGGCTTGCCAAAACCCAGCCGGTCAATCCCGAACGGACGTTTGAAATTTCATACTCTCCGGTTAAACTTGCCATAACTCCTCCGGTGATTTATTACGTGCAGGGATTTCGAAGCGGGAAGGTCCGCCATCCGGTCGCCTGCGTTATGGTTTCACTTCCGTTTCTATAATTTCCGACCTAGAAACATTAAATGGACTCATGACTTCCAGGTTCACAATTTTAACATAAGCCTCGCCCGTGACATTCATATAGCAAAATCGTTGATCTTCGGCTTGCTTCATGGAGGGTTTCGCCGCTCTGCCGAAATGCACCTGAGCCAGCCTATCCTCGCCCTTCCACAGCACAACTTCTACTCTGGGTTTTTCGAGCCCATAGGTCCCTAGCGCTCCCGGCCGATCGACAAACTCCGTTACTTTGAAAGATTCCAACGCGTTAAGCATGGCCACGATCTGATCCGACTTAACCTTGGGCCGCGCCTCCGCTGCCGACGGTACAGACTCCTGCGCCGGCATCGGCCTGGCAGCGGGCGCCGTTCCCAGGAACCACTGGGTCTTATCTTTGCGCAAGCTCAGTGATTCTTTCTCAGATTTTAGGTCGATGCCGTCCACCTCATAGCGATGAAAAAAGACCAGCTCTTTTGAGCGCAACTCGGTCAGCGAGCGGTTCAACTTGGTGAACACGGTTTGATCGATCAGCATGATGTCTTTGCGCGCCGTGTCCTTGGCGTAATAATAGTGCGCCCCTTTAATTTCTTTGGCCGCGCCCACCCAAAGTTCGCAGGGCCTTTCCGCTTGATCGGATACTTTGCCGGCGCCTTGACCGTCTTTTCCTTCCACGAGCGAAACCATAATGGCAGGATTATCAAAACCCATTTCTGATTCGGTGGGAACGTTATAGTCGATAAACTCGGTGACCTTCGTGAAACTTAAAGCATTGAGCAGCGCCGAGACCTCGGCGGGCTCCGCCTTCGTAGTGACAGGTTCCTTGATCTCCCAATTTCGATTGACGTTCAAAAGTTTATACGATCCGTTGGCATTCTTTAGATTAAGGCTGTATACGTCAAACTCCTTGAACCGCAACAAGGAACGATCGCGCAGATCCAACAAGTCCTTCTTAATCCCCTGATAGGTTGTGCTGGGGACTAAGACTACTTCCTTGCCGTTCGGCAATTTGGCGTAGACCGACGAGCCGGTTGGGTTGGGAATACCGAAATGGGCCTCGAACGTCTTTCCGTCGGTCGTAGAAACTGAGACCTTGAGAACAGGCGGATCCAAGCCAAAAGGCTTGAGATCGGCCGGACTTTCCGCAAGAACCTTTTCTTTCTCAAGATCGGAAAGGTTGGCGACTACCCTCTCCCACTCGGCGCCATCGCCGACCGCGGCGATCGGCGCGGTAATCTTCCACTGAGATTCCTTTTCCCGCACTCCCACAATTTCCTTGTCCGGGTAATGCAGACGAAGCTCTTTTACTTTGGCTTTATCCAGCGTGAGCAGACCCTTGGCCGCCTTCTCTCTACTCTCTCGCTGAGGTCCACCCTTATAGTCATAATAGTAGGCCATTGCCCCGACTACCGCGAAAATGAGCAACAGAATTAATGTCCCTTTGAACTTCATAACATGATTCGCAACGGCACTAAAGGTAGCGGAGACCTAAGCCCGGCGCCGCGCCCAAACGGCTACTCCTATCGATAAAATGCCCATTGGCAGCATGACCAGCGAAAAAAGCCTGAGCATCATTCCTTGGGCTTCCGTAAAAGCGGTGCGCCGATCTTCCGGATTCTTGGCGCGGATAGAGATGAAGCTCTCATCTTGCGCCAACCAGCTTATGCAATTCATAAACAGATTACCGTTGCCGGCCTGCTGGAAATTCCCATTAACCGCAAAATCCGAATCACCCATGACCACCAATCGGGCCGTGCGCGCCGGCGTATCTTTGTCATCCTTGTCTTTCTGGACCGGCGCCGGAGGAACCAGCTCCTGGGTAACGGCGACACCCAGGGATATCGGCCCCCGCGTATCTTTTCCTTCATCGAATCTAACTTGCGGATTCTTAAAATCCACTTCGGCCCAACTCTCCGGACCGGTCTCCACCAGCTTCTCAACCTGCAACCCGGGACTCTTCTCATCCATCGGAGACACGGAGCGCGCCAGCGGGAAGAAGGTCATCACATCAAACTTATCCGTAATCTTATGGGCGCCATATTTTGTGACGATAGGAATGGCCGGACTGCCCCCCAATAACCGGCTCCGCATATCGACCACAACGTTTTCCCCGACCTGTACATTCCATTTCTTCAGAAAATCCGACAAGCTTACGCCCGCCGGCGTGTCCAGCGGCGAATCCAGCAATACCAGCACACCACCGCCGCGGCGTAAATACTCTTCGATGCCGGCCAGCTCATCGCTGAACGGGGCCGTCGTCGGGCCGGCAATCACCAGTGTGGCGCAATCCTCCGGGATCTTTTTCTCTTCGACCAGGTTTATGTTCTTCACCACAAAGCGTTCGTTCTGCATGGCGGTCTTGGCCAGTGAGTATCCCCGCGCATCCTGCTGATCCGTCGACCTTTCACCATGCCCGGTCAAAAAGTATATCATCTTGCTCGTTGGTTTTAGAACCCGCACCATGGCGCTGGTCACTTGCTCTTCCTGCGGACGGCCTTGAATTTCAATCTTCTCTTCGCGCTTATCAAAAATAAGCACGAGCGTGCCGGCCACCGTGAGTGATCGTGTACGCGGGTCCGTACGCGTGCCATAATTGGTCACTTTGTAGGCGTTGGCAACTTCCGGTTGTCGGTCCGGATCAATCAATTGGTAATCGATATTGGTATTGAGTGTGCGATACTGGCCGAGCAGCTCGCGCACCTGTTGATAGCCGGCCTCGGGGTAAAAGGCTTTGACCTCCAACTTCTTGTCCACGGTCTTGATGATCTTGATGGACTGCTCGGAAAGACTATTCAGTCGATTCTTGGTCAGGTCAAATCGCTTTTCATGGTTCTTGCCCATATAGTTGACCGCGCCGAGCGTCGCCAGCACAATCAGAACCGAAACAAATGAATTGACGCTCAGCATCGTGCTGCGCCGGCGCAACCATTGAATAATCTCTCGATATTTGACCGCCAGGCCAAGCGCCACCAGCGCTGCGCCGACGGCTATGGGAATCCACGCGAACTTCTCGAATCCAGGCTTGGGCGAAACGCGGATCAACACGCCCGCCATGATGAAAAGTAGGCCGATAAGATCCGCCACACGCAAAATGGTTTTAATCATACAGGTTCCTTATTAGGCCCGGCCCTTCGCCGGTTCCGCCCATCGTTTATCCTCGCCAACGCAAGGACTCCACCGAACGGTACGTCAAAAACAAGCCAAAAAACATGAGGGTTAAATAAAAAACTACATGCGGGCTGGCAATCACGCCTTTGAGAAAGTCTTCCATATGCCCTACTATCGACAGGTATTCGAGAACTTCGCGCGCGACGCCGGTAGTAAAAGGGCCCATGGCATTGATCAGCCAGAAAAATAAAATAATGACGAATGTAAGAATCGCCGAGATAATTTGGCTCTCCGTCAAGGTTGAGACAAATAAACCCACCGAGATTAGCGCGGCGCCAAAGAGCATTATGCCCAGATAGCCGGCAACAAAGGGACCTACATCCGGTCGTGAGAAGACGAACATACTAATCATCGGTAAGAAAGAGGCCCCCATCATCACGAGAAAAAATGTGTACGCCGAAAAAAATTTACCCAGCACGGTCTCCAGGTCCCGCACCGGCGAGGTCAGCAGTAATTCTATCGTTCCACGTTTCTTTTCCTCAGCAAAGAGGCTCATGGTTATAAAAGGCAAAACAAAAATCAGGAGCACTTCCAAGGTACTGAGATAGTTGTTAAGCACAAGGCCGGGCACATCCACAGGCTGGGCGGCTCCGCCAAAACGCGCGGTTTGTTCGACCTGCTGCCGCGCCCAGCGATCCACATCAAACAGGATCAGCGAAAAAAAGAAACCGGAGATGAACGTAAAGGCGGTTAAAACGGCGTAGGCTACGGGTGACACAAAATAGGACCGCAATTCCCTTCCTATAATGGCTGAAATATTTCGCATAGAATGGATTTTCCTTATTGGCGGATGGCGTTTCGTCGCCGGTATGCGGTAAGCGAAGCGCCACGCCTGTGCGATTAAACCGCAAGGCCGAACCTAAGTTGTTAAAAAATTACGCCGGCGGCATATCAGTCGTCAAGACCCGCTCTTCAGACGTGGTTAATTTAATGAATATATCTTCCAAGCTCAGCGTAACCGTGCGCAACTCGAGGAGCTTCCAACTCTGGTTGACCACCAGGGCAGCCAACTCGGAGCGAATATCTTGTTCCGGCTGACTTTCCACTTCCATCTGCACTTTGCCGGCGGTTACGGCGTTGATTTGCGTGCGAAGGACACCCGGCAACCCCATAACGGCTTGTTCAACCTTATCCGCCGGTCCCGCCACTTCAAGATAAACGCGTTCGGCGCCGGCTGATTGCGCGGTCAGGTTCTGGGGAGAATCCACTGCCACCAGACGCCCACGGTCAATAATGGCCACACGTGTACAGGTCATGCTGACCTCCGGAAGAATGTGTGTGGATAAAATGACGGTGTGCTCGCCGCGCAGACTCCGAATCAGCTCGCGCACCTCGGAAATTTGTTTAGGATCTAACCCGATCGTCGGCTCATCCAAGATGAGAACCTGCGGGTCATTCAGCAGGGCCTGCGCTAGACCGACCCGCTGCTTGTAGCCTTTTGACAAATGACCAATAATACGCTGCCGCATTTCCACGACACTGCATTTCTCCATCGCTTCGACGACTTGCGCCTTTCGTCGATGGGCGACGACTCCTTTGATGCGTGCGACAAATAATAAGTACGATTCCACGGTCATTTCCGGGTAGAGCGGAAGATTCTCGGGCAAGTACCCAATGCGCCGGCGGACCTCCAGCGAGTGCTTATACACATCGTACCCGGCCACCGTGGCTGAACCGGCCGTTGGCGGCATGTAGCCCGTCAGCATCCGCATGGTCGTGGTTTTTCCCGCGCCGTTCGGACCCAGAAAGCCCATGATCTCGCCCTGCTCAACTCGGAAGGTCAAATCATCAACGGCTTTTACTGCGCCATAGGACTTCGTTAAATGAGCTACCTCAATCACCTTAAAACATCCTCCTGAAACAATAGAGTAGATATTGGTACCAGAATTATAAATTTACGTCAAGAGGAACTTCACCGAATGTTGTAACTCTATGATAATGTCCTGTGTGAAACTCATTAGGGTGTGATTTCCGTACGATGTACCCGCAATGGTGGGTCAGGCATTGCCGGATCTATGTAACGACTAGCCCCGGTAGGGGCGACATGTTTATAGCACAGGCGTCCGAAATAAGAGCCAAGCTCCGTAGGAGTCCCCCAGCTTGCGAAGACGGCAAGCAGATACCAAGATGAAACTAAGGAAGTTTCGTAACGGTTCGCGGGGTTACCACCCGTGAGCGGATACGAAGTTTCTAAGGAGCGGCATGTGATCGGCGAACAGGATTTACATGCCGCTCCTACGGAGCTAGCGTTTAAACACCTAGGCTTGGAGCTATAAACATGTCGCCCCTAACGGGGCTCACATCGTGCTGGTGTCACACCCAACTCATTAGAAATGTCCTATCAGGATAATACCTCGTAAATAAGGAGGTATATCGCGGAGGGCATCTGATGATGAGTAAGAAAGAGAGGGCGATTAGTGGTAGTGGTCAAGATCAAGAAGCCGCGGACTAAGATGACCGAGGCCGCCGAACTGTTAGGCCTCAGTTATCGGCAGACGCAGAGGATCTATGAGCGCTATGCGGAGGAATGCGATGCAGGATTAGCGCATCGGAGTCGGGGCCAGACCTCGAATCATACGTGGGGTGCGAAGGAAAAGCAGAAGAGTCTCGAGCGCTATATAGCTACGCATAAATAAAGGGACATATTTATAGAAACGTGGTACAACCCTCCCCGGCACGTGCACACGTGCTTAGAGAGGATCTATGCTTCCACGTCTAATCCTGTTGCATCCCAAGACCTATCGGCGGCTCTTGCGACTACGCAGAGAAGGTGAGAGAGACGGTGCCTATCGTGCCGCCAAGCGGCTGCACGCCGTGTTGCTAAACGCCGATGGCCACAGCAGCGGGCGCATCGCGGAAATTTTTAAGGCGCCGCGATCAAAGGTTTCCGAGTGGCTCGCCAACTATGCCACGCATGGAGAGGAAGGCCTTCTTGAGGGGCAGCGTTCGGGACGACCGGCACGTTTGTCGGAAGCTCAGCGCACCCCGACCGAGTCGGGGCGACAACATTGAAAGCGGCCCCGTGTCCTATGGACTCGACTCGGGAGTCTGGACCTCGCCTACGATTGGTCGGGTAGTCGAGGAGGAGTTTGGCGTAGTGTTCCATCCGGGGTACCTATGGAAACTGCCGGCCGCCATTGGCTTCTCTGTTCAACGTCCGCGACGTCTCTAGGCTCGCGCCGATGCCACCGTCCAGGCCCGTTGGCGACGACGTACCTACCCCATAAATAAAAGCCCAAACGGAAGGGCGTGCTCTCCTCTTTACCGACGAGGCCAGTTTCCGGTAAGACTCGACCCTCCACTCGACCTGGTCGCGGATCGGATGCCAGCCGCAAGTCCCAGTGACAGGACAACGCAAGAGCATCCAGATCCTTGGAGCCGTCGAGATCTATACGGCGCGTTTTCTGCACAAACGGGAGACGGTGTTCAACGCGCACACCTACGGGGGTTCCCTTAAAGACCTTGCGCGACGATTCCGCATGAAGAGTGCTTTTTTGTGCAAGACAAGGCGTCCTACCACAAAGACAAAGACATCTGGTCATGGTTCAAAGAATGGAACCCATAAGCGGTATTTCGTCACCGAGGACGAGCTGGTCGGCACACTCGCACGCGAGTTCGGGACAATGCAAGCGCGACCGGAAACCATCCGCGGCTACCTTCGACCATTTTGCTAATCATGTCTCTTTAGTCATGCGTGGCAGTATAGTGGCAGACGTTGATAGGGGTGTCACGGACGAGATCTCAGTCGATTTGCCTTTTACTCCGGAACCGGGGAAGGCATTCGTATCCCACATTTTTCACTTAGATCCCTTCACCGGAGAATTGAAACGCGAGTCCCGCGGTGATTCACAATGGCCTTTTCAAGTGACCTACCGACTCTATGACAGCCGCCAAGTTTGGTGGCTAGTCCGCGATGAATATGAGCGCCACACTAAAGAAGCCGAGAGCCAGACCCGATACGTAGATGACCATTTTTGCAAATGGAACAATCCCTGGACAGGTTCGATCACGGCCCGCCTGCCGGTCAGCGTCCAGATAGTTATTTTATAATCCTTTTTCATCCGCAGCCAATTAAAGCAAGCACCTCCAGGTTTCATTTAGTGCGCCAGTTTATTGCCCAGTGCGCGACTCTTATTGGCCCTCGGCTTTAAGATCTTGCTGGCGGAATATGGTTTTGAGGAGCGGCGGGACGATGAACGTGGTAACCATAATAGTAACGGTTACCGCGGAGAACAGCTCGCTCGATAGGACGCCAGTCGCTCGTCCCATCTGAACAAAAATCAAGCCCACTTCGCCGCGGGGAATCATTCCGACGCCAATGGCGAAATGATTTACTCGTTTATACCAAAGCGCGAACCCACTTAAAACTTTGCCCAAAACAGCCGCGGCGATTAACAGACCGCTGATCAGTAAGACCCATCGATTTTGCGGATTCACCGGGTTCAATACGCGCCAGTCCACCGCGGTCCCGACCGTAATAAAGAAAATCGGCGTGAACAGGTCGGCAAGCGGCTTGACCTCGCGGCGTATTGTGTCAAACTGGTTGACGCGGGAAAGCACCAGACCCGCGGCAAAGGATCCAATTATTAGAGCGGAACCTAGCTTATGCGCCAGCACGGCAAGCAGCAATATCGTGCTGAACGCCGCAACCAGCAGGAAGCCTCGCACTCGCATACGATCAATCAGCGTGAATAGACGTGGAGCGGCGCGGCGGCCACCCGCTATGGCCGCGACGACAAATAGCAGGGAGAGCGCTGCAGTTTTGCCGAGACCAAGCACGGAAATCTCTCCGTTGACGGCCAAAGGAGCCACTGCGGAAAGGATAATCAAACCCAAAATATCATCGGCAATCGCCGCTCCCAAAATAATCTTGGCTTCTTGCGTATGGAGTTTTCCCAAATCAGTCAAGACTCGTGCGGTAATGCCAACACTGGTAGCGGTTAGAATGGCCCCCGTGAATATGGCCGTTAGTCTGGGCATGCCCAGCCCGATGATCACACTGTAACCAATAATGAAGGGCAAGAGCACACCCACGCAGGCCACCAGGAAAGCTGACCACCCGACGGCCAACAATTCCTTGAGATCGGTTTCCAGCCCAATTTCAAAGAGGAGCAAACAGATGCCAACCTCGGCAAACAGGTGCAACACTCCATTGTCCGCTGGAACCAATCCCATTACGCTGGGACCAAGAATCACTCCCACAATCAACTCGCCAAGCACGGCCGGCTGACCAACACGCTCCGCCAACTCGCCGGCGATCTTGGCCGACATCAATAAGACGGCGAGTGTAAGAAAGAAGTGCCCTACTTCCATGAATGACCCTTCTCCATTAGCGATTCGTTGGATACGAGAGCATAAGAATAAGGGAGCTGCGTAGCCTTCTGTGCCGCTTGAAAAGCCGAATACTAGCCGAGTAACACAGCCGCCAATTCTTTTTTTTAACTGTTCAGGGCGTCTGTGCTGATACAGAACCGGGAGCGGTAGCGACCCGGTCTATGGGCCATACGTCGCTTACCCGGTCGCTACCGCTCCCGGTTCTGTAACGGCTGAATGCCGTAACGCGTAGGTGGTTGAACAGTTACTTTTATTGATCCTCTTCGCGCGGGCTTGTCGAAGCCAATCGCTGCACTTGTGCAGCACTGCCGTAGTTGCGAATCAAGCCGGCGATGCGTTCGATATAGCCTTTGAACTCATAGACAGCTTCATCGAGGAGCCTATCGGAGAAAACGATTCAGAATGGGGTGTTAAGAAGGTAGTGCGTGCGTTGAACAAGCTTTTGTGGCCCGGCCACCTCTGGTTTCCGCCCCGCTATCGCTTGCTCCGGTAGTGCAATACTAGATGAAGTCCTACACCATGTGGTTAACACTTTCCGTCGTGCGCAATCCAGCATAGTCGGAAATCTCGTTTGGCAGCCGCTCCAATGATACTCGCCGTGGTTCGCTTCATCGGAGTTAGGGATGTTGTTTCCGCGCGGTAGTGGCAATCGGCAACACCAGTCCCACAATGAAAAGAAGCAGTGGGACACAGAGCGACAGCAGCAAGCCGAAGAAGAATTGAGCCTCGCTCAGTTCGAGACGCGTCAGCTTCCACATGCTGACTACGACCATAAGCATGCCCCCGACAAAACAAACGGCCTGTCCAAGCCTCGTGTCAAACGCGTCACTGGTGATTGTGCGGCCAAAGAATCGGGCAATCGCGTCTTTCATAATTCCCTCCTCTCCTTTTGGTTATGGGATTGACAGCGGTTGTAGGCGTACTGGGTCCGTACGTCCTCGACGTTCATGGCGCCTATCCTTCTGCCGCCCAACTGTCCGCTGCAGCGTTAGCCCACCTGTGAACGGTTACAAAATAAATTCTTTCTCAAGAAGGAGCTGAGCTTTTCTTAGCTCATGCTGGGCACGCCCGCCGATCGCTTCGCGCTCCATCACCAGTAAAAGGTAGTACTCATCGGTGATCGCTCTGAATAAGAGTCGCGCCTGGCCGGTTTGAAGCGTCATTTCTTGGATCGTTCCTATGTCGGAGCCCTTGGCGAAACGTCTGACACTCTTGAGGAGACCTGAAAATTCTGCTCCCATCAATTCAAGGTTCAAGTCGGAGGAATGAGAAATCTGTTCAATGATAAGACCATCATGGGCCACAATCATAACGCCAAGGACGCCTTCAACCTTCGCGCTGATTTGTTGCAAAGCATTCTTAAACATAAGTGCCATATTATAACATAGTTCCTATCAAGGGAAGGACTTCTCACGCAAAGTGATCGGGGTCTGTTTGCGGCGAAGTGGCCATTGCCGGCGGGGTCGATTCCACCAGGGTTAGGAGCGTGGGACGGTCGCCGCGGCCACTCGCAAAAGCAATCCGGTGTTGCAAATCCCATGGGGCTCGATGAGCGTCGAGTCGGCGCCGACTTTCTCACAGCCGATTTTTCTGCGCCGAATGGCTCACACTTCACCGCTCATCGTTACGACGTTGTCAGCTACGCATTAGAACCCTTCCTTGCGGATTCTGGGCGTAATGAAGAAGAGTACCTCTTGGGTATTCCGCTCGTTGAAGCGCCGCCTAAAGAGATTCCCCAGCAGAGGAATGTTGGCGATTCCGGGCGCTTTTTGTTCGACGCGGTTTTCATTGTCAACCAATATGCCGGCGATTACAGTCGTGCCGCCGTCGCCGACCAGCACACGGGTCTTGGATTCACTGGTGCGTATCGATGGAATGCCGCCGACGTTCCGCGCAAAATCGGCTACGTTGTTCTGTACATTCAGGTCCAGCAGGACCGTGCCGGCGTCCGTGATCTGCGGCGTGACCTCGAGCTTTAGCGCCGCATCGAAAAACTGTACGCTCACCGTATTGTTCTGAATGACTTGAACCGGGAAGCGCAGCCCCTGTGTGATATTCGCCTTGGTGTTGTTCTGAACGGTTACTTTCGGTTGAGAGATCAGCTTGGCCAATCCGCGCGCCTCACCCATGGTGATTGACGTATCCAGCAGGAAACTATCAAAGATATTTCCTAGCGAATAGCCGAGACCAAAGAAGCGATTGGGCGGTTGGGCCGGAAGGTTGATCATGTAATTGCCCGCCGTGTTATTCCCAATACCGGTGCTGACACCGCCGCTCTGGGTTTGACCGCGCGGCTGACCGCGGCCGGTCGTGGGGTCTCCGGCGCCGTACGTGGTGTCACCTGGCGATGCGCTGGGCCGTGTCCCACCGATCGTCCCGAAGGTGTTGGGTCCACCGACGGTCGACCGATGTAGATTGCCCTGCACAAGTCCCAGTTGCACGCCCATATCACGAGCGAAGTCACGACTGGCGGTTACGATGCGGGCCTCAATTTCGACTTGCGGCTGCGCAGTGTCCACCGAGTAAACCAACTTCTTGATGCTGAGCAGGGGTTCCGCAATGTCCTTAACGATCAAGGTATTGGTTCGTAGATCCACCACCATCTCGCCTTTGGCCGACAGGTGCTTGCTGAGCGTCTTGGAGAGCGCTTCGGCGCTGGCGTAGTTCAGCTTGATGGTTTCCGTGATGGTATCGGCGGCCAGACTCTGCGCCTCTTTTAGCCGCCGGCGTTCCTCTTCCTCCTTGCGCAGCGTCTCTTTGCGAGCGACGCGTACGACGTTGCCTTGTATTTTTTTTTCCAGCTCATTATTTTCGAGGACGACATCGAAGACTTGGTCGTAAGGAACATTGGTCATCTTGATGGAGATATTCCCGCGAATAGCAGGGTCGAGGACGACATTCAAGCCCGTGATCTGCGACAGCAAGCGAAAGAAATCGACGAGGTCGCCATCTTTGAAATCAAGACTGATGGGTTCTCCGGTGTAGCGCGACATCTCCGTCACCGGGCTGACGGCCGCCTGTCCACCTCCGCCTTCCTTCTCGGGGTGAGCCGCCGTCGAGGTTTTTCCGGACGTTGCTAAAGGTTTTAGCACCATAGCCGTATTCAAAGACACTGCGGCTACCGTCACATGGGTTCCGGTTGCGATTGGGGACAAGCTCGAAGCGGCTGCAGAAGTCGGCCCTTTAACTGGGACGGCTAGGGTTGCCTCTTCCAGCGAATTGGGTTTAGTTGCACTTGCCATCGCAGTCGGCCCTTTAACTGGGATGACTAGAGTTGCCACTTCCGACGAATTGGGTTTAACCGCGCTCGCCGTCTCAGCCAGCCCTTTAACCGGAGTGACTGGAGTTGCCACCTCCGGCGAATTGGGTTTAGTCGCACTCGCCATCTCAGCCGGCCCCGTGGATACCGGTTGATGCGACGTTGGCATCGGCAGGGTTTCCTTGAGCTCCAGCTTTGTCGTTTCGATCGAGGCTACTTCGGCGGTCCGCGTATGGGTCGTGGTTTCCGGTGCTGGGACTGCCACATCCACCGTCTTTGTTTCGGTCGACGTCGTTGCGAGGGTTGCAGTATCAGCTTCCGTTCCGGTCACTTCGGCCGTAAGGTCTGAATTGATTTCCGTTGTAAGAACGGTGGTTATCGTCGGAGTGAAAGGCTCTGAGATAGGTGCGGTTTCCGCCATCATTTGAGCGGGTGAAGGCAGCAAAGTGTCTTGCGTCGAGAGTGTGGCGATTGCAGTCGCCGCGGGTTTTTCCATGGCTACCGGCGCCGCGGGCGGCGGAACGATTACCTGGTCGGCTACCCCGATATCCAACGCAGACTGGTTTGTCTCCGCGACCACTGGATAGCCGGCAGGATCGGGCTCCTGCGGTATTGCAGTAACGGCGGTCGGACTCTCCGGCGTTTCCACTATTGGCAGCGTGGGCAATTCTGGCGCGTCGGTGTCCGGCGCTCCTTTTTCCATTTCCCGGGGAAACAGGGTTACTAACGACATGCCGTTCTCGGCCGCCTTGGAAGTGGGTGCGGCTTTCTCAGAGTCGGCGGCCACGTCATCTTGCGCGACCGCAAGCGGCGTGGTCTCAGGCACGGCGGGAATCGGCAGAGCAACTTCTCTTTCGCCTGAGCTGATATCGGCCAAGGAAGTCGGCGGGGCTTTTTCGCGCGACAACCTGGCATCCAGGGCGGCATTGACCATGCTGGTGCTGTTCAGACTAATCCGTAATCGACCTTCTTCGGAGCTTACCTGGAAAGCCCCGGCCAGCCCGGGTTTGTCATCGAGATCGAGGACCAGACGCGTAATTGTCGGATTGCCGCTCTTATACTGGCCCACACGCACGGTGCGCACGGCCATAAAGTCCACGGGAATCGTAGAGGGCCGCACCCGATTCACTGCGCCAGGAAGGTCAAAGATCAGGCGATTGGGATTCTTGAGCTCGTGCTTATTGAAGGCGCAGGTCCCATCGGTGTTGACATCGATAGCCAACGAGTCCGATCCTTTTTCGACGGACACGCTCTTGACCGTTAATGTTGTCGCGCCGGTCGTTGCGTTCTCGATCTGCGAACTACTGGCTAGTAGCGAACGCCCCCCGAAGCAGCCCAAGGTTGAATACGCCACAACTAGCGAGGAGAGCAAAAGTATTACTATTCTGGAACTCACTGCAAGCCTCCTATTCAAATGTATTCTAGCGGACTCACGTCTCTAGTATGCCCGACAAAACCGTAAGGTGGTCGGGTTCCTGAAAACTTCTCACCGATCGTCCCGTTGCAGGACTAACCCATGCCGTCAGTTAACGTCTTCCACAGGTATCACACCCCATGAAAGGGGTCGCTTGATGCGCCCCCACCGTGATTTCCCGCCGGTAGCGTCACTGATTAAATGTGACTAAAAGGATAATTATCTGTTATCCAAGATAGCCCAATCGACTACTGTTGAATGGGTGGATAAAGGTACATTTTAATGTCTTGCCTTCGCGTAACGGACGTACCTCGTTTGAATTCTCTTACAAAGAGAACCGCCGCGTCATCGATAGTTTGTATAGATCCATCCCAGACGCGATCTCCCACCTGCATGAAATGCGCTTTTTGATCAGGGCCGACTACAATGGCGATTCTTTCCTTGGATAGTCCCTTCGCCACACCGATCAATTTCAATTCAGAGATGAGCATACCGCGCACTCCGCTGGGACGCTTGCCTTCACCCGTAGAGTCTACGACAATCTCTTTCTTGGTGAGTAGACTGCGAAACGGATCGCGCCGGAATTGCGCATTGTAATCGGAACTGTGATTAATCACTTCCTTGCCGGGCTCGGTCGGAACGACGGCGCCGTCTGGGCTCTTCTTAAGGTCTGGAGTCTTCACACTGCCGGACGACTCAGGCCGGCGCAGCGCCGGTTTGTTGCCCAGACCCTGCGACGTTTGTTCTGGGAAAGCGTAGGGCAAGCCCAGTGCGGTCAAGGCTAGTGAGCACGCAACAATCCTCTGTCCTCTCTTCATAGTCAATTCACCGCCTTTCGTTCCTCCTGGAACACAAAAGTCTTTGTGGTACAGGTTGCGGAAAGGGTCTTATCAGGCGTCTCGATCTCTTGCACGCCACGAATGTTAAGATTCTCGACATTTATGATGCGAGTGAACTTACTGATGCGATCAAAGAAGCGACCCAGGTTATCATACGATCCATCCAACTCAATATTGATCGGCCAGTCTGAATAAAAACCGTGACCCACTGATGGTTGCGGAGTAAGTTTGCGGATCTTTAAGTCCGAAGTCGCGGCCAGTTCTTGTATGCGGCGGACAATCTCCGGGGTTTCCTTCTCCTCGGGAAGGATAGAGCGCAGGATTAGCAGTTTTTCCGTGTTGCGCTTGATCTCTTTGTCAAATTCCGCTAATCGTCGCTCCGCCGCCTGGCCCTTTTCAACCTCGGCCGACAGTCGACCAATTTCTTGCGTCGCTTTCATGATGTCCTGCCGAATCGGCTGGAAGAATTGGTAGTGCAGCAAGAAGTCAACGCCGCCCACGACGGCCACCAACAGCAAGGCCTGCACGTACCAAGGCAAGTCGTTAAATTGTTTCAAGACCATATCCCACCTTAGCGAAAAAGTGTTTACTTTTTGTTCGCCACCTGGCAACGAAGGGAGAAGCGGTGCCGATCGCCTTCCCTCTCTTTTTCATAGAAATTCAGGTCAACATTGGTGAAATAACGCGTCAGTTCCAGGTTTTTAATGAACATGGGCAACACTTCCTCGCGCAAAAAGTTGCCATCGATGCTAATTGCGTCGGCGGTTTGCGCGAGCGAAGTCAGCCACATCTGCTCAGGTACGCTGGCTTTGACTTTATTCAACAATTCGACGGGACCCACCTGGCTTTCTTTGAGCTTCTCAATAATATCGATGCGCTCATCCAGTTGTTTCTTTTGTTTTTCGTGATCCTTGACCTTGTCGTAGATGGTCTTTAATCGTGTGGCCTCGCTGTCCAATTTCTCCTGTTGACTCAGACGCGCCGCCCTTTCCAATATCAAAGAGCGGTACCACCACCCCAGCCCGGCCAGGTTTAGGAAAACAATCACAAACATGAGGCCGCCCAAGCGCGTAAACTTCGGCTCAATGGTGGGCCGCTTCAACGCGACGGTGCGATCTCTGATGAGATTTATTCGGATCATTAGGCATCCTCCGTGGTGCGTAAGGCTAATCCTAAAGCAACGGCAACGCTAGGACCAATTTCCTGCATGTAGTCGGCAGTGAACTTATTGGTATCGTAGGTCACCCGCTTAAATGGATCAAACAATTCCGTGGGGGTCTCAAACTTTTCACTGAGAAAGGCAATGAGACCGGGAATTCGCGCCGAGCCGCCACTCACCAATATTTGGTCAATCTTGTTGTGTGTGCTGGTCGTCTTAAAAAAGTCGAGAGTCTTCTCAATCTCGAGGGCGATCAATTCGGAAACAGAACGGATAACGCCCGGCAACGCCTGCTCATTGGGGCCATTTATTTTTTCGCCGCGCTTGATCTTTTCGGCCTCTTCATAACTGACGCTGAATTCTTTTTGCAGCAATTCGGTAAACTGATTGCCGCCCATGGGAACGTCGCGGGCGAAAAGGGAGTCTTGGCCCTTGACGATATTGATATTGGTCGAGCTGGCGCCAACATTGAGCAGGGCAACGCACTTCTCGGCGTCGGGCTCGTAATTTACCTCGTAGGCGTTTTGCAGAGCAAAAACGTCGAGATCAACGATGCTGGGAATCTTGCCGGAAAGCACAACGACGCTGGTATGGTCGGCAATTTTTTCTTTCTTGGCCGCAACGAGCAATACATTAAGCGTATCGGCGTCCGGTGCGCTGCTGAGGATCTGATAATCAATGTTCACGTCCGCGACGTCGAACGGAATATATTGCTCGGCCTCATAGCGCAGCGCCTCGGTGATATCTTCATCCCCCGACGCCCGCACCGAGATTTTCTTCACGATGACCGAATTGCCGGAGATCGCCGTTGCGACTTTCTTATTAGTGATCTGGTTTTCCGTGTAGATTTTATTGATGGCGTCGGCCACCGGGAGTTTGGAGATAATGGCGCCGTCAACGATGGTTTCTTGGGGCAAGGGTTCTACCCCCAGACCCACAACTCTGTAATTATTTCCTCTTTGACTGGATAACTGAATCGCTTTAACGGCGCTGGACCCAATATCTAAGCCCACAACATGCTTGCCGCCAAAAACCATGAATTCCCCCTTGAGGGGAGGGTTTAGTGGAGTTAACTTCTAGGTGTTCGTCTATGGTGAGAGTTTTACAGATTTCTTATCGCCTGTCAAGAATTATTTTAAATAATAGTCTAAAGCCTACAAGTATAGTGAACGATAATAATGAGTTTGGGTAACCAAAGCTAAACGATAAAGAATCGTATTCTGCCTCGGCAAAACGGTTCGCCCAGCGGCTGGCCGATCACGATAAAGCTCCGGGGAGCACCGACGCCCCAACCATGAGCACCATTTTTTTATGCAATACGATAATTGACGGCATGGCGTAGCTTTCTGGGCGGAATCACTTCATAGATTGTAGGATTAACCTACTCTAACACCTCAATAAAGTTGCCCCCTAAGAAGTAGCTTGGGCGACGCGCCATTTACTCGACAAAAAGTCGCTGGTATAATTTCTCCCCGCTATGACAATCGCCATTCGGTGCCAAGATCTCAGAAAACGTTACGACAATAAGGTCGACGCGGTCAGTGGAATTGACCTTGAGGTCGGAGTCTCTCAATGCTTCGGTTTGCTGGGCCCCAACGGCGCGGGCAAGACGACGACGGTCGAGATCCTGGAAGGTCTGCTCGAGCCGACCTCCGGCGAGGTTGAGGTGCTGGGTCGGCGTTGGCGTGAGCCAGGCGCCCATTTGCGCGAGCGCCTGGGGATTACGTTGCAGGAAACGCGCTTTTCCGAAAAGCTGACAGTGCGGGAAACGCTGCGTCTATTCAAGAGCTTTTATCGTAAGAGCCAAGACTTGACGCAAGTGCTGGATAGCGTTTCCCTGATCGATAAAGCCACGACGCTGGTCGCCAAATTATCCGGCGGCCAGAAACAACGCTTGGCCGTGGCCTGCGCCTTGGTGGGCTCTCCCGAGATTCTTTTTCTTGACGAGCCTACCACGGGGCTGGACCCACAATCCCGTCGACAAGTGTGGGATATCGTGCGCCGATTTCAAACGCAGGGCGGTACGGTTCTGCTTACCACGCACTACATGGACGAAGCCGAGCGACTCTGCGACCAAGTGGCCATCGTCGATCACGGCAAAGTTATCGCCAGGGGAAGTCCGCGGGCCTTGATCCATTCGCTCGGCGGCGATCATGTCGTTGAGTTTTCAGTGGCCGCCAACGCCGCGGGAGAATTGGATCAGGCGCGTATGCTGGCCATTCCCTCGGCCATACAGTGCCGCCGGGAGGGTGAGTTGCATCAACTGACGGTGCGAGAGGCGCACGTGGCTATTCCAGCTTTGCTGGAGCTGCTGCGGCGCGACCATTACGAACTGTCCAGCTTAACCACCCGCCACGCCAGCTTGGAAGACGTATTTGTGAATTTAACCGGGAGACACCTGCGCGATGATTAATTGGAAGGCGCTTGGCCAATTGATATATGTACGGATGCGGGAGTATTCCCGCGAGCCTGAAGTTTTGTTTTGGGCCTTTATTTTTCCGTTATTGCTTTCGAGCGGCCTCGGCATTGCCTTTCGCGATCGGGCCCCCGATAAGGCTTATGCCGCGGTTATACGAAGCGACGGGGCGCCGGCCGTGGTGGCGGCTTTGCGCGCCTCCGGATTTGTTCAGGCCGAACTGCTGGATGAAACCGAGGCTCGCCGCGCCTTACGGCGTGGCAAAGTCTCTCTGATTCTACGATTGACGGGTGGCGCCGGCGGTTATGAGTATCAATTTGATCCCCTGCGCCCCGACGGCAAGCTGGCGCGCACGATGGTCGATCAGGTTTTGCAGCAAGCGGCCGGCCGCACGGATAAGGTCCCGACGCGTGACGCAATCTTCTCGGAACCCGGCGCCCGCTACATTGATTTTCTGATTCCCGGACTTATCGGCATGAACTTGATGAGCGGCGGCATGTGGGGAGTCGGCTTTACAATCGCGGAAATGAAAGTCAAGAAACTGCTGAAGCGATTGATCGCCACCCCGATGCGTCCCACCGATTTCTTGCTCTCAATAATGGCCAGCCGGCTAATCTTCATGTTTATCGAGGTAGGAACGCTTTTGATCTTTGGCGCCTTAGCCTTCGGCATGAAGATTCGCGCGCCCTTGCTCGAAGTATTAGCGATCGGAGGTTTGGGGGCGTTGACGTTCGGATCGATGGGATTGCTCGTGGCGGCCCGCGCCGAGCGTATCGAGTCTGTGATGGGCCGCATGAATGTGATTATGATGCCCATGTTTGTTTTTTCCGGCGTGTTTTTTTCTGCCGAGCGATTCCCCGCGGCGACGCAACCGCTCATCAAAGCGCTCCCTCTGACCGCGCTCAATGACTCGCTGCGGGCCGCGATCAATGAGGGCACGCCTTGGGCGGGGCTGGCTGTTCCGTTATTAATCCTAGCCGGCTGGGGGATAATCTCCTTTGCCGTAGCTGTAAAACGTTTCCGTTGGGTTTGATTCGCGCGACGACAGCAACACACTGGATTCGAGAAGGCCACCTGGGCTATATTATCCAGCGGGGACGAATATTATAAATAACTGCTCAGCCCATAGCGGCGGTTCCGTATCGGCTGGGTGGCCAAATGCGTGGGTGGTTGAACAATTAAGAAATTTGAAATCAGGAATCGCGCGGAAACCCGGAGGCTTGATCGAAGGCGTGGCTGAATAGTTACAATTTTTATTATTAATCCGGCCAGTATTGTTGATGGCAGCTGTCACTATTTATTCCCTGTCGCGGCAAACTGGGCTGAGTAGTTACTATTATAATAAGGTCGCCGGTCGCCTGCGTCACAGTACGGCGGCTATTTTGTTTGGTGTCCTATGAGATTACGAAATTTCTCCATACCATGGTTAGCCGGCCTAATAATGGCCTTTAGCCTTCTTGCTGAGTTGTCGGCGCAGCGGTATCCTTTCAAACACTACTCCACCGGTGACGGCCTATTGCTGGGCGCGGTGACCGCCATCCATCAGGACTCGCAGGGTTATATATGGTTTGGCACGCTGAATGGCGCCAGCCGATTTGATGGGGAGAGCTTTACCTCACTGACCATAGCTAACGGTCTATCTGATAATGCTGTACGCGCAATTTATGAGGACCGCTCCGGATCGCTGTGGTTTGGCACCGAACGTGGGCTGAATCGTAAGCAAGGCGACAAGATCACGCATTATACCACTAAAGAAGGCTTGATTAATGACCGGATTAACATGATGCTGCAAGACAAGAGCGGGGCGCTATGGATAGCCACACCGGGCGGCCTCAGTAAATTCGAAGGAGAAAAATTTATCAACTACACGTCTAGCGCTGGCTTGCCTCCCGCGGATATCTCAGTTGTGTTGCAGGATCAAAGTGGGCACCTACTAGCCATTGGACGAACTGGGGGCATCAGTCAGTTGACCGGCGCGACTTTTAAACACTGGGAGCCGGCATTACGCTGGCCGAATGCCGCAGTCTTGGATGCGCGCGAGGATGCGGAAGGGAATCTATGGGTGGCCACGCAGGAGGGCTTGCTGAAAATTTCCGAAGGAAAAGCCACGACTTATACGAATTCCAGCGGACTGGGCAGCAACCGCGTCAATTGTATTCTGATTGATGTTAAAGGAGTGGCTTGGGCTGGGACGGACGGAGGCGGCCTGAGCAAGATGGCCGGCCGCCGATTCATTACCTTCACGGCCCGCAACGGGCTGGCCAATAATCGAATTCATGCCATTATGCAGGACGCCGAAGGCAACCTATGGGTCGGTACCGATGCGGGCGCCACGCGCCTTCCCGGAGATTGGTTTGCCAATTACACATCGGAATTTGGGTTGATTGATAATAATGTGTGGGCCATTCATGAAGACAAATCCGGTAACGTATGGATCGGTACGGCGGCAGGTCTTAGCCAACTGTCCCAGGGTCGCTTCGTCTCATATACGACGGCGGATGGTTTAGCGGATAATCGCGTGCGGGCTATTTTAGAAGATCGTGAGGGCGATTTATGGGTGGGGACCGATGGAGGCTTGGTACGGCTGCGCGGCTCATTGGCGGTGCCCTATACCACTGAGGCAGGCTTGGTCGGCAACCAGGTACGAGTCCTGCTCGAGGATCGAGATGGAAGTATTTGGATTGGGACCCATGATCGCGGTATCAGCCAATTTTCCAATGGTCGTTTTGTCAACTATTCGACGGACAACGGATTGCCCAATAACCGTATACATGGATTGGCCCAGGATGCCCACGGCGCGATTTGGATCGCTACCGATGGCGCCGGATTGGTGGAATTTTCCGGTGGGAAATTTACGGCCTATACCAGCGCCAATGGTCTACTCAGCAATAACCTGACGTGTCTGACTATCGACCGCGCCGGCAACATTTGGGTGGGAACAAATGGGCGGGGCGTTAGTCAGTTTTCGGGGGGCCAGTTCACCAATTTTACAACGGAAAAAGGCCTCAGCGACGACAGAATTTACTTTGCACTAGAGGGCGCCAAAGGCGAGCTGTGGTTCGGCACCGGCCGCGGCGTCGATCGTTACGCCGGCCAGCGCTTCAAGACGTACACCGTAGCGGATGGCTTGGCCGGCAATACCGTGAACCCCAATGCCGCGATGCGCGATCAGTTTGGCACGTTCTGGTTTGGGACGATATTTGGACTTTCGCAGTACAATCCCGAACAGAGCCTGGATCTGACGACACCTCCGCCCGTGTACCTAACACGGGTTCTGGCGGCGAACAAGGATAAGTCCTTGGCGGCCAATCAATCATTTTCGCACAGCGAGAATTACTTGAGCTTTCGATTCCACGGCCTCTCCTACCGAGCCCCCGATCGCCTACGGTATCAATACATGCTGGACGGGCTCGACAAGGACTGGTCCGAAGCCACTTCGGCGCGGTCCGTTCAGTACACGGCCTTGCAGCCCGGCCAGTACATTTTCCGTGTGCGGGCGCTGACCATGGACGGTGTGGCGAGCGCCACTCCGGCGACTTTTGCTTTCACGCTGCAGCCGCCATTTTGGCGGACTTGGTGGTTTTTAGTTCTAGTGCTGATGTCCATCGGCTTCGCCTTATTTCAGATGCAGCGGCGCTATGTGCAGAAGTTTGAAGCCCAACACACGGAAGTGGAGCAAATGATCACACGGGAGCGCGAGGGGTTGCAGAAGGAGTTGCTGAAGGCCAAGAGCGCGTTAATGACGCTGGAGGCGGCTAGTCGCGCCACCACCTTTCCCGTCGATGTGACCAACCTTGATCGGCTCGTGCCGGAGCTCCTTACGCGCAGCGCGTCGGAATTGGGACCTGGCGTCAACACCGCCATACTGCTGCTGGATAGTGAGCGCGGGGAGCTCGTGGCGCGGGCGCGCATCGGCAGCCGTATGGGGGAGGACTCTATAGATCGTGTGCCCCTGAGTGGGACAGGCTTGACGGCCTACGCCGCCCGCACGGGAACGGTGGTCAACGTTAAGGATGTTAATGCCGATCCGCGCTATCTGCGCGGTTGGCAGTCGGCCCAATCGGAGCTGGTGGTTCCCCTGAAAGTGGGTTCCCATATTTTGGGCGTTATCGATGCCCAAAGCCCGACGCCGGCCGCGTTTTCCGACGCGGCGGCCAATTATTTGTCTCAGTTCGCCGACCGCGCGGCGCTCGCCATATGGACCGCCAAGTTCGCCGAGGAAGCCAATCAAGCCTACGAAAAATTACAAGACGCCCAGAACAAGCTCGTCACGGCCGAGCGGCTGGCGGCCTTGAGTCAATTGGGCGTGGCTATTCAAAATGAAATCGGCGAGCCCATGGGAACGCTTTTGGATTACGCCGAACGAGCTTTGAAAAATAGTCGGAGCGCTCCAATCGAAATTCGGCAGCAACTCCAGGTCATATACGATATGGCGGTACGAGTCCAGGAAATTATTCTGGATCTGCGGAAGGTTCAGGAAGATGCCGCGGACTATATCGAAGCGACCATCATGAGCCGTGCCAAGACACCGGCGTCGGAAGGTCCCGACCTTGATATCGAGGATATATCCATTGCGCGCTTGCGGTCAAATACGCCGAAAAGATAAGGCCCGAGAGGTTTGCCGGGATCGGCTTAGGGACCCGACTGTCCTGATCCGCAGATTACGCCGATGAACCAAAGGCCCTCGACGGCCTCACGGGCCGGGAACAGGCTCAAGTCATCAATTACCTGCTTACAGTATGAGCGTTTGGTATATCAGTATTGCGAGACTCTGCGCTAATTCGCGCAATCTGCGGATATTAGATCACCTCAAAGCGGGCGCTGAAGTGGCGCAGCACCGGCGCTTCATGCACCATTTTTAAGCCGCGAATCTGATCGCGTTTCTGATACAGTTCGATTATAGCTTCTGCAACGTAGTCAATCTGGGTATTGGTATAGACCCGTCTCGGTATGGCCAGACGAACCAGTTCCAGTTTCGGATAAATCGGTGTCCCAGTTTTCGAGTCCTTCGTCCCAAACATGACCGTGCCGATTTCCACGCCGCGTATACCATAGTCTCGATAAAGGGAAACTACGAGTCCTTGTCCCGGGTAGTGACTTTGTGGGATGTGCGGCAAAAACTCTTTGGCATTTAGGTATATGGCATGACCGCCGATGGGCTTGACGATGGGGACTCCGGCCTTATCGAGCAACTCGCCTAAGTAGCGCACCTGGCCAATGCGAAAACGCAGATAATCCTCATCCAAAACCTCCACGAGCCCACGCGCAATGGCTTCCAGGTCTCTGCCGGCCAAGCCGCCGTAAGTAGGAAAGCCTTCCACCAGTATGAGCTTGGTTGTGATGCCCTCCGCCAGCCGGTCATCATTAAGGGCGACAAAGCCGCCAATATTTACCAGTGCGTCCTTCTTGGCGCTCATGGTGCAACCATCGCCATAACTAAACAGCTCGCGAGCAATCTCGAGGATGCTCTTCCCTTCATAGCCGGCCTCGCGGGTTTTTATAAAATAACAGTTTTCGGCAAAGCGACAGGCATCAAAGAAGAGCGGAATTCCAAATTCGTCGAGCAGGCTTTTAACCGCCCTTACGTTGGCGATGGATACCGGTTGCCCGCCGGCACTGTTGTTAGTGACGGTCAGCATAACCAGCGGGATACGCTCACGACCTACCCGCTCGATCAAATTGCGCAATTTGGACACGTTCATATTGCCTTTGAACGGATGTTCGGAATGAGGATCGAAAGCCTCATCGATGGCCAGGTCGAGGGCGGCGGCGCGATTGTGTTCGACATTCGCACGCGTCGTATCAAAATGCGTGTTGTTCGGAACCTGGTCGCCTTCCTTGACGACGACAGAGAAGAGTAGGTACTCGGCCATACGGCCTTGATGCGTAGGTATAATGTTGCGAAAGCCGAAGATCGAGCGTACCGACTCCTGGAAGTGGTAAAAATTGCGACTGCCGGCGTAGGATTCATCGCCGAGCATCATGCCGGCCCATTGATTATCGCTCATGGCGGATGTGCCGCTGTCGGTGAGCAAGTCAACATAAACGCTGCGGGCCGGTAGGTTAAAAACGTTATATCCGGCTTCGCGTATCAAGCGATCTCGCTCTTCTCGGGTCGTCTGTTCTATCGGCTCGACGACTTTAATCTTGAAAGGCTCCCCTGGAAATTTCATAGCTCTCCTCCTCATTGATTGCCACACGCGTCGCCGCAGGCGACGGGCGCTAACCGTTGCTGATCAAATTGTGCGACCTACCGGCGCCGGCACGCCTAGCCACGCACTAGGGTTCCAATCCACCCACACGCCCGGCACCGCCGTAACCTATCGACTCCCATCTTCAATTGCGTGCGAATAATGTCCGATCCATAATTTTTCTCCACGATCCTATACCGTATCCACCCGCCGATTTCCATGATGGAAGTCACAAATTTTACAAAGCCCCGATCGGCCATGCTGTATTAGCGCAAGGCCACTCGTCACGCGCGGGAGCACGGCCGGGGATCGCCAAGGTAAACGCAAGTCCACCATCGTACCAATTCCATAGGAGATGTTTCAAGGGGTGGACAGAGTATTTCGTAACTGTTCGGTGGGCCGGCACTGTACAGACCAGGAAGTGGTAGCGACCTGGTCTATGTGCCATACGGCGATTACCCGGTAGCAACCGCTCCCGGTTCTGTATCGGCTGGGCGCCTAAGGCGTGGGTGGTTGAACAATCACCAGTTTTCTATGTAGGATCCGATTCGCCGGGAAGGCCGCTTTGTCGCCGGCGTTAAAGAGCGCCGGCCATGTCCATGAATTCTTGTATAAGTTGCCGAGCCCTTGTGGGTGACGCACTCAGGAGTAGCTCTTTACGTAGGGCGGCCGCGCCCGGCAGGTCCCGTATGTACCACCCCAGGTGCTTGCGCATATTTGGGAACGGAAAGGGATCGTCTTTAAAGACGGTTTGATTCAAGTGGTCGAAACATTGCACATGTTCCAGAGCCGCGGTCAGCCGTTCGACGAGGGTTATCCGCGCCGGCGCGGCTTCATCGTTTTTCGCCGCACGATACTCTCTAAATAGCCATGGATTGCCCATGGCCGCCCGCGCAATGAGCACACCGTCAACACCGCTCTGCGTTATACGGGCCATGATTTCTTCGGGCGTTTTTAGATCGCCGTTCCCCATGACGGTTGTTTCGGTTTGATGAATCAGATTAGCTGCCTTGGCGATTTCATCCCAGTTGGCTTGTCCGGAATATTTCTGCAGCAGGGTACGCCCATGAATGCTGATATTGTCCAAAGATGTTTCGAGGAGATGGCTGACCCAATCAACCGTGTTGACGTGATCGTAGCCGATACGGGTTTTTACGGAAAGTGGAATAGGCCGTCGCGCTTCACCATCACCGACATAAATCGGCGAGGATTTGGCCGCCTGAACAAAAGCGGCGCTCAAGCCTAGCGAGTCCAGACGGCGACCATTGCACCAGTCCTGAATCCCGGCACGCGCTGCGCGAATGATGGCTTTGGCCGCTTGCGGAACCTTGATGAGCGCGGCTCCGCAGCCATGGCGCGTCACCGCGCGCGACGGACACCCCATGTTGATGTCGAGCCCATTGAACCCCAGAGCGCAGACTATTACAGCGCCAATGCGGAAGGCCTCCGGCGCAGAGCCGTAGAGCTGCGCAATAATCGGGCGTTGAATGGGCGTGTAATGAAGATCCCGCAACAGAAGTGCGGCGTTATGCGTCAGTCCTTCGACACTGGTAAACTCGGTCATGATGACATCCGGAGGCCCATACATGGCCGTGACGTGTCGCATCGCCGCATCGGTTACGCCGTCCATGCCGGATAGGCCAACTATCGGTTTCGTCGCCTGCTTCCATGAAAAATTCATGACTTCATTATACCGTGAGCTGTGCGCGAAGAGAATCATCGGCGCGCCGGCCTTCCACGTGCGGCAAATGGCCTTCAAGCTTACAGGTCTGTTCATGTGATATATTATCTGGCGTTATCTGAAGTTGGATCATTAAGAAGCAGACAAGGTCCGATATCCCGCCCCGTATGGGGCGGTCAGCATAAAGCCCAGGGTGAAGCGCCGCGGAACCCTGGGTATGCGAAGAAACAAACGTTCAGCCCATGAAATGGGCGGCAGAACCAGGTGCCGGCGGAGAATCTATCGCCCCGCAAGGCGGGGCTGGTGGATGGGTGGGACCGCCAACCCAGGGTTCCGCTCTCGCTCCACCCTGGGCTTTACTCTGGCCGCCCCGTTCGGGGCTAGTTGGGTGGCATCCTTTTAGTATCTTGATAGGAGCGTTTCGGGAAGCTGAGGCGGGTTAGCCACTTCGGTAAAGGGAATATCCTTGGCTTTGATCTTTTCGATCTGTTTATCGATCAGCACAAACTTGTTTTTGCCAAGGTAGTGCCAGGACCAGCGTTCTGCATCCGACAGACCAATAAACTTAACTCGATCTTCTCTACTAAATTCCACGGTTCGCAGTCCCATACAGCCTCCTGTTGGTTCCTAAAAAGAGTATACGCTGAGTGGGAACAGGAAATCAACCTAAAGCCGCCGGCGGATGCAGGCGGAAGCGTTGGCAAGCCTATTCGTGCTAATCTATCATACGTAATCGGAATTAAGTAAAGTTTTCGCGCCCTGTTGCCCACGTCGTCACAAAAGATACACCGCACGAGGCGAGCCCATGGCCGACCCGCACACGCCGGATTTATATAGGCAGGATTCCGAGCAAGAAGACCCGATTATCCAAACAACTTCGCGCGACTTCGTAGTTTTGCCATTGTTCAACTACCCACGCCTTAGGGCGCCCAGCCGACACAGAACCGGGAGCGGTAGCGACCGGGTTAGCGCCGTATGGCATATAGACCCGGTCGCTACCGCTCCCGGTTCTGTATCAGTGCAGAACCCGGGCTTGATGGGCAGGTGAGTAATCATTATGGGTCATCGTACGCTGCATGATTATTTGAATGGCTTTTACAATCTCGGGTCGCAGGTGGCCTATACGCATCGGCGGGGTTACCGGCTAGCGCGGCACAGCTATCGCTTCATGGCGGACGCCGCCTGGCAATTCGCCCGCGAGCTTGACGCCCGGCATATCGACCGCGGCGAATGCGTAATGATCTGGGGTGAAAATTGTGCCGAATGGGTAATCGCCTTTTGGGGATGCATTCTGCGAGGCGTTATCGTTGTGCCCATGGATCAAATCGCCTCGGTTGATTTTGCCCGCCGAGTATGTCGGCAAGTGAATGCACGGTTGCTGGTGTGCCGTCGCGGCCTGGCGCCGCCGGATCTGGGCTTGCCCACTATGATTCTGGAAGAGCTGATTCCCACGCTCTCGCACTATCCGACGGAGTCCGGCGCCCCGGTAGATTCGCACCTGGAAGATACCGTGGAGATCGTCTTCACCTCGGGGACAACGGCCGATCCCAAAGGAGTGGTGATCACGCAGCGTAACATCCTTGCCAATCTGGAACCGCTCGAAACCGAGATCGCACACTATCGCAAGTATGAACGAATCATCCATCCCTTGCGGTTCTTAATTATGCTGCCGCTGAGCCACGTGTTTGGACAACTCCTCGGCATTTTCATTCCCCCGCTGCTCGGCGGCACGGTCATTTTTCAGGACAGCCTAAATCCTTCAGAAATTATTCGCACAATTAAGCGCTCACGGGTGTCGGTGATGGTGACGGTGCCTCGGCTTTTGCAATCCTTGCGGGAAAAGGTGGAGCGCGACTATGCCGCCGCAGAGCGGCTGGAGGTTTTCCGCAAAGATTTAGTCGACGCCACTCATGAGCATTTTGTAAAGCGCTGGTGTCGGTTCCGTCGGGTGCACAATCAATTTGGCTGGAAGTTTTGGGCCTTTGTCTGTGGCGGCGCCACGCTCGATGCGAACACCGAAGCTTTTTGGGGACGCTTGAGCTTTGTGGTGATTCAAGGTTACGGTTTAACCGAGACAACGTCGCTGATCAGTGTCAGCCACCCATTCCAAGTTGAAAAAGGCTCGATCGGCAAGGTGCTGCCCGGCCGCGAAATCACGTTGAGTGAGGATGGCGAAATATTGGTGCGCGGGGAAAGTATTACATCGGGCTATTGGCACGGTCAGGAGCTCAAGCCCGTACTGGGGCAAGAAGGGTGGTTTCACACCGGGGATATCGGCGAAATGGATAAGGCGGGTAATCTTTTTTTCAAGGGGCGAAAGAAAAATGTCATCGTCACTTCGGCAGGAATGAACATCTACCCGGAGGACCTTGAAGCGGCCCTGCGGCTGCAGCCCGGCATCAAGGACGTTGTGGTAATTGGGCTGGCCGGCGAAGGGAAGGTCGAGCCCTGCGCCGTGCTGGTTTTGCGCGCCGGAGAGACGGACGCCAAGCGCCTGGTCGAAAGCGCTAATCAAACGCTGGCCGGCTATCAACAGATTCGCCGATGGTACGTCTGGCCGGAGTATGACTTCCCGCGTACATCCACACAGAAACCGCGTATGAATGTTATTCAGGAATTTGTTGAGCAGCAAGTAGCAGGTGCGCGTGGGACGCTTCCGAACCGAAATCCACTGACGGAATTGATCGGCCACTTGCGCGGGCGCAGTCCCCAAGCCGTATCCGCAACGGATAATTTGGCCACGGATTTAAATCTCAGTTCTATAGACCGTGTGGAATTGCTTAGCGCCATTGAAGAACGCTATCAGATGGATCTGAATGAAACTATATTCTCCGCAGCAACGACGGTTGGCGATTTGGAAAAGATACTGGCGCAGCCGCCGCCGCGTCGAGCGGAACACGCCTATCCGCGCTGGACGCAGCGACGTATAATGGATTGGCTGCGCGTGGTCGTCTATTACTTGCTCATCGGACCGGCCATGGCGCTCTTGGCCCGCCCAAGAATCATAGGTCGCCATCGTTTACGGGGGGTCCGCGGTCCGGTCTTGGTGATCGCCAATCATATAACGAGCCTCGATATTGGCTTCCTGATGGCGGCGCTACCGCACCGGCTACGACACCGTTTGTGTGTAGCCATGGATGGGGAACTCTTGTGGTCGATGCGGCGCCCGCCGGCCGTTATGAACTTTTTTGTGCGCGGGCTCAATAAACTTAATTACGCTTTGGCGGTCAGCCTGTTTAATGTTTTTCCATTGCCGCAACAGACGGGGTTTCGTGAGAGCTTCATCTTTGCCGGGGAATCGATTGATCGCGGTTATAATATGGTAGTGTTCCCGGAGGGGCAACGCTCACCCGACGGGCGCATGGCGCCGTTCCGCGCTGGAATCGGTTTGCTGGCCAAGAACCTGAATATCCCCATCGTTCCGATGCGCATTGACGGTTTATTTGAGCTGAAGCAGGCGGGGAAAAGAATAGCACCGCGGCGGGCCATTACCGTAACGGTAGGCGCTCCGATAACCGTGAATGAAGCGGCGGAGGCCTCCGCGATAACGCAAGAGCTGGAAAACATCGTGGCGACTCTAGGCTGAGCCGAGGCCATGCGATGAGTCAATGTTTATCGAGGCGCGGTTAGAAGATAACTACTCAGACTGTGGCGTTAAGCATGTAGAGAGTGCAGAAGGCTATGGTGTCGTAAAGTGTAGGCATTGGCCCTAATTTCTATCCCGTGGCTGCTGTTCAATCGTCCCGACAGCGCCGGGACGAAAGAGATTTCCACCGCCGGACCTACCGTGCCTTTAAAGGCACGGCTAAAGTCATTAGGCCGCTACGCGGCCGGTTTATCCACCCTTCAGTTTAGCGCCAATGTTACCGTAATGACACGCCCTAACCCGGACAAACCGGGACCAAACAGGCCGGCAATTCACCACAGAGACACAGAGGCCACAGAGAAGTCAAGAAATGGATTTGAACAAGATCACAGAACAAAAGGCAGATTGTATTATGGCCGTATCCCTCCGTGAACTCTGTGTCTCTGTGGTGATAATGGAGAGGCCATGTTCGAGGGGTTTCAAAACCGTCAAACACTCGCATGAATAAAGGGCAAAACGACCTCCAGAAAATGTTTTGCCGGGTTCAGCACAATTTCATCTTGTCAGAGACTAACCCGGACGAGCCGGAATCCAACAGAAGCAATATGAAAAGTCAGTCACTAAGCTCGTCCCACCCAGTAGCATGGCTACCTTTCTCGCGCGACTTCTTTCGTCCTGCGCCCTTCAGCTTTTTGGCATGGTCGTGTTAAAACTCACGGCATCATATTGCACGAACTTTTGGACCAGGGGGTCCGTTACCTGATAAATCTCATTCATCGGTCCAAAGAATACGACTTTCCCTTCATTGAGAAAAGCGACTTGATCCGCCACACGGCGTGCACAGAAAGCGATGTCGTGGGTTACGACGACCGAAGTCATACCGAATTGACTTTGCAGCTTACGAATCAACTTGCAGATTACGCGGGCGGCTAGTGGATCCACCATCGTCGTGGGCTCGTCATAAAGCAACGCCTCTGGCTCCGCGGCCAGCGCGCGGGCGATGGCCACACGGCGTTTCCCTCCCGTGGCCAACTCGGCCGGCAGCAGGGCCGCCACTTCCCCTAGCTCCAGCATTGCTAAAATTTCTCGAACCTTAGCTTCAAGGGTTTCGTCATCAGGCCGGGTTCGCTGGTGAAGGTGTCGCTCATAGAGTGGAAAGGCGATATTCTCGCCGATGGTCATTGAATCAAACAGCGCTCCAGATTGGAATATCAGGGACACTTTCCGCCGCACCTTCATAAGCGCTGCTTCGCTCAGCGCCGAGACCTCCTCACCGGCCACGAAAACACGTCCGGAATCCGGTTTGAGCAAGCCGATGATATGCGATAGCACAACGCTCTTGCCGGTGCCGCTGCGGCCCAAGACCGCCAGCGTCTGACCGCGTTCGATGCCGAAGCTTACTCCGCGCAGCACCGCCTTGTCGCCGAAGGATTTGTAAACATCTTCGAACTCGATGTAGTAATTCGGATTCATTACGATTTCGCTTGGCCCTGCAGCAGACCATCGACAACCGATTTTATGGCACCGGGGCTAAAACCGCCCACGGAGTACCGTATGATCCCCTTCTGATCAACGACGATGTTCCACGGCGTGGCTCGTCCCATGATCTTGGAAAAAATAGATTGATCCGGGTCCAATAGAATGGGGTAGGTAATGTTGTGCTTATCACGGTACTTTTTCACCAAGCCGGCGCTTTCCGCCAGATCAATAGCGACCACCTGCAGCCCTTTGTCTCGGTAGGGTTTCCAAAAATCATTTTCCAGATGCGGAGACTCCGCACCGCAGGGTCCTCACCAGGTGGCGAAGCCGTTGATCAAGATGACTTTTCCTCTATGGTCCGCCACATTAAAGGGTCGCCCATCCAGGTCTGTCAAAGTGAAATCCGGCAATGGCTGTCCCACACCGACCGTGGAGCCGCTCGGCCCAAAGAATGTGCAGGCCGCCATCAGAGCCATGGCCAAACCCACACCTAGCATCACACTCGCACGAGATGATTTTGTCATATAGCTCCTATTAATAACCGGGGTGACCCGATCGTCACCGATTTTGGTTGTTAGAATCTCACGACTCAGCTATCCAGAAGTCAGAATTCATAATAGCATTGAAACACGCCTCTAACCAGTGGCACTACCACGAATGAAAACAGAACCGCATTGCGGTAGCAGGCGGGTGGCCGAGACCCGTCTCACCGCGTCGCTAACGGTCCGCTGCCGAATCCGCGCAGGCCCCCGAAACCGTTGCCGATGATCTTGCGCTCCCTGCTGCAAATCCTGTCGAGCGAGCCGAACCTTCTATTCGTATCGTAGAGCCTCAATCGGACTTAAACGCGCCGCTCGATACGCCGGGTATATGCCGAACCCCAGGCCCACGCCTATTGACATCAGCAAGCCGGCGAGAACCCAGAAGGGAGAAAGAATGGCCGGCAGCCGGGGAAAAACGATATTAATAAAGAGATCAATCGCTAACCCCAGCGCGACGCCCAGCAGGCCGCCGACACCGGTCAGTGTCATGGCCTCCAATAAGAACTGCAGCAGAATGTCATGACGACGGGCGCCTATCGCTTTGCGTATGCCAATTTCACGAGTTCGCTCCGTAACGGTGACCAGCATAATATTCATCACGCCCACGCCACCGACGACCAAGCCCACCGAGGAAATAATGAACATGGCGACAAATATGCTGCCCGAAATCTTGTGCCAGAAATCGACAAACGTATCCTGGGTGAACACCGCAAAGTTATCCGGCTTGCCCACCGGCACTCGCCGGCGGCGGCGAAGTACCTCACGCATCTCGTCGATCGCTTGGCTCATTTGCAATTGGGTTGCGGCTTTGGCCACAAGTAGGAAATCCTTATGATCGGGATAGAGCTTGCGAAAGGCGCCAATCGGCAGATTAATTAAGTTATCTTCCGGATTGGCGCCGCCGGTCAGCGTTTCCTTCTGTTTTTCCATGACGCCGACGACGGTAAATTGGTGGCCGCTCAGCAACACATACTTGCCGATGGGATCGCTCTTCGGAAACAGGGTCTGGGCCGTGTCGAATCCCAGCAAACACACCATGGCATGGCGTTCAAGGTCCATCTCCGTCAGCACTCGTCCGTCCCGTACAGACAACTCGAAAACCGCCGCCCAGTTCTCGCCAATCCCTTGGACGATGACATTCTTGGCGCGCTCCGACCCGCTGCGAACATCCAGCGAGCCCCCGCCGAACTCCGGCATGAAGATTCGTATGATGGGACTCACGGCTTTTACTGAAGGGCATTGCCGGCGAATCGCCTCAGCATCTTCGTAGGTCAGGCGCTTGCGATTCATGACCTCCGGTGGAATCCGTCCGAGCGTCGCCCAATTGAAATGAAACACATATATAAGGTTGGATCCAAAACTTTCAATCCGCTCCGTCACTCGCGAATTAAGGCCGGAAATAATGGACGAAATCACGATGACGGTAGTTATCCCAACTACAATCCCCAGGATGGTCAACGATGAACGAAGCTTGTTCGTGCGAATGGCACCGAGCGCCATTATCGTGGTCTCTTTTGCCTCTTGCCAATGCATAAGAATTTTCCGTGGTCCGTGCACACTCGTCAGTTGAACTAACGAGTGTGATTTCGGTACGATGTAAACTCCGCAGGAGTCCCCCAGCTTGTCGTAACGACACGCAGAATAAGGAATAAACTTCCTTAGTTTCTTCGTAACTGTTCAGGGCGGTCGCCGGCCGGTCCCTGAAAGGGTCCACGTAAGGTTCGGTGTGAGTGAACGACTGCGACCCTTTCAGGGTCGGCCCGCGCGGGGGTTACGGTCCGGGGGTGGCGAAGCGCCACCCCCCGCTATTAACAAGGTCCCCTTCAGGGACCGGATGCCGAAGGGCCACCTTTTATCGATAGGCTCATCAGAGGACCACTTGAACACTTACGTTTCATCCTGGTATCAGCTTGCCATCTTCGCAAGCTTGTGGACTCCTATGGAGCTTGAGGCCTCCTTCTGGGTACACTTGGCTATAAACATGCCGCCCCGACCTTGTCGGGGCTGATACATATCCTGATCCGATGATAATTTCCATCTGTACTTTGAACGGTCATAAAGTAACAGAACCGGGAGCGGTAGCGACCGGATCGGCCCGTTGCGAAAGAGTGCGCACCCGGTCGCTACCGCTCCCGGTTCTGTAGCAGTAGGAAAATGATAGTTTATGCCCGTTCGCAGTATAGTCGAGTACATCATACGGAAATCACATCCTAACGAACTACCGACCACTGACCACTGCTAAAGAACTACTCCTGCCGCAGGGCGACTATCGGATCCAGCTTGGCCGCTTTCGTCGCCGGGTAAATTCCGAAGAAGAGTCCGACCAAGGTGGAGACGATCAGCCCCACCGCCACCGACCAGAGTTCAATAGTCGCCGGCATAGAGGTGGCCGCGGCAATCGTCTTGGCCACAATAATGCCGGCAAAAATGCCTATAATGCCTCCGAAAAAAGTTATCGTACAAGCTTCCACTAAAAACTGGCGCCGAATGTCGGCGCGGCGGGCCCCTAGCGACTTGCGTATCCCTATTTCTTTCGTGCGCTCCGTTACCGAGACCAGCATGATATTCATAATCACGATCCCGCCTACTACTAACGACAAGCCGGCGATGGCCAGCGTTACGCCGAAAAAAAGAGAAGTGAAATAAGTCCAGAGATCTTTGAAGGTTTGTTGGTTCTCAATGGCAAAGTCGTCATTCTTGGCGTAGGGAACATGACGTCGCGTGCGTAGAATCAACCGAGCCTCATCTTCGGCCCGAGACATGGTTTCCACGTTATCGGCCTTGGCAAAGACTCGCAGGGAGCGGCGTGCGCCATATCGTTTCATAAACGTGGTCAGCGGGATAATTACCCATGAGTCTCGACTCTGCCCGAAGGCCGCGCCTTGCTTTTTGGCCACTCCGATAATCCGAAAAACATCGCCATCGACGCGAATCTCCTTGCCGATGGGATCCACGGTCGGGAAAAGGTTATCGACAATATCATAACCTGCGACACAAACACTTCCGCTGTGAATAACTTCCGAGTCGACGATGTGACGACCCTGAATGATGTCGACCTCAATGATTCGGGTCATCGACTCAGTCCATCCTCGCACATTGACGCCTCTTAGGAACTGGTTGCCGAACTTCACAGCCCCAATCTTATTGAGACCCGCGCCAACCTCACGGCAGCGGGTACACGCTTGCTTGACGGCTTCGAGGTCGGCCAATGTGAGGTTCTTGCGCATTTGGGCCTCTCGCCACTCATCCACCGAACGTATGACATTGGAGGCCTTGCTGACCATGAAGACATCGGCGCCGAGCGTGATGATTTCTTCCGCGACAAAATTATTGAGTCCTTGTATGAAGGCCACAACGACGATGACGGTCATCACGCCGATGATGATTCCAATCAATGTAAGTATGGAGCGCAGCCGGTGGCTATATAATGAGGCCAAGGCCATCTTGATGGCTTCTATGGTATCCATAAGGAAGGTATATACTATCAGAATTTATTATCGCCGTAAATCAGGCGATGAAGCGAATAAGACAAGGCATTCCGATCCAAAGGTTGCGAAGCCATAGTTGGGTTATTCCTTTCCCTGCTCTGTCGCGAGCGCGGAACTGGCGGACCATAGGAGTTGTTCATGGCCCTATTGGGGTGCTACGACAAATGAAACAGAACCGCCTGCGGTAGCGGGCGGGTGGCCGAGACGGGTCAGGCGGGGCCGCGGAGCACCCGGTCGCTACCGCTCTCGGATCTGTATCATTGCAGACTCCGCCTGAACAGTTACGAGACATTCCAATGATCGAATTTTCGGCATTCCACCTTTCTGAGATTCGATCATAAGCCAATCAGACGGTAACGGAACCGCCCCCGCACGGGGGCTTTGGAGTTTGGACATTGGCCACAGCCCCGCGCGACCATTCGGTCCTTACCACTTCGCGCGGGTGCCAAGCCATAGCCCGAAGCTGGTTCGCGTAGCTCTGAAAGAGCGTTCTATAATAGCCAGGGGCAAGCACAGCGCAGCCCCTGGTACGTAAGATTATAATAAGTTATAAGCCCTGAAAGGGCGGGATACCCTTCTGCTCATTGAATACGTATGGAAGAAATCGACGGCGGCCTAGGAATTGATCTCCATTAATTCGCCCTTACAGGGCTGGCGTGCTGGGGGCGCTTTCTTTCCAGGGGCTGCGCTGCGCTTGCCCCTGGCTATTATAGAGCGCTCCTTCGGAGCTTTGGATTGTAAGCGATACCCCACTCCCTACAAATGTCCAAACTCCAGGACCCCGCCGGGCTGTACACTGGCATTCATGCGTTTCTTATGATCAAATTTAAGGCATTCCACCTTTGTGTTGACTTTTACTTTTATCTGTAATAATGTATGCGCTTGCAGCAGGCGTTGCGGGTTTATCAGATCGTCATTATCTTCAGCGCATTAATTTAAGAGAGGAAGGCGCCATGCGTGCGCCGGGAAAAGCTTGTCGAATTCGGTCGATAGCCGGTCGACCAGTACAGGCTAATCCCTGCCCCTAAATGGAACCTTGCGGAGCGAGAGCCAACTAACTTCGCCCTGCAAGGGGAAGGCGGCCTCAAGCCCTAGCGCCGGTAAAGGCCGTGAGCCCCGAACTAACAAGTGTCATAGAGAGTGACCCACTTCATTTATGGGGAAAGCAACGTCGCGGCGTTCGCCTGGGGAAGGAGTCAACTATTGGCTCAGGTACCATGCCCAGTCGCCGCCTAGGCTTTGTCATAATCAATACCTCTTTTGAAGGTGCCGCGAGCACTTCGTAAGAGCCGAATCAGAGAAATTCGCCCGTACGGCTCGGTGGGTGGACAGCGTAACGCCGACTACAATTGGAATCGTGCGGCACTCCACATAGCTTAAGAGAGGAAAAACGGAGAAAACGGATCAAACTTAAAGGAGGTAGTTATATGTATACTCGACCAACGAGACGGCGGCTAACGCTAGGTTTGATAACATTTTTACTATTGGCGAGTGCGGTTTTTCCGCAATCACAGATTTCTTCATCGGATCTCAAAGGCAAAATTTCCGACACTCAGGGCGGCGTGCTTCCCGGCGCTACAGTTACGATAACCAGTGCCGGGAAGGGTGTATCACGCACTTTGGTTACCGATGAACGCGGCGAGTATAGCTTTCCATTATTGCAGCCGGGCGTCTATGATTTGAAGGTTGAGTTTCCCGGCTTCATGTCGCAACTCAAAAAGGGATTCCAGTTGACGGTGGGTCAGACCGGCATCCTTGATGTAGTTATGCCCGTCGCCGGCACCGGAACTGAAATCGTGGTGACGACAGAAGCGCCGCTCATTGAGACCGAACGCACGCAGCAATCGGCGGTGATCGAAGAGCGGCGAATCACCAACCTGCCGATTAATCAACGCGATTTTTTGGATTTCGCCAAGTTGACGCCGGGCATCTCGACGGAAAACCCCTACAACACCGCTGGGCTGCCGCAATTATCCACCTCCAATTTCTCCTCCTCCGGGCAGTCGTCGCGCGGCAATAGCGTAAATATTGACGGCGCCAGCAACAATTCCTTTGCCGGCAATTCGGTGCGCGGCACCATTAGCCAAGAAGCCGTCCAGGAATTCCAAGTTAATCGCAGTAATTTTTCCGCCGAATTTGGCGAAGCCAGCGCCGCGGTTATCAATATTGTAACCAAGTCCGGCGCCAATAAATTTCATGGTAATCTATTTTATTTTCTGCGCGATCAAAAGTTGGATGCCCGCAATGCTTTCGCTTTCGGACCCGGCGGCACTTCCTTCGACCCGCCGTTCTCGCGCCAACAATGGGGCGCTACCTTTGGCGGGCCGCTGCGCAAAAATAAATCATTCTTCTTCACTTCTTTTGAGCGACTCGATCGCGCCGAGGCGCAGTTTTCGACATATTTGAATGACACCAGCATACTGGGAGCTACCCCAAAACAGGGGGAGCTCCTAGCCTTGTTGGCCAGTAGACCGCAGACCGCGCCTTTGGCGACTCAGTTGCGTAACACATTGGTTACTACTCCATTTGCCGATTCCCCGTGCGGTCCGAACGTCAATCGGGCGAATTTTCCATTTACGATGAGCCTGCTTTGCCGTGATACCGGGGTGCTGCCATACAAGGCCAACTCGAACGCTTTTTCTACTCGTTTGGATCACAACTTTAACCAATCGCATCAAGTCAACGGTCGGCTCAATTACACACAAAACTTTATCGGCGCGTTCCAGGTGGCCCCCAACCGCGCCCGTTCGAACGGAGCCAACAACACCACACGCGATGCCGGATTCACCGTGACCGATAATTACATCTTCAATCCGAATCTGGTTAATGAAGGACGCTTCCAGTTTGCCGCCCGCCGTCTGAAGTCGATTCCCGTCACGTCGGAGGGTCCAGTTTTCTCGCTGGGGGGCGTCGGTGAATTCGGGCGCAACAACAACATCCCTTCGATATATACCGAGCGTCGCCTCCAATTTGTCGATAATCTAACCGTTACTCACGGCAATCATCGCCTTAAAACCGGCTTCGATTTCAATCGGTTCCACTTTGATTCCGAGACGAAGATCTTCTTTGGCGGCTCAACGACGTTTGCCGATGGATTGCCGCTGTTTTCGCTGCTGCCGTCGGGCGGGCCCGGCGTCCCGGGGAGCTTGGAGAATCTGCTTTCGCAAGGTGTGCCATTTGCTCTGCTGTCGCAACCGCTTACCTCTCTGCAAACCTTTAACGTGGGTTTGCCGGTTCTCTATCAGCAGGGTTTCGGTAATCCCGGAATTGTAATTACCGCGTGGACATTCGCCGGTTATGTGAACGATAATTGGAAAGTTAGCAAGAATCTGTCGCTTGATTTTGGCTTGCGTTATAGCCTCGAGCTGCAGCCGCCTCCGATACACCGAGACAAGAACAATTTTGGGCCGCGCTTCGGATTTTCATGGGATCCATGGAACAACGGCAAGACGGTCGTGCGCGGGGGTTACGGCGTGTACTACTCGCCCTTGTTCCAGGCGATAACCTTCATCTCCAAAGTGTTGGCGCGAGATACAGGTATCTCTCAGGTTTTTGTTCCGATCACCGGTATTCCCGTGCAGGGGCGAACCGTAACTTCCGCTGAGATCTTTAGAACACTGCGGGCGCAGGGCGTTATCGGCACGCGGACGATTAACGAGCAAGACCTCTTGCAGTTTGGTATTGTCCCAGGGCCGCGCGATCCCAACCGGATCATATTTGCCGTCGATCCGAAGATTGTGAACCCTTACAACCAGCAAGTTAGCTTTGGCATTGAACGTGAGATAGTCCAGAACTTTGGCGTCTCGGTAAATTACATCATGAGCCGCGGCGTAAAATTGCTTTGGCTGGTTGATACCAATGTCAAGCAGGTCGGTTTGAATCCGCGCTTTGGTACGCCCATCTTCAATACGCTCGACCCGCGCAATCGCGTCGATCCCACGGCCCTGCAAATCAATACCGCCGAGAGTTCCGGCAGCTCGATTTATCACGGCATGACCGTCGAGGTTAATAAACGCTACAGCCGGCATATGCAAATCCTGGTGGCGTACACCATGGGTAAATCTATTTCAGACGCTACGGATATCTTCACCGAGTTTGAGCCGAACAATCAGACCAACAAGCGGGCCGAGCGCGGCATAGCGCTCTTTGACCAAAGGCAACGCCTGGTAGTTAGCGGGGTGCTGGAGAGTCCGCTCAAAGCCGGCGCCGGCAATCACATACTATCCCGTATGTTTGCCGATGTTACGATATCACCGATTTTCGCGATCGAGAGCGGCCGACCGTTTAACTTGGAATTGGCGGGCGATCCGAATGGCGATACGCACACCACTGACCGGCCCTTCTTTCCCAATCCTAACGGCCCGGCCGCGTTCGCCGGGAAAAATACCGGGCTGGGTCCGCGCTTTACCAATTTTGACATGTCTGTTTCCAAGCGGCTCCGCCTGCGCGCCGACAACCCGATAAGCTTTGAGATGATCTTCCAAGCTTTCAATCTTTTTAACTCGGTGAACTATACCGGAATCAACAATACTGTTTTGATGGATCTGGAAACCGGGCGTCCATTGCTCAGCCGGGGCGTAACCAGAGACCAGGACGTGCCGATGTCCACGTTCCGCGTGCGGGGAATTCGCGGCGCGCCGTCAACCTCGCCCCTGGGTTTTAACCAAGCGGCGCCCGCCCGTCAGCTTCAATTGGGTTTGAAGTTCAATTTTTAAGCGAGTCTCGCCGTCGCGGCGGAATATGATGGACAAAGGAAATTTGGTTACACGATTTTGTAACTGTTCACGGGGCTCGGGGGTCAGGGATCAGGGGCCAAGGGCCCTGTGGTACCGATGACTGTAATGAAATCCAAGCAACATTGTCTGTTCCCCGTAAACAGTTACGATCCTTTGTCCTTCTTTATTTTATGCGTCGGCCTTGTGTCCTTGGCGCTCAAAGTTGCGAAAGTATATAGTGCGTCCCTCGGAGGTGAATCGTGAAGAAGGAATTGCACCGGTGGTATAGTCCCAATCTCGGGCAGGAAATGCCGATTGTGGTTTACGGTCATTATGGTCAGCCGCTGCTCATGTTCCCGACCGCCGCAGCGGATTGTGAAGAGTACGAGCGCTTCGGCCTCATCTCAGCCATCGCTCATCATATCGATTCCGGACGAGTCAAGGTTTTTTCCATCGACAGCATTAACCGAGAGAGTTGGCTCAATGATCATGCCCATCCCGCACACAAAACCTGGCGACAACACGTCTACGACCGCTACGTTGATCAGGAAGTGGCGCCTTTCATCGCCGAGCATTGTCGGACGCCGGGCATCGGCATCGCCACCACCGGCGCCAGTTTCGGCGCCTACCATGCGGCCAACACCGTATTTAAGCACCCCGACAAGTTCAAAACCGTGATAGCGATGAGCGGCAGTTACGATTTGCGCGCCTATTGCAGTAACTATTACGACGATTTTTTTTATTTTAATAATCCGGTCGATTATCTTCCCAACTTGAACGATGCTTATGTGCTGGATCAGTTACGCAGTTGCCGGATCATCATACTAACCGGACAGGGGGCCTACGAAGCTCCGCAACGCTCCCAACAATTGTCCGAACTGCTTTCTCGTAAAGGAATCCCCCACCAGCTCGACCTTTGGGGTCATGATGTGAATCATGATTGGCCTTGGTGGAAGATCATGTTGAATGTATATATCGAGAAGCTCTTCTGACACTGCTTTTGTGTAATTATTCGGCCGCGTATCGGCGTATTGAATTTATCCGAACGCTAACAGAACCGGGAGCGGTAGCGACCGGGTCGTATGTTCCATACGACACTTAATCGAGCGGCATCGCTCGCGGGTCTGTATCGGTTGGCAGCCCTACGGCGTGGATGGTTGAACAGCTACGAAAACTTCATTGACATTTGTGGCGCCGAACCCTTGCGCGATGGCGCCACCGGGGAGATAGATGGCATTGTCGATCACGGCGGCAAAGATTCCATGACGAGGGGTCGGCATAAGAGGTAATTGTTCCCAGCGACTCGACGCGGCGTCATAGACTTCCACTTCCCCAAACAAACGCGGCAGCTCGCCGCCGAAGACGTACAGCCGGCCGTTGACCACACCGGCGGCAATGCCCGAACGGCCGGTGGGCATCGGGGAGAGAGTGTCCCATGCATTGGTCTGTGGATCGTACACTTCCAGCGCCGTGGCGGCCACGGGGCCGTCACGTCCGCCTACCACGTAGAACTTTCCCGCGATGGCGCCGCCGGCCGTATGATTGCGTGGCACATTCATGGGTGTAAGATCTGTCCAGGCATCGACCAACGGATCATAAACTTCTACTTCGTTGCCGCGCATCCCTCCGCCGTTTCCGCCGGCCACATAAATACGATCTTCGATCACCGCTACCGCCGGCGTGTTGCCATGCGGATAGTGCATCGGCGCCACGTCGAGCCAAGCATCCGCGTCGGGGTCGTACTGAAACACGCGATTAGAAGTTCCGCCAAAGGCATACAGGCCGCCGGCGGCCACGGCGGCCGCGTTATGATTAGTCCCGATCGGCAAGGGTGCAGCGCGGCGCCAACTATCTGTGTTCGGATTATAAACTTCGACCGTGTCGGTGGAGGCGCCATCCACGTCAAAGCCGGCCACTACAAAAACTTCGCCGTTGAAAACCGATGTGGAGATCTCCTGGCGCGCCGAGGGCATCGGCGCCAGCGTAAACCAGGCCCCTGTGCCCGCCCATAGCGCCATCACGAACGAAGACAAGACCACTAACGCCACGCCCAAGGATTTAGCGATAGGCTTCATAAAGTACGCTCCTTTTCCATTGGAAATTAACTGTTGTCATCAAGCCAGGCACTAATGTAACTCACTTTATCATTGTGACTCGCGGTAGTCAAGGCTGCGCGCGATTAATAAAAAAAAGTGTAACTGTTCGGGCAGTCGCCGGCCGGTCCCTGAAGGGGACCTTGTTAATAGCCGTGGGTGGCGCGGGGCGCCACCCACGGAATGCCATCCCCTCGGCCGGACCCTGAAAGGGTCCACGTAGGGTCCGCTGTGGTTGGACGACCGCGACCCTTTCAGGGTCGGCCCGCGCGGGGTTCCGGTCCGGGGGTGGCGAAACGCCACCCCCGGCTATTAACCGCGTCCCCTTCGGGGACCGGGCGCCGTAGAGGCACCTTTTGTCGATAGGCTCATCAGCGTCTCTCTTTGAACAGTTTAAAAAAAAGGAATTAAAAATCCAAGATATGCCGCCCGTGTGATCGTGGGCCGGTGGCGCTGACTTTCATTCATTTAAGGGTTCCCTGCCCTGCTTCTTAAGTCGGTACTCCACGGCGGATAATTTATAGTGAATTTCATGGGCTGGAATTTTGCGCTAGAAAATACAGTTGTTTCCTATGGCGCTGATTAGGAGTCAGAGAAGAGTAGGCTCTTCGCCTTGGCGCAGCCGAGGTTAGCCAGTGTTTCTAGCTCGGCGATCGCCGTGACGCGCACGGCGGCATTGCGCGATGTAGAGAGAGCAACCAGTTGGCTGAAAACATGCCCGGGAATTTCGTTAGGCCGATGCCAAAAGGCCACCGAGATCTCCGTAATGCTGGTTAGTTGCAAGGCCGGGGTCTTGGCGCTCAACAAGTCGACCAGAAGGTTTAACGCCTTGTTACCACCCTGCTGCGCAATCATGCCAAGAGCTTCAACCACTAATTCTTGACGACGTGATGCAAAGGGGTCGGCCTTACGGTCAAGCAAAGATTTCAATATGACTACACCGGCATCTTCACCAATCTCACCCAAGGCGTCTATCAAGGCCGTCTGCAGCGACTCGCAGCCGGGTCCTTTGGACGTCTGGGGGTCCGTGAGCTTTTGCTGGATAGGCACCAAGGCTTTGGGGTCGCCCACCGCGCCCAGCGCATGCGCGGCAAACTCTTGTTTTCGGCGGTCCGTGTGGTTCAAAAGGGCAAACAAGGGCGGGAGAAAATCTTCATGACGATGCACGCCCAATTCAGGCAGGATATCATATAACCTATCCATGTCCGCTTGCGCGAGAGCTTCCAGACAGCGCCGTACACTGGCGCTCTGTGACCGAATCGTCGACCCCTGATTGCGCTTGGGCATTTTCCAACTCCTCAAATCTTCTTTGTCACCGGAAGTATTATAACCCAAAGATTTTGGGTTGAAAATCGTTTCTTCGATTTCACCAGGCGATGGTTGATTAGTCTCGGTGGCATCTGCGGAAATCCTCGACTTATTGGCGAGGGATGAAGCGCCGCCCAGTCTTTCAGCTCAGGTCCCGGCTAAGGATAAATAAAAGTACCGTGCGGCTTCCAGCTAACCCCCATCTACCGGCTTTCAGCTAGTGGCTGGAGTTTGGACATTTGGTATGGAGTGCCGCCTACAATCCAAAGCTCCGAAGGAGCGAGCTATAATAGCCAGGGGCAAGCGCAGCGCTGCCCCTGGGAAGAAAGCGTCTACAGCACGCAAGCCCTGTAAGGGCGCACTAATGGAGATCAATTCCTATACCAGCGCCATTCTTTCAGGGTAAACTGCGCGTCTTGTGCCGGTAAAACGGAGTCGAGTTGGATGATCGTTATATCTGGGAGTGCGGTGGGTAGTTTCACCGATGGTTATCGCGCCCTTTCAGGGCTTATAACTTTTATAATCTTACATACCAGGGGCGACGCGCTGCGCGCTCTGCCCCTGGCTATTATAGCCCGCTCCTTCGGAGCAGCATGAGCCAGCTTCGGGCTATAGCGGATGTCGCGTGGTCCACGGCTAATGTCCAAACTTCAGCCGCTAGGTGGTTTATTTTCTGTCCTAAATTATCGGACACGGGCAACAAGCGCTCACCGATGCGGCTGGATGGCGACGGAAGGGTCACAGTGGGTGGCGGCGCTCGGTCTGGTTCAGACGAGCCGTTAGGCATCATGGCTCCTGAGATCCGTGCGGCTTTCAATCAAAAGTGCCGGAGGGAAAGTCTTCGGGTCGTTGCTCGAGATAAACGGACCCTTGTCGGACCGAGATCTTTACGGGAACCAAAGAAAGACCGATTGGCGGTCCGGCGTTGCAGTACCCGGTCAGGGGGTCGTAGAGCGCGCCGTGAGTCTGACAGAGCAGTTGGCAACCATCACCCGTGAAGAAATCTCCGGTGTCATAATCCAGAGTCACAGGCAAATGGAGGCACTTATTCAAGTAAGCGCGAAAGTGGCCCTGGTAGTGAAGCAAGAAGGCCCCACGGGGACCATATGGAGATATCAGAACGAAGCGCAAGGATTTTGAAGCAGGGAGTTCGGAGGTTTGGCAAATCAAATCACCGGTCTGTAGTACAGGCAGTTCGTTCAGTTCCTTTTCCATTTCCATAATTGCGTCCTGAATGGTTTACCAAAGGGGGGAATATGCGCTCGCGTTCAGTGTGCGCTTTAGAGTTTTAGGATAACTCGGCCGATCGTTTTTCTCAAGAGTCCAATCCGTGTGGAGGCCGTTCAATCGTCCCGACAGCGTCGGGACCTAAGGGATTTCTGCCGCCTGACCCACCGTGCCTTGAGTGGTTCCGCCCTATATATCACGCCATGTTTGTGCTAATCTACAAGGGGCCGTGCTACTGCCATGGGCGGACATTTCCTAAACCCATTTAATTTGGAGAAGCTATGAGAGTAATCACCTTATATTCGATGATCATAGTATTGTTTTTGGTCGGCTGGGCCGGCCTTACTAAACCAGCCAGGCCGCTCCAGGCGGTTGGAAATCCGTTGACCTTCCCGGGTGAGCGCCACCTTGGAAACATTAAACAATTGACGTTTGGCGGCGAAAATGCCGAAGCTTATTTTTCCCCGGACGGCCGGAAACTAATCTTCCAATCGACGCGCGATGGCCACAAGTGCGACCAAATCTATACCATGAATCTTGACGGCAGCCAGATGCGATTGGTTAGCAACGGCAAAGGGCATTGCACTTGCGGATACTTCTTCAGCAATGGCAAACGTATTATTTATGCTTCGACGTATTTGGCCGGCGCCGAATGTCCGCCGGCGCCCAACATGGCGCAAGGCTATGTTTGGGCGCTTTACAAATCTTATGATATTTTTTCGGCCAAGGCCGATGGCAGCGATATCAAGCGGCTCACCCGCACGGATGGCTATGATGCCGAGTGCACGATCTCTCCGGACGGCAAGAGAATCGTGTTTACCTCCGTGCGCGACGGAGACCTGGATATTTATAGCATGAAACTCGACGGTTCGGATGTGAAACGGTTAACCAATCAACTGGGCTATGATGGCGGCGCGTTTTATACTCCCGACAACCGACAGATTGTATATCGCGCACATCATCCCACTGAGCCCAAGGAAGTCGAAGAATACCAAACCCTGCTTAAGCAGGGCTTACTGCGCCCGCGCAAGCTGGAGATCTATATGATGAAGGCCGACGGGTCTGATCAACGCCAAGTCACCCGCAACGGGGCCGCTAATTTTGCTCCCTACATGCATCCAGACGGCAAACGCATCATCTTTGCCTCTAATATGGACGATCCCAAGCAACGAAACTTTGAGCTTTATATGATCAATGCCGACGGAACCGCGCAAGAGAGGATTACTTACTGTGACGTGTTCGATGGCTTTCCACAGTTCTCGCCGGATGGAAAGAAATTGGTGTGGGCTTCCAACCGCAACGGCAAAGTGCAGGGTGAAACCAATGTCTTCTTGGCCGATTGGATTCCGTAGAGGAGAGGCGCATACCCTTTCTCTACGCTTCTCATGATGACCAAGCGGAGGAGGCGGTCTGGCGGCATTGGCAGCTATGAGGAACTTTACGCAGGAAGAGCAACGTTTCGAACTAAGCACCTCCTTTACGCCGCGCGGCGACCAGGAAAAGGCGATCGGCGAGCTGCTCGAAGGGCTGGCGCAGAACAAAACGGATCAAGTTCTGCTCGGAATTACCGGGTCAGGCAAGACCTTTACCATGTCCTGTGTCATTGCGCGCGCCAACCGCCCCGCTCTGGTGTTGGCGCATAATAAGACGTTGGCGGCGCAGCTCTTTCAAGAGTTCAATAACTTCTTTCCCAAGAACGCCGTCGAATACTTTGTCAGCTATTACGACTACTACCAACCGGAAGCGTACCTTCCCGCCACAGACACCTACATCGAGAAAGAAGTGTTGATCAACGATGAGATCGACCGAATGCGGTTATCGGCGACTCGCTCGCTTTTTGAGCGCCGGGACGTGATTATCGTGGCGAGCGTGTCGTGCATATATGGCCTGGGCTCGCCGGAGGCCTACTACAGCCTTTTGCTGGCGCTCAAGCAAGGGCAGGAGATTAACCGCGAGGAGATCCTCCGTAAGCTCGTGGAGATTCAATACGAGCGTGATGATTTGGTCCTGGAGCGCGGCAAGTTTCGCGTCCACGGAGATACGATTGAAGTCTTCCCGACTTACGAGAATCATGCGGTGCGTATCGAGTTGTTTGGCGACGTGGTCGACGGCCTGCAATCCATCGACCCACTGCGGGGCACCGTTCTTAAAGTACACACGCGGTTGTCGATTTACCCCCGTACCCATTTCGTTCTTCCGCGCGATCAACGTGACCGCGCCGTGGCCGCGATCGAAGCCGAGCTGGCGTCCTGGCAAGTCGAGTTGGAAAGGGAAGGCAAGCCGATGGAAAGAGCGCGCTTAGTGCAGCGCACGCGCTACGACCTGGAGATGCTGCGCACCGTCGGCTATTGTCGCGGAATAGAAAACTATTCTCGTCACCTGACCGGGAGGCAGCCCGGTGAACCGCCTCCTACGCTGCTGGATTATCTCGCGCCGGATACGTTATTGTTTGTCGACGAAAGTCACGTCACCTTGCCGCAGGTCCGGGGCATGTATCACGGCGACCGCACTCGCAAGAGCACACTGGTAACCTACGGCTTCCGCATGCCATCGGCGCTGGATAATCGTCCGCTCAATTTTGAAGAATTTGAGAAGCGAGGCGGACAGCGCATTTACGTTTCGGCCACGCCCGGGCCTTACGAGCTGCAGAAGGCCGCAGGCCGCGTGGTTGAGCAGGTGATACGGCCCACTGGGCTGATGGATCCGGAGATTGAAGTGCGGGCTATTCATGGCCAGGTCGATAACCTGATGGAGGAAATACGCCTACGGGCCGAGCAAAATGAACGAGTGCTGGTGACCACATTAACCAAGAAGATGGCCGAGGACCTCTGCGACTATTACACTGAACTAGGCATGCGCGTGCGCTACTTGCACGCCGACGTCGATACCTTGGACCGCGTCAAGATCCTCAGGGATTTGCGCCGCGGTGAATTTGACGCCTTAATCGGCGTCAACTTGTTGCGGGAGGGGTTGGATCTCCCAGAGGTGTCGCTGGTCGCCATCCTTGACGCCGATAAGGAAGGGTTCTTGCGATCCGCCAGCTCCTTGATTCAAACCTCGGGCCGCGCCGCCCGCAACAGTCACGGCAAGGTGATCATGTACGCCGATCAAATAACCCGGTCTATGCAGTCTGCTATTGCTGAAACCCAGCGCCGGCGCCGGCGGCAGCAAGCTTATAACGAGCAGCATCAAATTACGCCTGCAACGATTATCAAACCCATCGACGATACCATCCTGCGTTTATGCAATGCCGACTACCTCGACGTACCGATAGAGGAAGAGCCGTTGGGCCCGTATGCCAGTCAGTCGGAACTCACGGCTGATATAGCTCGGCTCGAGCGCGAGATGCAAACAGCCGCCAAGCGGTTCGAATTTGAGCGAGCGGCCGCCTTGCGTGATCAGATAAAGCAGCTAAAAGACCGCGTTTTAGAAATGAAATCCAGTGATCATACCGGATAGATAGGCAGCCGATCCGCAAGGGCAGTATGTCCGTGTATGATCCATGATCGCGGGTTATGCTCCCATCCCATATCCGCTGGGCGGCCAAGGTACCTCGGGAGGATTTGTGAGTCGAAGGTTGAGCGGAACGCTATACATGCCCGGCGACAAGTCCATATCGCATCGGTATGCCATGCTGGCCGCGCTCGCCGAGGGCGTTTCAACTTTTGAAAATTTTTCAGATAGTGAAGATTGCGCCGCCACACGGCGCTGTCTGGCGGCGCTTGGCGTACCCATCGCGCAAGATCAGACTCGTGTAGTCATAAAAGGGTGCGGGCGGAACGGCCTGCGCCCGGCCACTGCCGCGCTGTACGCCGGGAATTCCGGAACGACGCTGCGCTTGCTCGCCGGGATTTTGGCCGGGCAGCGATTTGAGAGCGCCCTAACTGGGGATGCCTCCTTGCAGCGACGCCCCATGGGCCGCATCATTGAACCGCTCCGACAGATGGGTGCAGAGATCGAAGCCGATGGCGGGAATTGCGCCCCGCTTAGGATCAGGGGAGGGCCCTTGAAGGGGATTGATTACACCTTGCCGGTGGCCAGCGCCCAGGTTAAGTCATGCGTTCTCTTGGCCAGCCTTTTCGCCGAGGGGACCACACGCGTGATAGAGCCGGCGCCAACACGCGATCATACGGAGCGCGCGCTCGAGAGCTTCGGCATCGAAGTGGCTTGCCGGGACCGATGGGTGGAAGTCAAGCGACCGGCGGCGCTGCACGCGGTCCAAGGGCGAGTGCCCGGTGATCTCTCGTCGGCCGCCTTCTTCATGGTAGCGGCCTTGCTGTTGCCGGGCTCCGATATCACCCTGCCGGGACTGGGATTGAATCCGACTCGCCTCGGCCTGGTTCGCTGGCTGCAGTCCCATGGCGCACGCATCGAAGTGGAAACAGGCGCAGCGGTTAACGGAGAGCCGGTGGGCGCTATACGAGTGCGTTACCGGCGCGAATTTCTTGAGGCCGATACGCTGACGATCTGCGGGGATCATGTGCCGAATGTTATCGATGAGATTCCGATCCTGGCCGTGCTGGGCTCGCAGTTGCGCGGGGGCCTGATCATACGTGACGCGGCCGAGTTGCGCGTAAAGGAATCCGATCGCATTGCCCGTATCGTGGAGAATCTTCAAACCATGAGCGCCATGGTGGTCGAGCAACCCGATGGGATGATTATTTCCGGCGCTCAAGCTTTGCACGGCGCTCGCATAGCGACCTTCGGCGATCATCGCATTGCCATGGCCTTTACCATAGCCGGACTGGTGGCGCAAGGCGTCACCTCGCTCGACGATCCGGCCTGTGTACGAGTTTCCTTTCCCGATTTCTTCACAACACTGGAGCACGCCCTCAGCTTTGGCAATGATTAGTAACTGCTCAGCCCTTAGCGGCGGTTCCATATCGGCTGGGTAGCCCAATGCGTGGGTGGTTGAACAATTATGAAATTTGGTAACTGTTCACGGGGTTCACTGAGACCACACAAGAGACCCCCAGCGGAAGCTGGGGGAGATTCAGGCCCAGCCTACTCCGGCGACGCCCCACTCCCCCAACCCCCTCTCCCCGCCGGGCGGGGAGAGGGGGCCAAGGGGGTGAGGGGCTCGTGATGTAGGCTGGATCTTGAAGCTCCCCCGGCTTCCGCCGGGGGTATCCACCACCCGTGAACGGTTACGAAATTTGAAATCAAGAATCGCTCGGAAACCCTCCGGCTTGGTCGAAGGCGTGGCTGAACAGTTACGATGATTCTACGCCGCCTTTCCACGTGAGCGCGAGCCTCTCGGCTAATGCGGCCTCCGCCCTAGAGGCAATTTCCGCTTCGGGGTTAGAGGCGGCTACGGATTGGCGAGCTTGCGCACGCGGTTGGAACAGTTGGTCGGCTCTCCTATCATCTATTCCGCGCCCGACTGCTGAATGCGTCTGAGTTTGAAAATGCCTTTAACAGCGGACGGATTTCAATGGAAATAAACGCTGAAAGATGCTAGGATAAGGCCAGATAGAAAACTAAAATGTAAGGAAGCCGCGTCATGAAAACTATCGAAGAAGTGATTAAGGGACTACCTCCTGAGCTTCAGCAAGAAGTGCTGGATTTTGCTACTTTCCTATCGGAGAAACGCGGGCGTAAAACGGGAAGAAAACTACGCCAGGACTGGGCGGGAGCGTTGAGTGATTACAAAGGTCAGTACACGTCGCTAGAACTCCAGAAAAAATCTCTGGATTGGCGAGAAGAATGATCGATGTATCTACTGGACACCAATGTATGGCTGGAACGGCTTCTTGGCCAACAAAGGTCCGAGGAAGTCCGACAGCTTCTGGAGCATATTCCACTAGACCGCCTTTTCATTACCGATTTCAGCGTTCATTCCATCGGCGTTATTCTATACAGAGTTGACCGCCTAGAGGCATTGAAGCTATTCGTTCAAGACGTTTTTATTGATGGCGCGGTGGTATTGGTTCGCCTTGACCCTGAAGACACCCAACGGCTTTTGGAAGTCATCAACCAATACAAGCTGGATTTCGATGATGCGTATCAGTACGTCGCAAGTGAAAAATATCATCTCACCCTCATAAGTTTTGATAGGGATTATGACCGTACCGAGCGGCAGAAGAAAACGCCCTCCGAAATTTTGAAAGATCTGACTGGCAACAAGGGTTAGAAATCCGTACTCTCCGTCCAGATGCCTCACCGCAAGAGCAGGCGGTGGTTGGAGCCGGTTTGAGGGTGGGTCGCAGCCGCCGTTTAAATAGGCCTTTATTTTCCACGATTCTTTCCTTTACAAGACACATTTTCATGCTAAATCGACGGCGGGCGATTCCCTGTACAATGCTCCCCGTGGCCACGATGCGTCGCCGCCTGAGGGGAACGGCATGTCAAGTGTGCCACCATCCCGGCGGCGAGGCGCAAAACCAAAGCTTCGTAAACGTGCGCGTTTTGTGGCGATCCCTTCTCACCGCCCAGCGGCCGCGTTCGTGATCGGGAATTCCTGACTCGCCAGGTATAATCGGTTAGTTTAGTTACGAGGCGTAAGGGCCGGCGTCATTGCGCCTCGTAAGGGATCGATTATGAAATTTGTAAGAAATATCTTATTAATTTGTTAACTCGTGCTATACTCGATCCATCTGGAAGGGTAATGCCAATAGAGACTATTTTTCATGCGATGCGACCGCGTACGTAAGTGAAGGCGGCGATTGGCATGAAGGA
>JACOSC010000078.1 GCA_016179055.1 Acidobacteriota bacterium
GCGTTAACCTAAGATCCACTTCTTGAGTAGCCCCCGCAGGCGGGCTACTCAATGAAGTGGCTGAATTGATAGAATTTGCGATTTTACGGACAATTTTGCTATTTGCGTTCTTCGACTTACCTAAAAAGTCGCTTCCAGGAGTGTAAGCGACATCGCAAAACTGTGCGCATATGCAAAAATGACCTATTTTTCGATAATTCTGCTCCTCAAATAATGTACGAAGTCGAGCTTAGGTTAACGCCTATGCCCCCGATCCCCGTAAACAGTTACGAAAAAAGGTAGGAATGGCTTTAGCTTGGCGGTAAGGGGATCGCGGCTGATTTGGATTGGACTCGCTGGTTAAATCGCTGCAAGTCCACCGGAACTCGTACATGAGTGCCCTCGCCGATTTTCTCCACGCCATCATGCACTTCCACCGTGAAAGTTACCTCCGTCTCGCTGACCGATGTTACCGTGGCTTTGGCCGTTACTGTAAAGCCAACCGGAGTGGCGGCCAGGTGCCGTACGTTAACCATAACGCCCACGGAGACCCACCCGTCGGGCAAGTAAGGTTGAATCGCGTCCGCGGCGGCGACCTCCATCAGATAGATCATTAGCGGAGTGCCATACACCTCCGGCATTTCTGGATGAAAATGCGCTACCGTCATTGCGCGCTCGACTTGAGCAGTTCTGACCGCAGAAGCTCCTACGGGTATATTTTTCATTGTATTCATAATCCGTGAGTCCAACTAAATCGCGAGAGAATTCCTTCCCTTAGAAAACGGAAGCGCCCTACAACTGCGGTTGATAACTTCTCCGTGAAAAATCCGTGTGAAATGTTGCGTCCTCCACCTTGTACTAATACGTTAAGTCTCTTCATACTCTGTCAAGACTCTTTATACTTGTCAAGACTCTTCGACAAGGACTCCTCATACGCTTGACTTCCATGGCACCTTTTGATAGCGTAAGGTCTCGCGGAGCCAATAAAGATCAGTTGCCGGCAGTGGTGCGTGAGGTAAGGTAGGATTTTTGGGGAAGTCCCACGAGTAAAGGATTCACCATGCACACGCCAGTCGCGCTACGCCGCGTCCGGTTAAGGCACGCCGGAAGCCTCCGTTCGCCCGACGGCCTTGATCGGAAGTACCCATCGCCTCCACGGAATGGCGCGGGACATAGGTGTTCCAGCCAGCGAGCCGTTGTACGACCCACCGGACTGGGCCACTGTGGCGGCCCACGTCCATGAATCCATCATGCCGAAGGGCGTTCGCCGTCCGGTCGATGCCTTGTAGTAAGGAGTGCGCAGGGTGTTATAGAGAAACTATATATCACAGGGTAGGCGTCTGAGAAACAAGTTGCGATCGTTGGCCATACAGAACGGGAGAACTAAAGCAGACCGGTGTCTTATGCCGCATGCAAGTGGCCTAAAAGTGATATGAAGAAACCAAATAATCAATTGTTGGGCGGAAATAAAATGATAGACTATTCAAACGAAATTGCGGTATTCTGGCCCACAATTATGAAAGCATGGCATGAGCATAAAGATAAACGTCCGCTTATCGAATGCAATTTGCTTGAACGCAGCGTATACACATATCCAGCCAAGGAATACATCAATACACTTTCGGAAAGAACTCGACTCAAAACATTACGTCAATATACGCAAGTTGTGGCCCACGGTGGCATGATGGTTTTTATCATAGATCCTGAAAGAAGAGTTCTTCAATCGTATATCTATAGCGCAAATGATATCGAACCACAAAAGAAGCCGAAGAAAACGACTAAAGGCATTTCTAAGAAGAAAGTCGAATTCGTGCTTGAAAAAAAGTGACAATCAAAAGAGGCGCCGAACAAGTGCATGAACCTGACGGTCCAACCTGTCACGGCCCGTGCAGCCGCACGGAACGCGCCAGATCACCCCGCAGGTTATGCTGAGGTTGGTCCGGCAATGGATTTGACGGGAGATCTGGTGGTGATTATAATGTAATCACACGATGGAGGTCTCGATTATGAAGGCTCGACTAGTGCAGATAGGGAATTCCCGAGGGGTCCGCCTCCCTAAGCCACTCATCGAAGAAGTGGGGCTCAGCGATGAGGTTGAGCTGCGCGTTCGCGAGGGTGCGATCGTCATCCTCCCGGCCCGTGCCCCACGCGACGGGTGGGCCGCGGCCGCCCAGGCTCTCCATGAGCAAGGCGAGGGGGGACTGCTGGATTCACCGACTCTCACCCGATTCGATGAGGAGGACTGGTAGTGGTGAAGGCCGATACCGTTCGGCGGGGCGAGGTCTACTTGGTCAATCTCAATCCGATGCAGGGCAGCGCGATCCGTAAAACGCGGCCCTGCGTAGTCGTTTCTCCCGATGAGTTGAATGCTCACCTCCGCACGTTCATCGTTGCGCCGATGACGACCGGACAGCATGCGTACCCCTTCCGCATGGCCTGCCGGTTTCAGGGGCGGCCTGGACATATCGTTCTCGACCAGATTCGGACGGTCGATCGCGAGCGACTCGTTCGGCGGCTGGGGCGCCTCGCTCCGGCCGCTATTCAAAGCGCCTTGCTTGTCCTGCAAGAGATGTTTATACCATGAGCGGGGGCTAGCCAACTACGCGCCGCACCCGCCGACCCGCGCGTGACGCAAGCGGTCAAGGACGCCGACCCGGCGAAGCGGGCGACGTGATACACCTTTCGCCATTCTTTGGCCACGCCTCTTCCGGCCGACGGGTATGACCTCTGCGCCGTGCAGGAGTTGTTGAGGCATTCACCCCGAGAGATACGCGACGCAACAACTCAGGGCAAGGCTGAAACCTTATCTCACGCGGTAGACCGGGGTGGGAATGGCGTTCGCCGTCCGGTCAATGCCTTGTAGTAAGGAGAGCGTAGGGTGTTATAGAGAAACTATATAACACACGGTAGGCGTCTGAGAAATAAGTTGCGATCGTTGGCCACACAGAACTTGAGAACTAATGCATACCGGTGTCTTATGCCGCACGAAGGTGATATGAAGAAACCAGATAATCAATAGTTAGGTTCCAGAGAACACTCCCGGGAGAGTTCCGACATGACCGCATTTATCAGCCACTCGTTCGAGAACAAGCCGGAGTTCGAGAACGTAACTGACGCACTCGCGCTCCGAGGCGTCGCATTTTGGAACCCGGCGGAGATTCGCCCCGGCGCGTCGCTGCGCGAGCAACTTCGGTCCGCAGTCGAACGTTGCAAGCTCTGCATCTTCATCGCCACTCGGAAGTCGGTTGATTCAAGCTGGTGTGGCGCCGAATTGGGAGCCTTCTGGGGCGCGGGCAAGCCCATAATTGTTTACCTTGCGGAGGCGTCGTTGACAGATGACGAACTTCCACAGATAGTTCAGGGCGATGTCTGGGAAAGGCGAATCTCGAAGATTGCAGATCGCGCCAAGGAGATAGCGGCTCAATCGTCAACAGAGGGTGGTCTTCGCCTTCCGCAGCGCGACTCGTCGGTTTCGCAACTAACGGTTGAACAGCTCGAAAAGATGATCTTTGGCGCGGTGTCTCTGGCAGCCGCAACAGCGAAGGATGGGGCTGCGCCCTCTAGCTTCGAGGAAGTGGGTTCTGCAGTTCGGAACGTCGCCGGCAAGGTTCTCGCGGGATTTCAAGCATCCGAGACCGCCAGTAGGGACGTTCTGGACAACTGGCACAATAAAATTCTGTGGGTCGATGATCGACCCGAGAATAACGTCTATGAACGTCAAGCAATGGAGTCAATGGGGCTTGAGTTCACGCTCGCCCTGTCCACGACTGAAGCGCTACACGTTCTCTCCACTCGCCGCTTTGCAGCCATCATCTCCGACATGGGCAGGAAAGAGGGCCCCAGAGAGGGATACGCACTACTCGAGGCATTGAGAGCCCGGGACAAATCTACGCCGTTCTTCATCTATGCTGGCTCGAACGCGCCTCAGCACCGGCGCGAAGCAGCGCTGAGAGGCGCACAGGGAAGCACGAACATTGCCGAAGATCTCGTTGAAATGGTCACCCGGTCACTCCCAACTGGAACCTAACAAAACGTTGCAGCCGCCAAGCCGCGCGCCGCGGTGATGCGAAACCGCGAGAGTTGGCTCGCGCGGCTTGCGGCTGAACGTTAAGCCGTTAGGCGACGGGCCTGTGCTGAGCTCCAATGGGGGAGGAGGTTCCCAATAGGTCCAGTGGCGACCAACCCCGCCGCACCCCGGCACGGAACGGATGCGAATTAAATAGAGACGGCGCCCAAGAAAAGGAACGCTGCGCGGACCTACTTTTTGTTCTGCTGATATAGGCGCAAGATACTATTCACCAGTTCCACCAGGCTACGGACGCGGACCCCAGTAATGAGCCGCTGCCGCTTGACTTCCTTAGTACCTTAGTACCTTTTGATAGCGTAGGGTCTAGCGGAAGCAATCAAGATCAGTGGCCCGCGGGGTGCGTGAAGCAAGGGAGGATCTTTATGGGAAGTCCCACGATAAAGGGATTTACGTTGCCCACGCCGGTCGGGCCAGGCCCCGACGGGTTAAGGCTTGGCGGAAGCCTCCGTTCGTCCGGTATCCCGCCGAAACCCAAGCTCCTTGAGCAGGTACGTCTGGCGTTGAGAGCGCGGCATTACAGCCGGAGAACGGAAGATGTCTACGTGATGTGGAGTAAGCGGTTCATCTTTTTCCACAGGGTTCGTCACCCGGCAGAGATGGGCGAGCCGGAAATCAACGCTTTCCTGACCCATCTGGCCGTGAAGGAACGGGTCAGCGCCTCGACGCAGAACCAAGCTCTCTCGGCCTTGCCGTTCCTCTACCGTCATGTGCTCGGGCGCGAGGTCGGCGACCTCGGGCAAGTGGTTCGCGCCAGGAGGCCGAATAGGCTGCCCGTCGTCATGACGCGCGCAGAAGTCAAAGCGGTTCTGACCCGCCTTCAAGGCGACCAGTGGCTTAGAGCCTCGCTCATGTATGGCGCCGGACTGCGGCTCTTGGAATGCCTGCGCCTGCGCGTTCAGGACATCGACTTTGCCAGAAATGAGATCACGGTTCGCGATGGCAAAGGCGCAAAAGACCGAGTGACGATGCTCCCCGAATCGCTCAAGACGGCGCTCCAGAACCATCTGCGAAAAGTCAAAACAATTCATGAAAAGGACTTGCACGACGGTTGTCGACGCGTCCCGATGCCTGACGCCCTCGACCGCAAATACCCCAACGCCCCTGCCGACTGGCGCTGGCAATGGGTGTTCCCGCAAGAGAACCGCTGGACGAATCACAGGACAGGGCAACAGGGGCGGCATCACGTCCACGAATCCATTGTGCAGAAGGCAGTAACTCAGGCTGTCAGGGACGCCGGACTGACCAAGCGCGCGTCCTGCCACACGTTCCGCCATTCCTTCGCCACGCATCTTCTGGCCGACGGGTACGACATCCGCACCGTACAGGAGTTGTTGGGGCATAAGGACGTGAAAACAACGATGATTTATACTCACGTTCTGAACCGCGGCGGGAAGGGGGTTCGCAGCCCGGCCGACACTTTGTAAGAGGCAAGCCAGAGGGTGTTATATAGAAACCATATAACACCCCGAAGGAGTTTGAAAAACAGGATGAGGTCGTTGGTGGTCCAAGACTTAAGAAGCAACGCACACGGCGTCTTAGGCCGCCAGCCAGCGGCCTAAAGGTGTTATGAAGAAACTATTTAATCAATAGTTAGACCCATGGGGATGTACCCCAGTAATTCGTCAAAAGGAGCCGCATGGACAAAGACGTGAGAGTTGAAATCGAGCGAAAACTCGCGGCGTCCCGAGAAGAGCTAATCCTCGACCTCGGTCAAACGGTGACCAAGGGTGCGATACGGCCAGATGCCCGGCGGAAGGGCCTCGAGATATACGAGAACCTCAGGGGCAAGCTTCAAGCGGCGATTTGCACGAATCAACAACTACGAGCCCTTCACGACACGGTGGGAGATGGCAAGAAGGCACTGCTCGTTGCTGCTTTGGCCGATTTGGTGTCCGGACTCGTGGTTGGTATCTCCCCGATTACAGTCGCCGTCTTGATGGTAAAGGATGGGCTGGAGGTCTACTGCCGAAAGCTGTGGGAGAACGGCGATGGCTAGCGACGGTCGCGATGAGATCATCCGCAACTTTGATCGCGTTCGATTGGCACTGGCGTCTGATCGATGGACGCTAAGTCCAGACGCATCGATCCATGACACTGCCGCCAGAGCGGCAGAGGCTCTCGGCGTGAAGGAGATTTTGGCTCCTTCACTGGGCTCAAGCCACCTCGCTACGGAGGGACTCGATGTCGTCCTGGACAAGATCCGGCAGCATCAGCGCACGCGCGCTAGCTTTTATCGCGCGTTCGACTATGCGTGGACACTAAATCCCCTGAACTACACAAGCCTATTGGAGTGCCTCTACCAACAGCTCTCGCTTGAGGTCCTCGCTGACATTGATCCCCGCCATCCTAACTGGAGAAAGCTCAACCATATCGCCATCAGGGTTGTGCCTACTGGGTCTCTGAATGCTGAATGCCTGCTCGATCGCGACTTTAAGTACGTCATGCTTTCGACGCCGTTTCTCAAGATCCTACAGGCCACGCTTGCGACTCTGAAGATTCTCGCCACCAGGGGACGACAGGTCAAAAGGAACTTGCCGTTATGGGTCCGATCCAACCACCTGAATGGCCGGTATGTGGAGCTGGCGTTGCGAGACGATTTTGATGCGTGCCAGGGGGACCTCCTGAATCTTCTGGCGGACGTGTTCTACTACGCAACTCATGGCGAACTCGAGATCCCAAACGCACGCGCACCTAGGCTCATGGATACGGTCACAGACAAAGGTGACTTCGACTATTTGATACTGTATGAGGCTACGGAAATGTTCGTTGTGTGCCATGAACTAGCGCATATCCTTGAGCACGATCTTACATCTCGCGCGAGAACTTCGATGGAGGAACACCAAGCTGACTACTATGGCGCGAGTCTCTATCTGATTTACAACTCAATGAACATGAAGACAGCGCACGGATTCTTGAGCGGGCCGGCACTGTTTTTTAGCGTTATGCGGTCATTTGTTATGTGTCGTAACTTGCTTGGTGCCATCCAGAAGGAGGCCCGCTGGGACGCACCTGAATACGTTGACGAAGAGAATGTTCTCAAGTCCCGTGCCTTCGTGTACGAGAAGTATAATAAGGAGTTCGGAACGGTGCCGGACACCGACGTGACGTATAAGAATATTATGGCCGAGCTATGGATCTTAACAGCGGCGTGCCAAGTCGCCATCTTGCGGCAGTTTGATGCCCGTCGCTCACCAAGCCTGGATGACCTTCTTCCGAAGAGCTGGTAGGCGGGTGTCTATTGGTCTAACTTGCCAATGAACCCGACCGGCTTGAGCTGCGCCACTCGTCGCGAAGCGCCCTGCGCCGGCGGGTTATTGGCATCGCGTTAGGCATTTACCATAAAGGAGTTTAAATGGCACTCACAGTTACAGAAATCGAAGAATTGCGCGCGTACCTTAACGGTGTCATGAATCGCGCCGATCATCATGCAGGCAATGTTAATGCAATTGCGCTGGCTCTGGCCGGAGCAATCCTTTGGCGCAAAAACGATGAAGAGCCAATCAAGGTTAGGGTCTGCAACAAAATAAGTGTAGCAACTTAGTCTGGAACCTATTATAATTATGGTATGGGTTTCGAAGCGGCGATTCGGGAGAAGTTCCGATCTCTGGGCTTGCGTCGCGACGAGCATACACGGCGCCTCTGGGCCGCC
>JACOSC010000079.1 GCA_016179055.1 Acidobacteriota bacterium
ATAGATCGTAGGCGCCCCCTTACGATACTGCGTCATGGTCGATGCCTCCTGGTCGGATTCATTCTACCATGCTCAGAAGCCGGGACGCTGAAAGGCTTTTCCGCCTAAAGGCGAAGGTTTTAAACCGAGCGAGGGACTAATCAAATGTGCGGCGGAACATTTGATTACATGTGGAACGCCAATCGAATTTACCGGACACTTTTTTGGTCTGGAGGAGGTCCAGGCTTGGGGAGCGGAATTTTGTAATACACATCCACCCGCCAGTCTTTGGCCACCACCTTGTCCAATGCCATTCTTAGAAGTCTCTGTTTGTTTTCAAACGACATTATGTTTCAGATTGTTGGAAAAGTAGGCTTGCAAGAGGAACCGGGTGGAACTGGTTCACTCGCTACTCAACGGATAGCCCAGTCGACGATAGTTGATGCGGGCACGGGGGGAGAGCCAGTTGGAGATCGGCGCCACCACGATCAACTGCAGTGGGCACGTCCCGCCGCCAAGCCGCGTGACGAGCAGATTTGTCCAAGAGATTGGCCACATAAAGCACATAAGTCACAAAATTAGTTTCTTGAATTGGATTTTAGGCGCGCCGAAGTTGATCAGCAAGGCGTGCCGATGTCCCGCGGCACGTAAATATCCGAGCACCTGAGCCGTGTGTTCATCGACGAGGGTTTTACAGGCCTTGAGTTCGACAATCAGGTTATTCTCCACGAACAAGTCACCCAAGACCGCGCCGTCTTCCTCCTGCACCTGAAGCCGATGCTGCGGCTCGACCTTCAATCCCTTTTTGCGTAAACGATGGCCCAGTCCGTTTTCGTAGACCTTCTCCATATGGCCATGCCGTAAGAATGTATGTCGATCAAAGGCGGCCTGCCTTACTCCGTCGCGCAACTCCAGTATCTCTTTCTCGTCCATTTTGTGTCTTCTGTGCCTTTTTGTGGCTCAATCATGCTTCAAGCGCGAAGCTGTCGAGGCCAGCTCTCCGTCAAAGAACCACCGGCCCGACCATCGGAAAAGGATATTGAGGCGGACCCACTGAGCGGGAATTCCGGAGCCCGTCATTTTTCTGTTGAGTTCTGTTAGGCCCTGCACTATACTGATAACACTGGGTGGTGGGGTCCAGGCATTGGGATTTTCAGCCCGAGTTCGGTTCCGCGATCGAAGGTAGGGGTCAGAGAAAAAACGTGCAAACGGTCATTGGAAGACAAGAGCGGAGGGGTTCCCTCAATCAGCAGATAGCGGCTTATAAATCTCACATACAAAATTGGTGCCTACAGATCTTTCCAGATGATGTCGGACTCGCTCGAGAAGTAGCCGAGCACACCGTAGCCCGCTTACTCGACCGTCTGAAGGACGAGGAGTCAGCAAAGCTGCCGGAACTGGTATACGTCACTACTTGGAGTCTTGGCTTGCAGCGTCTGGCCGACCTTCATCGTCAAAACCATCACGAAAAACGGAAAGTGGATTATGGGGAAGTGCACGTGGACCTGCCCTGGCCGCAGGCCATTAAAATCATTAATGGCCTCGAGGAGAAACAACGAATTGCCGTCAAACTCAGAGATCTCCGTGGCCTGACGGTCGAAGAAATTTCCCGCGTAACCGGAAAATCGCCCTCAGAAGCTCAGACGCATATAAACGACGGTCGACGCAATTTTTTGATCAAGTGGGACAAGCTCAATAACCTGGGTAATAAAGGCATACGCACGAACTCCACTCAACAGATCACTCAAGAAATTGAAAAGGAACTACGTATCATCTTTCCCGAAATGAGATCGGAGATCAAGGATTGCCCGGTGGAAATCAAGCTCTTGCGATTCTTCGACGGGGCGCTGCCCCGTGCGGAGAGCGATGCGCTTAATCGGCATACGCGCGTCTGCGGAATTTGTGATTTATTACTGCTCCGTATCTCTGAATTTAACCGCGAAGAATTAACCGGCGCCCCGATGAATGAATCTGGGACTGTCAGAGAGAATGCGGAAAGAACGGCCCGGGACATGGAAGTGGGGAGCAACCTAGGCGCGCGGGTTGAGACCACTCAGACCAAATCCACGTCAAACACTACGGGTAAGTCGAAGAGACCAACCGCAACCTCGAGTGCAGCGGGGATTCCTACGCCGCCCGGCGCCAACCCGACCCAGGTAACCGAGAATGCACAGGTCTCGCCGCCGGCTGACCGTCGTCCCCCCAAGAGCTCTCAATCCGTCTCGGCGGAATCATCACATCCGTCCGCCTGGGACCCTGCCGAAGAGATCCGTGCCGCCGTTTTACGCGCATCGGAATCCGAAACTCTACGGAGCCATGAGCCGGAACCCCCGTTAACACCAGATATTCCAATTCCCCGCATCGAGCCTCGATTCGGGCGTGACGCCACTTGGTGGACCATGGGGGCCATCGTGATTCTCTTGCTGGGTCTGCTCGTCGTGCTATTTCTCACAGGCGGGATCCAGAAATGATTGTAGTTGGCCAGTAGTCCTATAGCGCGTAATTTGAGCAGACTCGTCATTGAATGCTCATCCGGTTGAGATCGTCGTCAACGCCCATGCGCAAAATCCTAATTATCCATGCCGGCGCGGTCGGCGACTTTATCTTAGCGTTGCCCGCTCTCGCCGCGTTGCGGCAGGCTCACCCGTACGCCCACATTGAAATTATCGGCCATCCCGCCATTCTTGAGTTGGGCAGACTGGCGGAATACGTCGACCAAATTACACCGCTCAGTCGCAGCGAGCTGCATCACTTATTTGTGACCGGCCAAGAGCTGTCAATCGACTTGGCCTTAAGACTGTCGGCGTATGACGGCGTGGTGTCTTGGTTTGGCGCGGCAGATCCTTCCTATCGGGCCGCGCTGACCGCGCGTTCCCCGCACGCGATCATTGAAAGAGGGCTCCCGCGGCCGGATCGCGCGCAACACGCCACCGATTATCTGTTGGATACGATTAAGCCGCTCCTGCCGCCCCACTTTATTGTTACCGAGCGCGCGCCACGCTTGCCCATTCCATTGGCTCACCGGCGTGCAGCGGCCACTTTTCTAGCGGAGCGGGGACTCCTTCGGGAGGACCAATATATTTTGGCGATTCATCCCGGCAGCGGCAGCCTTAGGAAGTGTTGGCCGGCCGAGCAATTTGCCGAATTGGCCAACGAGCTGGAAGACCGTCGCCAAGCCAAAGTCCTACTCATTGAAGGACCGGCCGACGCGGCGCCGTGCAGAAGCGTAGCGGCGCACCGAGGCCATAGGCCAACGGTTCATCTGCGGCAACCCTCCCTCACCGATCTGGCGGCGGTCCTGTCGCACTGCACACAATTTGTCGGCAATGATTCCGGCGTGACGCACTTGGCGGCCGCCGTCGGCATCCCAACCTTGGCATTTTTCGGGCCCACCGATCCGCAGATTTGGGGACCCCGCGGATCATCGGTTAGAATCCTACATCAGCCGCTCGGCCAATTGGCCACGGCCGCCGCCTTGGCCGCGATTTCCACGACTGGCAGCCCTTAATCTCGGTCCACTCATCACGATTGGGGTGGTGACTCTGGGATTTCCCGTGACGCGTGACCGTAAAGCCATCCGGCCGATAAAGGGCCCGCACGCCAATAAGTCTCTACGGCTGTGCAGGAATCAATTTGTATGGCCGGCAGGCGCTGTCTATGACCTCCCGAATCTTTCCCGCCGCGCCTTACACCCAGCCAAATTCGATTCGCTTGTTTCTAACCCGCGGCCATTTTTGTTAGAATGAACATAATGGTTCACGCGGTCTGAACTGATACAGACCCCTTGAGCCATTACGAATGAGCTAAGTCGGAAAGAGAAGAATCCGATGCAAAAGGCTAGGAGATTTTCGGGGCCCCAGCCTTGGGTTTGGTGTAATGACCTCCGTAGGCAGAGCGACGCGCCAATAACCGCTTTGACATCTTGCCGCCGCGGGTCGAACGAGTAGGTATGGAGCGATTGTTCGAGACCCTTCTTAAGTATCCGCGCGTAGTCTTTGAAAAAGGCCAGTTTTTGCTAAAGACAGGCTCGCTGCCCATTTTTTGGCTGAGCGTTGTCCTCATTTTCCTCGTGATTCTCCTCGCCTATCGACCCGTGCTAAGGCATATGCCGGCGTCGCGCGGCGGCATCCTGGTGCTGTTGCGCGTCCTGTCGATGGCGCTGTTGCTGTTTTGCAGCCTGCGCCCGGTGCTGCTAATTTCATCGGCCATTCCTCACAAGAATTTCGTGGCCATTCTCTATGACACTTCCCTGAGCATGACCATTCGCGACGGCGACGGCCAGCAGCGCCGGGCCGATGATGTAGCCGACCTCTTAACCCACTCAAAGTGGCTGCCGCGGCTGCAGGAAAAATTTCAAGTCCGTTTCTTCCAGTTTTCTGATGGCGCCGAGCGCCTGCGCGCGTTCGAGAAATACGAGCCGGAGGGCCAGGTCAGCCACCTCGAACGCAGCCTGCGAGACGCCGTGGAGGAATTAGGTCCGGTTCCATTGGCCGGTATCATTCTCCTCACCGATGGCGCCGATAATCGCTCCGCCCGACTGCCCGATTTGATACGCGACTTTAAGGCCCGTCGCATTCCCATTTATCCTATTGGCATTGGTCAGGAAGAAATCCCCCGGGATATTGAGGTTCAGAAAGTAGCGGCGCCGAAATCGGTCCTTAAAGATTCCGTGGTGACCGCCGATGTCATGGTGCGTCAGACGGGCTACGCCGGTCAGCGCGTGAGAGTCGATGTGCGCGAAGACCGGACGATTATCCAATCCCGTGAAATCACGCTCAGCGGCGATCAGCAAGTCGCCAGCCACAAAATCAGTTTTACCGCCGCCACTCAGGGCTTGCATAATTATCGTGTCGAGATACGTCCAAAGCCGGACGAGGTGATCGCCGAAAACAACGCGCAGGAATTCCTGCTGCGGGTTGAAGATCAAAGAAAAGCCGATGTGCTCTACATCGAAGGCGAGCCTCGCTTTGAATACAAATTTCTGTTGCGTGCTCTGGAAGATGATAAGAGTGTACGCCTGGCCAGTTATCTGCAAACGGGCAAGAAGCAGCATCTTCGCCAAGGCCTACAGTCCCCGGAGGAGTTGCTAAATGGCTACCCCAAAGATAAGCAGGCGCTCTTTGCGTACAAAGCCATCATCTTTGGGTGTATGGAAGCCTCCTTTTTCACTCTCGGGCAGTTGAAGATGACCGAAGAGTTTGTCAGCCGGCGAGGCGGCGGGTTTCTGATGCTCGGCTGCCGTAGAACTTTTGCGGATGGCGGCTATGTGGGAACACCGCTGGAGGCTGTATTGCCGGCGCTGCCGTCGAGCGCGTCGGCCGGCCTCCAAGACGACGTGGAAGCGCGCGCGCAGGTCACCGAATATGGAAAGCGGCATACTATTACTCGGCTATCGTTGGACGAGGAAGATAATCCGCGCCTATGGGACGCCTTGCCGCCTATACATATCAGCATACCCGTCACCACGCTCAAGCCCGGAGCCACGGCATTGCTCACGGCCACGCTTCAGGGCCCCTCGCGCCTTTCGCAGCCTTTGCTCGCCTTTCAGCGCTTCGGGCGCGGTCGGGCCTTGATTTTGGCGTCCAATGATACCTATCGCTGGCGGATGGAAGTTGAAAGCACAAACCCATCGTTCGAAACGTTTTGGAAACAATTGGCGCGGTGGATGATCAGCCATGCCCCGGATCCCATCATGGCCAACGTTGATCGAGACATCGTACATCCCGGCGGCAGCGTCACGATACAGGCCGAGGTAAATAATCACGAATTTACGCGTGTCAATAATGCGCGTGTAACCGCCCGCATCGTTAAACCCGGCGGAGCGACAGAGACGAAGTCGCTGGTATGGGTTGGCCGCGAGGAGGGCCTATATCAGACCGTTTATAAACCGGAAGCTGAGGGCATTTATTCGATTGAAATCCGCGCCGAAACCGCGGCGGGCGGGAAGCCGGACTCCGCTGCGCCGGTTGATTTCCGCATGGGACCTTCCAACATAGAGTATAGCAACCCCGGGCTCAATCGCGACTTGCTCATGCGGCTCGCCGAGGGAACCGGCGGAAAATATCACACGGCCAAGAATGTCGATCTTTTGCCGGAAGAGATCGCCTATAGCCCAACCAACGCAGCCTCCATCATGGTGGAGAAAGAGCTATGGGACATGCCGCTCTGGTTTCTCCTCTTTATAGTGTTGGTAATGACGGAGTGGACCGTGCGCAAGCGCTATCGACTAGCTTAATGGCCGTCGTAATTGTCACGTATCGGTCGGCGCCGCTTTAGAGGAAAGGCTGGCGGCTCATGGGGGTGTGATTTCGGCACGATGTAAGCTCCGTAGGAGCGACATGTTTATAGCAGGGGCTGCTCGCTTTATGACCCAAGCCCCGTGGGGGCGACATGTGAACTATCACGACCAACCACATGTCGCTCCTACGGAGCTTGAGGCCTCCTTCTAGGTACACTTGGCTATAAACATGCCGCCCCTACGGGGCTGTTACTTATCCTGATCTGATGATATTTTTCATCTGGTCAAGTACATCGTACGGAAATCGCATCCCGTTCGAGGTCTGTATGGGAAGCGCATCTTGTCAAACACCGGGAGTCATGCTGGAAATGACTAAGTCGATTGCGGTCCGCGTAGCTTTGCGTCTGTTGTGGATCACGGTCGCGGCTCTGAGCGTGTCGCCGGCGCCGGCCTTGGACTTTGCCCGGCCGCAGAAACATGCCGTCTTGATAGGAAGCGCCGGCGGTGACGCCGTCTACTCCAAGAAACATTGGGAACTCCTCTCCGGCATGCATCGAGTCTTGACGGAGAAAATGGACTTCGCCCCGGAACAAATTTATCTCCTGTTCGAGGACGCGTCACGCGATCCGAAAATCATCGGCGCGCGGTCCACCAAAGTGGAGGTTGAAAAGCTGTTCCGCGCGTTAGCGACAAAGCTTGGCGGCGAAGACTTGCTTTTCGTACTGATCATCGGCCACGGGACCTACGACGGTGAGGTCTCCAAAATCAATTTACCAGGCCCCGACATAACCGATGGGGATCTGGCCCTTATGGTAAAAATGGTCAAAGCCAAGTATCGCGTCATCGTCAATGCCACCAGCGCCAGCGGCGAATTTGTCAAGACACTCAGTGGCCATAACACCGTCGTCATCACGGCAACCAAGAGCGGCTGGGAGAAGACCGATACGCGCTTCCCGAAGTTTTTTGTCGAAGCTTTTGAGACGGCTGAAAGCGATGCCAACAAGGATGACATGGTCTCCCTGGCCGAAGCTTATGAATACGCAGTGCGCAAAGTGGAGCAGGCCTTTAAGAATGAAGGTATGCTTGTAACCGAACATGCCCTGCTGGAAGACCGCGGCCACGGACCCGGTCAACATACGCTGGAAGGCCAGTCCGCCGCCGGCGCCTTGGCTCGCCGGTTGAATCTTGGTGGCGCGGCAGCCTCGGCCGGCGTTACCGATCCGCAGCTCAAACGCCTTTTCGCGGAACGGCGAGAAGTGGAGAACCGTATCGCTGCGCTCAAGGCCAGAAAGAGCGAAATGGCGGCTGTGCAGTACCAGACCGAATTCGAGTCACTGGCGGTACAGTTGGCCAAGCTCAGTCGGCAAATCCGACAGGCCTCAGGAAAAAAAGAACCATGAAGGCTAAGATTTTTTTAATTTTCATTTTCCTGCTGCCGGCAGGCTTTATGGTGGAGCGCACCCGCAAGGCGGTCGCATCGGCCCCCTTCCAACAAGGCGAAGCATCGTTACGTCAAGGTGATTTTAAAAGCGCCATCGCCGACTTCGAAAAAGCTATCGCAAAGAATGATAACGCCGGCCGCGCTCGACAGGGCCTCCTCTTGGCTTATATGGAAACGGGACGCTATGAGGAGGCGATACGGGCCGCCGAAGGTTTTCCGGCGACCGAAGCGGCCAACCCGTGGCTATCCGCGTACCGCGGGGATGCCGAGCGACGCCTGGGCCGCTACGCCGAAGCGGAAATATCTTTTAAGAGATCCCTGGAACTGGCCCAAGGTCAAATGGCCGGTAGAGATTCTCAGGCGGTGATGGACGCCCGGCTGCGCTTGGCCGACCTTTATGCCTTCCGCGGACGCGCACAGGAGGCCGATGCGCAGAGCCGGGAAGTCGTAACCCGGCTGTCAGGCCAAGAAGGCCCGCGCACGGCGGCTGAGTATTTGGCGCTCGGCCGGTCGCTCCGTCGCTTAGCTCTCTACCATGAAGCCAACGAAACACTGCGCGCTGCCGTTGCCGCTGATCCGGAAAGTGCGGCCGCATTTATCGAGCGCGGGCGTCTATTCCTAGAAAAATATGATCACCCTTACGCGGCCGAGCTTTTTCAGCAGGCACTGAAAATCAATCGCCACGCGACGGGCGCCCTCATCGGTCTTGCCGAAAGCAAACGCGTGGACAATGGCGCAGAGGCCGCAGAGCTCTGCCGCCGGGCCTTGGCCATAAATCCCAGGCTTGAAGAAGCGCAGAATCTATTGGCGACGCTGCTCATCGAGGCGGAGGATTATACAGAAGCGCTGGTGGAGATCGAAAAAGTATTGCAATGGAATCCGCACGCGCTCGAGACCCGTGCGCTGCGGGCCGTCTGCTATTACTTTCTCAATCAGCCCAAAAATTTTAACGCGGAAACGGAAAAGGTTCGGGCGATCAACTCGCAATACGGACGACTCTATCATCTGCTGGCCGAATTCAGCGGGTATCGGGCGCGTTACGCTCAGGCGGTGGAATTTAGTCGTCAGGCGATTGCGCGTTCGCCCGATTTGTGGTCCAGTTACGCCGCCCTTGGCATCAATTTGCTGCGACTGGGCGACGCCCGTGGGGGCCGGGAGAATCTGGCAATGGCGTTCGCCAAGGACCCTTTCGACGTGCGCGCCAAGAATACTTTGGACTTGCTCGACACGGTTTCGCAATATCACGAGTTCACCACGGAGCATTTCCGCGTTCAGCTTCATCAACGGGAGGCCGCCGTCTTGCAGCCGTACGTCGCCGATCTGTTGGAGAAAGCTTACCGCGCGTTGGCGCTCCGTTTTCGCTTTCAGCCGCCGGCGCCGATTTTTGTTGAAATGTACCCGAATCACGCGGATTTTGCGGTAAGAACGTTTGGCTTGCCGGGCATTGCCGCGTCGGGCGCCTGTTTTGGCAAAGTCGTGGTGATGGATTCTCCCAGCGCCAAGGACCTCAAGGATTTCAATTGGGGCAGCACGCTGTGGCACGAGCTTACGCACGTCTTTACGCTACAGTCGACGGAAAATCGCCTGCCGCGCTGGTTCTCCGAAGGCCTCTCAGTGTTTGAGGAGCAACGCGCCCACGAAGGCTGGGGCACGAGTTTCAAAAAGGCCTTTCTCAAAGCGTTTGCTCAGAAGTCCCTGCTTAAGCTGAAGGACCTCAACCGCGGATTTGTTCGCCCCCAGACGCCGGAGCAAGTTCCTGCCTCTTACCATCAGGCCGGATTAATCTGCGACTATATCGACCGGCGATACGGATTCGACCGGATTCTTGGCTTGTTGGAACAATATCGAAATCAAGTTCCCACCGATCAGGCGTTCAAGAACATACTGGGCGTCTCGCTGGAGGAATTTGATGCCGACTTTTTTAAATATGTTGATACGCTTAAGCTCGTACCGCCCGAGAAAGCCACCGAAGATCCAGAAGAATTAATCCGCACAAGTGAGGCCAACTTTGAGGCCCATCTAAAGTTGGCGGAGGTGCAAGTCAAGCAGGGAGGGGCGCCGGCGATCCGCCGCGCCATCGATCTGCTGAGCGCGGCGCTCTATATCAACCCTTTCGAGCAGAAAGTCCATGAGACGTTGGCCGGCTTGTTCATGCAACAAAATCAAGTCGACGAGGCCATACGCGAATATCGGGTAATCGTGGCGCTAACCCCGGTTGATATGGCGAAGGCGCATTACGATCTCGCCCATGCCCTGCACGTCCGCGGAAATAAGAAGGAGGCCAGGATCGAGGTTCTCAAGGCTCTGGAAATTGCGCCAAAATTCGAGTCGGCGCAGGAGTTATTGCTCAATTTGACTCCGTAGCGGGCGGGCCATCATCGCCCGCGCTGAGGATGACATCGATGAAAGACAAACCTAACCGGCGTCTCGCTTGGATTGGCTCGTCGGCGCTCTTGCTGGCCGGCAGCCTGGCATGGGCGCCGGCGAAGATCGACGATAAAGGGAAGCCCACCCAATTCAAGTACGCCCGCATTAAATACGAGGCCAATAGCCCTTTCTATGATCCCCGCTATGGGCCTCCCTATAGCCATGATTTTCCCACAGCCGAGCGAAACTTGATGCGAGCGGTGAGCGAGTTCACACGGACCGACGTCTATCACGACGGCGTTATCGTCGATTTGGATAGTCCTGACCTTTTCAAATACCCGTTTGCCTACCTTTGCGAAGTCGGTTACTTTACGCCGTCGGAGAAAGAGGTCAAGAACCTCCGCGAGTATCTGCTGCGCGGTGGGTTCTTGATTGTCGACGACTTCGCCGGTGGGTCCGATTGGCAGCATTTCCAAGCGCAAATGCGACGCGTTTTCCCCGACAAAAAAGTTGAGCCGCTGACCTTGGAGCATCCCATCTTCCACGCTTTTTTTAATATCGAGACTCTGGAATTTCACAGCTACCGCGGCTGGGGAACATTTTACGGACTGTCTGACGACAAAGGCCGCTTGATGATGATCATCGATGTAAACAACGATGTCAGCGAGTACTGGGAGTGGGCCAACACGCCATATATGAGCGTGTCGGAAACCAACGAGGCCTTTAAGCTCGGCATCAACTATGTAGTATACGCGCTCAGCCATTAAACCGGCGCGAGGGGAATGGTGCGGTAACAATGACGGTAACCAAGGATAAAACGGTTAAAGGAGTTTCCCATGCCTAATCAAGAAGCGGCCTCAGGCCACAAGAATGATGCCGAACTGGTTGACAAATTTAAAGAGAGCCGCGTGCGCGTCATGCAAGAGCTGCGCAAAGTGATCGTCGGCCAGGATGACGTCATTGAACAGGTTTTAATTTCACTTTTTGTGGGCGGCCACGCCATCGTGACCGGAGTGCCGGGTCTGGCCAAGACGCTGCTCATTCAAACGCTGGGCGACACCCTCACCCTGCAATCTCGCCGTATACAGTTCACCCCGGATCTGATGCCGTCGGATATCACCGGAACCGACATCATTGAAGAGGACAAGACCACCGGCCGGCGGGAGATGGTTTTTATGCCCGGGCCCATTTTCACGAACATTCTACTGGCCGATGAAATTAACCGCACTACGCCCAAGACCCAATCGGCGCTGCTCGAGGCCATGCAGGAGTCTCGCGTTACCGTGCAAGGAAAAACTTATCCGATCGAGCCGCCATTCTTCGTGCTGGCCACGCAGAATCCCATCGAGCTGGAAGGCACGTATCCCCTGCCCGAGGCTCAGCTTGATCGTTTTCTTTTTAACATTGTGATCGATTACCTGTCCGAGGACGAGGAATTGGAAGTCGTCGGACGAACCACATCGCCGCAGAACTTGCAGCTTACACGCGTCTTGGACGGACGAGAAATCCTGGCCTTCCAGTCGCTGGTCCGTCGGGTCCCCGTGGGCGAGCCGGTGGCGCGCTTCGCGATACAGTTGGTCCGCAGCACACGACCATCCAAGAATGGCGACGGCCGCTTGCCTTTCATACAGGATTGGGTGAGCTGGGGCGCCAGCGTGCGCGCCTCGCAGAATCTGATTCTGGGCGGCAAAGTACGCGCCTTGTTGCGTGGACGGTACAACGTCGCCTTTGAGGACATCGAGGCCTTGGCGGCGCCGGTACTGCGGCATCGCATTCTGCTCAATTTCCATGCGGAATCGGAGAAAGTTACCACGGATGATATCGTCAAGAAGTTGCTCTCCGCCGTGCCTAAACCGAAATCCGGTCTATAGATGACGCGCCGGGTGAGCCCGCGCGCATTTCATCGCCCGTGGCCACGTAGCACACCCACCGCGGAGCTTATTGCGCTATGAGCCCTATTAGAAATACCCGAGGAGCCGAATCGGCCTGCTACATAAACCCGTTGGCCTTGAGTAAAATCGCCCAGATCGATCTCATATCGCGCACCGTCGTCGAAGGTTTCGTACATGGGTTGCACCGGTCGCCACATCTCGGCTACAGCACCGATTTTGCCGAGCACCGCGCTTATAATCCCGGCGACGACATTCGCAAGATCGATTGGAAGCTCTTCGGGCGCTCTGACCGGCTCTACGTAAAAAAATATCGAGGTGAGACCAATACCAATTGCTACATTTTTATGGATGTCAGCCGATCCATGGGCTACGGCTCCGGCGCGGTTACCAAGCTCGAGTACGGCCGGTATCTCGCCGCGTCGCTGGCGTATTTGATGACGTTGCAGGTTGACGCCGTCGGCTTCGTGACTATCGATGAGAAGGTGTGCGACTTCATTCCGCCGCGCCACCGACGCGGCCATCTACCGATGATATTGCGCCGTATCGAGCGCCTGGAACTGGGGGGCGGAACCGGCTTGTTAAGGCCGCTGTCCGATCTGGCACAATCTATCAGCCGCCGCGGACTGGTCGTGCTGATCTCCGACCTCTATGATGACCCGGCCGATGTGGTAAAAGGCTTGCGGCATTTTCGTTTTACCGGCCAAGACGTAATCCTTTTTCATCTGATGGATGATTATGAATTGGAGTTCCCCTTTGAGGCGCCGGCGCAATTTACCGATTTGGAAACAAATCAGGAGATCCATGTGGTTCCGCAGGCCCTAAGGGCCGAATATCTCAAGGCGTTGCAAGAGCATCTGCAGGATTACAAGAAGGAGTGCTCCAGCGATCGCATTGACTATGCGCTGATTCGCACTTCTCAGCCGTTGGATTTTGCTCTGTACTCCTATTTACTGCGACGGAGCAAGCATAAATAGGGTGGGCGCCATGGTGGAAGCGGCTTCCAGCCGCTTTCTGGAGATTGGACATTTTATTTGGTTCCGCAGGGCGGGAGAACCGGTTTGTCTTCGAAGCCGACCGAGCCCCGCAAGGCGGGGCGTGATTTCTGTGCGAAGTATCCGTATTGGTGGTAATGCACTGCCAGATCTATTTAACAATTAGCCCCGGTAGGGGCGACATGTTTATAGCAACGGCATCCGGTATAAGAGCCAAGCTCCGTAGGAGCCCCCCAGCTTGGCCTAACGGCACGCAGATAACAAGGAGAAACTGGGGAAGTTTCAAAGGAGCTTGGCGTTTCGACATTTTGGAGCGGGCCGGCGCCGATCCTACGAAGCAGGCGAACCATAAAGTCGCAAGCGCCCCGGCCGGGGCGCAAGGAGATTAGCCTGGGGCAAGCGCAGCGCCGCCCCAGGACTCATGGGCCCATCCCCCTCGAGCGCCCCGGCAGGGGCGCGGAGAGGGGGTTGGCTTACCAGAAACCATAGCGCTGAAGATGAGCTGATGATGCAGACCCCGATGAGTCGATGACCACTCGGCGCCCCTGCCGGGGCGCCGGTGTTCTAGGGAACTCGCGACCTGGGGCGCTCTGGAGATTGGACATTTCAAAGAGCAAGTATTACCGGTCAATCACGATTGTAGTCGAACTTTAACGACACGCAGAATAAAGAAGAAGCTGGGGGACTCCTCCGGAGCTTACAACGTACGGAAATCACATGCGTTGCGTCAGGCCCTTCGAGCCTGACGAAACTTTGAACATGGCAAGACACTTGCCTCGACGTATTGAAAAGATACGCAGGCAGCGGGAACAGCAATGACTATAGCCCGTCGAGTCGGCAAGCGAGGACTATGAGCTTTTTAAATCCGCTCTTCTTGGCGGGATTCGTCACTTTGGCTATTCCCATTCTCATACACCTGGTGAAGCGAGAGCGCGCCCAGAAACTTTATTTCAGCTCCTTGCGCTTTTTGCGTCCCGTCCATCAGCGGACGCTAAAATACCTACGATTGAAGAACCTGTGGTTGCTGCTGCTACGCATGGCCGCGCTCGCCTTGATCGTACTGGCCTTTGCCCGCCCCTATAGCCGGTCCTGGGAAAAGCCCCCACGAGTGGCGCGTGCCAGGCTCGTCGCAATACTAATCGACCACTCCTTCAGCATGGGCTACAAAGATACTTTTCTAAGAGCCAAGAATAAAGCCCGCGCCGTCATTGCCGGCCTGACGGCCGCGGATAAGGCCTTCGTCGCCGCTTTCGGGACTCGTTTGTCGAACCAAAGCCCGCCGCTGTCCGATCATCATCAATTAAACGCTTGGATCGATAAGATCGAACTGACTCCGTCAGCCACGGATTATGTCAATGGGCTGAGCGCGGCCGGCCGTATACTCTCAGAACACGGCGAAGGACGCCACAAAGTCATCTACTTGATCTCTGATTTTCATAAAACCGGTTTTCGCCGTCAGGACGAATTCGTCCTGGGTCATGAAATTGAGCTGAAGCCGATTGATGTCGCCTACGAGAGCCCCGAGAATTTAGCCGTCAGCCGAGCGGATTTTGTCAAAGATGGGCAACTCGGCGATAGCGGACACATCAACGTACGGGCGGTCAATTTCAGCGCGCAGCGGAAATCGGCAACGCTGCGTTTAGTGATCAATGGTAAGGAGCTCGGGCGCAAGGACGCGGTGATCAACAAGGAATCGGCGGAAGTCGTCAGCTTTGATAAGATCACTTTGTTCCCGGGGAGCAATCGCGGCCGGATTGAATTGTCCGACGATGACTTGAAGATCGATAATACTTATCACTTTACCATCGATACCGATTACAAAGTAAAGGTGCTCATGGTAACGCAGGCCGGCAAGAATCGCCGCGCCCTAATCTTCGCTGAGCAAGCCCTGAGCATTGGCGCCTACCCGCCGAACGCGCTGACGATTAAATCCGCGCCCGCGGTCAAGGCGGCTGATTTTGAAGAACATGATTTGATTATTTTAAACGAGATTGATGCATTGCCGGCCGATCATATCAAGAGCCTCCGCTCTAGTCTGGAGCGCGGAAAAGGAGTATGGTTCGTCATGGGCGAGCCGATGGATGCCGCCCGCTTTAACGCGGCGTTTGGCGGAATCTCTCCGGCGAAGCTGGTTCCGACAAACTCTGCGTCATCGGCGCCGATGAAGGCCGGCCGCGTCGATCGTGAGCCGCGTATGCTCACCTTCCTTAAAACCGATCATCCGATTTTCCGACCCTTCGCTGAACGGCACAGCGGTAATTTTGCTGCGTCGGTTTTTTTCGCCATTATGCCGCTCGAGCCCAAGCCTGAGGCGACGATCCTGGCCAAATTTGACGATGGCAGCCCTGCGCTTCTCGAAGCCAAGGTCGGCAAAGGCGTCGTGTTGCTATATTCCTCCACGCTGGATGATCGCTGGAATAATTTACCGCTGAATCCGGTTTACTTGCCGTTCATGCACCAGGTGGCGAGGCATGCCGCCCATGCCTCGCAAACGCGCCACGCGTTCACGGTGGGCGAAGCCATCCCCCTGGAGCGCCTATTGCCCATCAGCGTCGAAGATATGATGTCTGAAAAAGTGACCGTGCTCGATCCGGACGGGAGCCAAGTTCGGACGCCCGGCGCGGTTATCTTCGCGGAAAAGCCGGGTTTTTATGAAGTGCGGTCCGAAAAACTGATTAAATACGTGGCCGTAAATCCTGACCCGTTGGAATCGGATTTGCGACGCATGGATATTAATGAATTGGCGTCCGCCGTAACCAAGCTGAATTCACGTCGGTCGGAAACTCGGGAGGCCGCTACGCCGGCGGACGAAGAACAAACGAAAGAAACGCAGGAGAAAAACCAAAGCTGGTGGATCTATATGTTGGCGGCCAGTATCGTCCTTCTCGCAGGCGAGACCTTCTTAGCCAACCAGGCCGCCTCCCTGCCGACCCGATAGCCGGTAGCGGCGAAGCGCTCGTTGATTCGCTATGGCGATAATCCCTGAGATCCTGGGACAAAGGGCGGCGCTAAGGCTCGGGCCCGTTACATTCACTGTCCAAGCCCAGGGAATGTATGATATTCTGAAGTTCGAGCATAAGAAACGTGCGGATGCCAAAATCCACCCCCCTGTGGGCCCTTGGAGTTTGGACATTTGTATGGAGTAGGGTGCTGCCTACAATCCAAAGCTCCGAAGGAGCGAACTGTAATAGCCAGGGGCAAGCGAAGCGCAGCCCCTGGAAAGAAAGCGTCCCCAGTACGCCAGCCCTGAAGGGGCGTACTAATGGAGATCAATTCCTATGCCGCCATCGTTGTCTTCCATATGTATTCATCGAGCAAAAGGTTAGCGCGCCCTTTCAGGGCGCCTATCTTCGCCCATATTACGTACCAGGGGCGGCGCTGCGCTTGCCCCTGGCTAATTATAGACCGCTCCTACGGAGCTACGCGAACCAACTTCAGGCTATGGCGGGGCGCTCGCTCGAAGTGGTGGGGACAAAAGGATCGCGCGGGGCTGTGGCCAATGTCCAAACTCCAGAGCCCCCGTGCGGGGTCGGCGCCGCTACTACTGTCTGATAGGCTTATGATCGAATCTCAGTATGATATTCTCAATGGTAGAGGAAATGCGGATCTCTTCTGCGATTGTCGAAATGATTAGCGGCAGACGCGGGCAGGGGCCGGCGTGCGCTCGGGAATTTCACAAATATACCTCTTACACTGTTGGAGAACGCGTATGGCACAAGTAGATGCGATCACCGCTCGAATTTCCTACCGCGACGTTTTATCAAACCATAAACTCTCGGGGCTTCTGGTGGGTTTCCTTATAGGCCTCTTGGGCGGCACGCTAAACTGCAGTCGTTCGCCGGTATCCAAGAGTTCCCCTGATTATATGAAGGCTGTTGAAGACGCGCGGAAGGCTAAGGACAAGAGCTTCAAAGAAGAAACGACTTCGCCGATTCCCGTGACCGCCAAGCCTAGCTTTACGGGCTTGGCCTATTATCCGATCGATCCGCAGTTCCGTATAGAAATCGTCGCCCAGCCATTCGGCCAACACGATACCGTTGAAATGTTGACTTCGTCGGGAGAAGTGCGCTCCTATCTGCGGTACGCTTTCGCCGACTTCCCCGTCGCCGGTCAGCGGGCACGCTTGACCATTTACGCGCTGAAGAAGGAAGGGCGCGTGCATTATTTTTTACCTTTCAAGGATTCCACTAATGGCACGGAAACATACCCGGCCGGACGTTACCTCGAAGTGGAGATCGATTCGCAATGGAGAACAGTTTTAGATTTTAACAAGGCCTATAACCCTTATTGCGCCTATAACCGCGACTACTCATGCCCGATTCCGCCCGGCGAGAACTTTTTGAAAATTCCCATTCGCGCCGGTGAGCGGTATTTAGAAGTGAAGAGTTGACCAGGCACGCGGGCCGCAGGCTGGGCAGACTTTGATTCGAGGATAGACGCTTATGACACAGCCCTACGATTTGCTCATCGCCAAGATTAAGGCCGTGTCCCGCCGTTGGCGCGTCGCACGCTGGCTTAAAGGTCTGGCGATTACGCTGGCCTTCGCGTTGGCTAGTTTGTTCTTGAGCGTCTACATGGGACGACAACTTAGATTCACTCCGGCGTCCATCTGGGTCTTGCGAGTTTTTGTCATCCTTTCGACAACCTTCGCCGCGGTGCGGTACCTGCTTTTGCCGGCGGGGCGGCGCGTGTCCTATGTCCAGGTCGCCCGCTTTATCGAAGAAAACTATCCGGAACTTCAAGAACGCCTCAGCAGCGCTGTGGAGATGGGAGCCGCGCCGTCCCAAGGGCCGAATATTTCGCCGGCGCTGACCGACAGGCTAATTGTGGATGCGCTTGAAAATACTCATCGAATCGATGTCCGCCGTCTAATTAAAAGCAGAGACCTCGCCGCCTTCGGCGGGCTCTCAGCGGCGATTCTCTTTGCCGCGATTTTCTCCTTGCTCCTGGGCCCCGCTTCGTTGCGCTATGGAGTAGGAAAACTTTTCCCTTACGGATCTCAGGCCGCGGCGCGGCCTACAGCCTATAAGGTCATGGTTACACCGGGCGATGTGGACATTGCTAAAGGCATTGACCTTAAGATCACTGCTCGGTTTGAAGGCTTAGTGCCGGAGAAGGTCGAGCTGATCAGTAAGGATTCCAATGCGGTCGAGTGGACGGCGCAGGCCATGACGACGGACTCGGAAAGCAACGGTTTCACCCTAACACTGTTTAATCTAACCGCAAGCCGAGAATACTATGTCAGTGGTGAACAGATACAATCTCGTCATTTCCGAATCACCGTCGGCGATATACCACGCGTCGAGAAAATCAAGACGACTTACCACTACCCACCCTACACCGGCCTGCCGGAGCAAATCATCGAAAACGATGGCAACCTGTCGGCCGTTAAAGGAACGCAAGTGGATTTTCTCGCCGAAATCAATCAGTCCGTCACCGGCGCCAGGATCCTTTATAATGACGGCGCCTCTCAACCCATGACGGTCGCCGGGCAAGCCCTGCAGGCCCGTATCCCCGTTCTCAAGAACACCAGCTATGTGATACAAGTTACTGACCGGCGCGGTAAAATGTACCTCGCCTCGGAAGAATATAGGATTGAAGCCCTGACCGACAATCCGCCTACCGTTGCGATGGTTAAGCCCGGCCGCGACCGCAAGGCCACTCGCCTGGAAGAAGTGCTGACCGAAGTAAAGGCCGAGGATGATTTCGAACTGTCTAATGTGGAGCTGGTTTATACCATCAACGGTGGCCAGGAGACCAGGGTCCTTTTGTTCGAGGGTCGCCGCGGCCGCGGCAAGAAAAATGTCTCGGCCACACACACCTTTTTTCTGGAAGATATGAGGCTCTCACCGGGAGATTTCGTTACGTATTACGCGCAGGCGCGTGATGGTGACCCGTCCCCGCGGCGGGTGGCTCGATCGGACATCTATTTTTTAGATATTACTCGCACGGACAAGGAATTTCGCCAGGTGCAGGCGGCCGACGGCGGGGAGTCCGAAGGCGGCAACGCCTTCCGTCAGTTGATCCAGCAGCAGCGTGAAGTTATTGCCGCCACATGGAAAGTCCTAAGCAATAAAGAGCAGTTTGACAAACGGACTTACGCCGAAAATTTGCGGGCCCTGGTGTTGACCGAAGGGCGATTAAAGCAGGAAGCGAAAACGCTGGCGGAACAGATCAAGCAACGTATGCAAGTCTTCGGCGATGAGATGCTCAAGAAACTCTCAGAGTTTTTCAACCAAGCTTCCGAGAAAATGGGCGAGGCCGAATCGTGGCTTATGAAAGATCGACTGACGGAAGCCTTGTCGCCGGAACGGGCCGCCTTGCAGGAACTGTTGAAAGCGGAGAGCCTCTTCAAGGAATTGCAGGTGGCTTACGGCAGCAGCAACAGTCCGAATAGCCGTTCGAGCGAGCGCTTGCTGGATGATCTCGAAGAGCTCTTCACCCTTGAGATGGACAAGTTGAAAAACCAGTACGAAACTTTGGCGCCGTCGCGGCGCGGCGATCGCGACGCACAGATGGATGCGATACGGCGCAAGCTCAAGGAATTGGCAGAGCGGCAGCAGAGAATCAATGAGCAGGCCCTGCAACTGGCGACAGGCCAGCCGGCGTTGAGCGGGGGCGGAAGCGGTCAGTCCATGCAAGCCCAGGCGCAAATGATGAAGGAGGTCGAAGAGCTCAAGCGACAACTCGAGCGACTCTCTCGCGATCAACCGGAGCGGGAAAAGCGCGCTCTGCAAGAGCAGCTTGAGCAGACTCTGACGGAGATGAAGAAATCGCTGGAGAAGCTGCGACAGAATGACGCCGGCGCCGCCGCGGGCAGCGGCGCCCGCGCCCAACAACAACTCGAGCGCGCCCAGCGGCAGTTACAAAATACGCAGCAAGGCCGTTTGCGCGATCATATACGCGCGGCGCGTAAGAACATGGAGCAGATACTCGATCAACAAAACCAAATTGAAAAGGAAGTGCAGCGACTGAGCCGCAGCGACTCCGCGGCGACCCGATCCGCCGAGGCTACGCGCAAACGCCTCGCCAGCCGCAAAGAAAACCTGGCCGAGCAGGTTGAGCAGGCCAAAGCCGAAATCGATCGCATGACTCAGGAGGCGCAAAGCGGGCGACGGCGCTTGCCATCTCCCGTGGGTGATAAGCTGAGGCAGGCCCGTGACACGCTGGCGCAAGAAAACCTGCCGGGGAAAATCCGTGAGGGAAAAGATCGGCTCGATCGAGGTCCTATGGAGCAAGCCCGCCGGCGCGAACACGCTATTTCAAGTGCGCTGGGCCAAGCGCTACAACGTCTAAAGGAAGCCGAGCAAAGCGCCGGCCAGTCGGAAGAGGAAAAGTTGGCGGAGGCGCTCTCCCGCACGCGCGACTTGATGGAAAATCTCAGTTCGCTATCAGACCGTGTGCCGAGCCGGCAGGGCGATCGCCTCCGCCCGGAGGGAGCGGGGAAAGCGGAGGGTCGTCGGCCGGCCCAGGGACAGCCGTCCGCGAACCCGAGCACACCGTCCCCAAAGGATGGTCAGAACCGCTCGCCTCATGACGGCCAATCCGCTCAGAATGGTTCTCGCCGGAATCAAAACAGTCAAGCTCCCCCTCCTACCGGCTCGCCATCCGATCAAGGTCGCGGTACGCGGGGAAACCAGGGGCAAGAGCCGTCGCCTATGACGGGCACGATGTCCGGCAGCCCGCCCGTCGGCAGCCCGCCTGGCGCCGACTCGCTGGGTCGCCAAGTAGAGCGTGAACTGCAGGAGCGTATACGGGAAGCCGCGGAGCTGGCCGGTCGTATTCCCAATCGAGAACTGCGCGCCATGATGGAACAGATTCTTGGAGGCATGCGCCGCTTGGACGCCCAAGGCGCCGGCAACGATCCGCAATTTGTCGAGCGCCTGCGCACGCAAGTTCTCGATCCACTGCAGCGCCTGGAATTGCAGATCAGCAAACAACTGGGCTTGATCATCGCTAAGAACAAATTGGCCACAATGGATGAGGATTCGGTACCGGAAGAATATCGCCGCTGGGTTGAACAGTATTATAAGGAGTTGGCGGAGAGGCAGAAATAGGCGGCCAAAACCGCGCGTGGCTCCTCATATCTCTTTGAAGGACGTCACGACTATTAAAAAAAGCGGAGGAGTTGTTCATTCCCCTTAGTGGGGCGCCGCGACGAATAAAGAACAGAACCGCCTGCGGTAGCGGGCGGGGAGGCCGAGACAGGTAAGTCGGAGTGTGACATACCCGGCCGCATTACAGTCTCGGCATTACGGGCTGCAAGAGACGAAAGATGAGCGCGGAAAGGAGCCCCGACAGCGGGATGGTTAAAATCCAGGCCCACAGGATGCGACGCGCCACCCCCCAGCGCACCGCGGTCAAGCGGCGTATAGAACCTACACCCATGATGGCGCCGGTAATCGTATGGGTCGTGCTCACCGGAATGCCAAACCCGGCGCTGACCAAAATGGCAATGCCGCCCGCGCTCTCCGCGCAAAAGCCCCCTACCGGCTGCAACTTAGTTATGCGGCTCCCCATGGTATGGACGATCCGCCACCCGCCGGCCATTGTGCCGAGCGCAATCGCGAAGTGACAAATCAGAACCACCCAAAAAGGAATTGTGAATTTTTCGAGTTTGTGCGCCGTAAATAGCACGCCGGCAATGATACCCATCGTCTTCTGCGCGTCATTGGTGCCGTGCCCAAGGCTGAACAAGGCGGCGGAAAATAGTTGCAACCGCCGAAAATATTTATTCACTTTACCCGGATTGGAGTTACGGAAGAGCCAATAAACAATGGCTATCAGCGCGAAACCGAGCACCAAGCCGGCCACGGGCGCCAGTATGATGAACGCTATGGTCAGTCGCCATCCTTTCAGAATGATGACGCCCAAACCGGCTTTGGCGATAGCCGCGCCCGCATAGCCGCCCATTAGAGCATGGCTCGAGCTGGTCGGTAGGCCAAAATACCAAGTGATAATGTTCCATGCGGTCGCCCCAATCAGTCCGGTAAAGAGCACGTGCAGGTCAATCTGACTCAAGTCGATCATGCCGGAGCCTAAGGTCTTGGCGACGGCCGTGCCAAACGTAAACGCCGCAATAAAATTAAAAAACGCCGCCCAACTGACGGCTTGAAGCGGCGTAAGCACGCGCGTCGAAACAACGGTGGCTATCGAATTAGCCGCATCATGAAATCCATTACTAAAGTCAAAGGCGAGAGCGAGGAAAATGATGGCAATCACATAGTAGTCCATACGTAATAACTCTCTCCGATAGTAGGAGGCCTGTCTGCCGGTTTAGCACAATTTTAATTCCGGTTCTAGTTTACATAAGGGTCGCATCCCCCGCAATGGGTACTGCGCCGGCCGGAAAGCTCAACCCCGAGGTTACTTGTTTCGTTTCTATTCTTGGCTTTGTGCTATACTCGCCGTTGCTCCATGATTATTTGGTTTTGGACCTGTACTGGTGCGAACTAATTGAACCACAAAAGGCACAGAAGACACAAAATGGACGAGAAAGCGATACTGGCGTTGTGCGACAGAGTAAGGCAGACCACATCGGCTTCAGGCGCTCGGATATTTACGTGCCTCGGGACATCGGCACGCCTTGCTGATCAACTTCGGCGCGCCTAAAATCCAATTCAAGAAACTCATTTTGTGATTTTTGTGCTTTATGTGGTCAATTTCTTGGGCTACTTGTCCGCTTCCGTCATTTTGACCGAATCATTCAGTCATTATGACCGAATGATCCATCGAATCGCCTGCCCCAATTAATGCTCTTCCAGAAAAAATCGAGGCTTACGGACTTGGACCATTTGTTGCTAATACCCGTATCAGAGCTTGGCGGTCAGACGATACTTAGTCGGCCGCCCTGATGGCGTCGAAACTAAGTCTGAAAAGGAATCAGGTATCAGAGGGTATGGCGATAAAGCGATTGCTAACGACCGGAGCTATGTTGGCGATGTTGGCGGCCAGTTGTTCTTGGGGGTCATATGTTCTGACCAAAAGATTATCGCCGGACGTGCTGAGAGAGATCGTATTGAGTTGCATTGCGATCCATACGAAAAGCATTTCCTCGGCGAGTGAGTGACTTAATTGAACAGTGCTGTCGACATGCAACACAGCACATCGCTCGGTAGGAGATGCTAACGGGCCCGCTGGGGCATGGTCAGTAGCGGAGGTACCTGACCAAACCGCGCGGGCCCTCAAAGATATTCCCCCCTTACGGGACGACTATTCCAAGGCTGGGGCGTTTTCGGACGCCTCGGCCTTGGCCATTGCGCGCCGCTGTTTTCTACCGTTTGTAACGCGCGGCGAGTTCTTCATACAGGTAGATAGCGCCGGCAATCGATTTCTTGAAATCGCCCAGATGCAGGCTCTCGTTCTCTGAGTGTGCGTTCGTGTACGGATCCTCCACTCCGATCAGCAAGGCCGGCGCCCCGCCGAGTACATTCGCAAAAGGACCAACAAAAGGAATACTACCGCCGGCGCCGATATAAACCGCTTCTCGTCCAAAACCCTTCGTCATGGCGGCATGCGCCGCCTCAAAAGCCGGTCCTTCCGGCTTGGTTATCCACCAAGATCCCGCCTGTTCAGATATTATTTTTACTTCCACGCCCCAAGGCGCATGCGCTTTAAGATGGTCGGTAAGACGCTTGATGGTCTTGATCGGATCCATGTCGGGCACCGTGCGTATGCCGACCTTGGCCCAGGCGCTCTCGTTGATTATGTTGGCAACGGTCTTGCGATGGCTGGCCTCTATGGCGTTAACCGAGAGGGCCGGCAGGCGCCACAACTTTTCCAGAACGGACGCGTCGCCGCCGATGAACTGCACGCCTGGCAACAATTGCGCCTGTTCTCGGAATTCCTTTTCACCATATTCTAAGGACGCCAATGAAGCGCGCTCGACCGGCAACAAGGGGCGCACATCATCGTAGATTCCGGGGATGGTGATACGGCCGCTCGCATCAATCAAACTATCCAACATCTTGGCCAAGGCCAGCACCGGATCGGGACTCGGGCCGCCCCACATGCCGGAATGCACCGGATGATCCATGACGTGTACTTCCACCTCAACGGCGCTGATGCCGCGCAGCGACGTCGTTATCGAGGGAATGCCGACGTCAAAGTTGGCCGTATCGGTGAGCACAATCAGGTCTCCTTGGAGTTTGTTCTGATAGACCTGTAGGAAATGCTCGAGATGCTCTGAGCCGATTTCCTCTTCGCCTTCAATGACGACCTTGACGTTGACCGGCAGCTTGCCGGTTGAGCGCAGGTAGGAAACCACGGCCGATGTGTGTACGATAATGCCGGCTTTGTCATCCGCCGTTCCGCGTCCGAAGAGCCGGCCCTCTCGCTTGGTCGGCTCGAAGGGTGGAGATTTCCAAAGCTCGGCGCGGCCGGGCGGCTGCACATCGTGGTGAGCATATAATAAGACCGTGGGCGCGTCAGGCGCGTGCAGCCAGTCACCGTAGACGTAAGGGTGCGCGTCTCCCACACGCAATACTTCAACATGGTCAAACCCAGCGGCAGTAAGCAAGGCGGCCACCGCCTGAGCCGATCGCTGCACTTCCTCCGGCGGGAACCCTGGAAAACTAACGCTCGGAATCCGCGCCAGGGACTTAAGTTCTTCCACGAATTTGTCAAAATGTTGGTCGGCATATTGTATAGCTTTATTCATAAAATCCTCCAATAAGATTAAGTAGGTTCGACCGGCCCCCAGGCCATAATGATCATCCATCCATTAATGCGCCACTATACTTCGAGCGGGCGTAAACTATTATTTTAGGGGGCCCACTCTTACAGAACCGGGAGCGGTAGCGACCGGGTGGCGAACCCTTTCACAACGGGCCAACCCGGTCGCTACCGCTCCCGGTTCTGTTACTTTGTGACCGTTCAAAGTATATACCTACGGGTGTGACGATCGGCAAGTCATGGTCAAGACGAGAGCTGTTTCTTGTACGCGGCGAGATCCATCATTAGACGAAATATCCAGAAGATGTCTTGCCGAAGTTTCACGGTGCGTACAACTACGGCCAACCTTGTCATAGCCTTGGATGCTGTATCTTTCAATAAAAAGTTTTTGGAAAAGTGGCACAGGCTTCCCGACTGTGTGGACAGGCAAGAGACCTGCCCTCGGAGTTTGGATATTATCCACAGGCCACGCGATGCCCAGCCATAGCCCAAAGCTTGTTCTTGTAGCTCCGTAGGAGCGAGCTATAATAGCCAGGGGCAAGCGCAGCGCAGCCCCTGGTATGTAAGACTATAGAAGTTTTAAGCCCTGAAAGGGCGGGCTACCTTCTGCGAAACTACCGACCTCAATCCCAGACATAACGTTCATCCAACCCAACCCCGTATTTCCGGTACAAGACGCGCAGCTCATCCTGAAACGCGTGGCGCTAGTGTAAGAATTGATCTTCCTTAGTGCGCCCTTTCAGGGCTTACGCGCGAGGGGCGGTTTCTTTCCAGGGGCGGCGCTTCGCTTGCCCCTGGCTATTATAGAACGCTCCTCTGGAGCTTTGGGTTGTAAACGGCACCCCGCTCGATACCAAATGTCCAAACTCCAGGGACAGGCAAGAGGCCTGCCCCACTGTCTTTGTCCCATTCTGATGCCAAATGTCCTTCCTTAAGGTCTATAGAACCTGCCGGAATCACCCCTTAGCACAAACGGCTGATTATTGCTTTTGCTCTAAAGGTCAAATATACTGATTCGCATATAGGGTTACCAGTGTATTCTTATTTACGAGGAGGAATATGCCGGAAAAAGCGCGTGACATATTTAAAGGGTTGAAAAAAAACTACAAGAAGGGAAGCATCAAAGAAGACCTTAGCTTTTATTTTTCGCTGGGCGAAAAGGACAAGTGGACGGTGAAGTTCGTTGACGGAAAGGTCACGGTCGAGGAAGGCAAAACCGTTGACAACGCGGATTGTGTCTTCGTTTCCTCCCCCGAACTCTTTGTCAAAATATGGCGCGGCGAGTATAAGCCGGGGACGCTCGACTTCATCTCGGGCAAGCTCAAAACCAACGACCCCACACTACTAAAACAATTTCAGGAAGCATTCAAGACTTAGCGAGGCTCCGATTCATGCCGGCCAAGCGTCGGTGAAGCGGCAGATGGTAACCGGCAGACAATGAATACTTCGACGTGCAACTGTTCAGGGGCCTGCATTGATACAGTACCGGTCGCTACTGATCCCAGTACTATATCGGCTGGGTGGCAGAACAGTTTCGAAATGATTGGCTAAGTGCAACATTTCTTAATTACTATTTGTATTGTAACTACTCAGGCAATGCGTCTCAGCCCCGTAGGGGCGGCCTGTTTGTAGTAGCGATTCCTATGGTAGGTCCTTCAGCTCTGTAGGAGCGACCTGTCCGGACACATTCGTCGACGAAATCAACCTTACACAGGCCGCCCCTACGGGGCTTGTTCGAACTCACGCATGGATTTGTGCTATAAACAGCTCGCTCCTACGGAGCTAAAGGCACTGGCTGAGTAGTTACTTTGTATTTTACTTGTCACTGGAGCTGTTTTTATTAATGGCCCCGGAGGGGCCGTGGAGATTAGCCTGGGGCCAGCGGAGCGCAGCCCCAGGAATATGGCCAAGCCACCCTCCCGCGCCCCTGGAAGGGCGCCGGAGAGCCGCCGCGGGTGCCGTCCCGCGCCCCTCCAGGGCGCATCAGGGACGGGTCACACGGTCCAGGGGCGGCGCTCCGCTGGCCCCTGGCTAATCTCCACCGCCCCTTTGGGGCGAGACCGCTACAAGTACCTCAGTAGTGATGGGCCTTTGTCTTAGATTAGGGGTGACCGTTACCCCCTGAAATATACGTTCTCGTATTATTGAAATGCGGTACTAAAACTTTGGAGGAGAACATCACACCATGACTGGAAAATTCTTTCTCGCGGCGACGTTCGTTGCCGGCCTGCTCACGTTTGGCGCACGGGCCGATGAAGGCCTGTGGACCTTTAATAATCCGCCGAAAGCCTTGTTGAAGTCACGTTATAATTTTGATGCGACAGCCGCATGGCTCGACCACGTGCGGCTGGCTTCGGTGCGATTCAATAACGGCGGATCCGGTTCGTTTGTTTCGGCCAATGGACTCGTCATGACCAATCATCACGTCGGCGCCGATTGCTTGCAGAAAGTCAGCGCGGCCGGCCAGGATTTTTACCGCAACGGATACTATGCCAAGTCCGCCGACGAAGAGCGCCAGTGCCCCGATCTCGAGCTTAATGTGGTTACCGGGATTGCGGACGTAACGGCGCGTGTCAACGCAGCGGTCAAAGCCGGCATGGATGACGCAGCGCGCAACACCGCGCAACGCGGGGCCATGGCGACCCTTGAAAAAGAATGCGCCGATCGTACGGGTCAGCGGTGCGACGTCGTCACGCTTTATCAAGGCGGAATGTTTAATCTTTACCAATATAAAAAATACACCGATGTGCGTCTGGTGTTCGCGCCGGAATTTGATATAGCCTTTTTTGGCGGCGATCCGGACAACTTTATGTATCCGCGGTATGATCTCGATATTTGTTTCTTCCGGGTTTATGAAGGGGATAAGCCGGCGCGCATTGAGCATTATTTAAAGTGGAGCAAGCGCGGCGCCCGCGCCGATGAATTGATTTTCGTCTCCGGCAATCCCGGTACGACCGGCCGCTTGCACACCGTGGCGCGGCTCGAGCAGTTGCGCGATCATGGGTTGCCGTTCGCCTTGCGGCGTCTGGAGCGAGAGCGGGCCGCCCTGCTGGCCTACAGCGCGAGCGGATCCGAGCCGGAGCGGCAAGCCAAGGAAGAGATCTTCAGTATCGAGAACTCCTTGAAAGCGCTCAAAGGCGAATACGAAGGTCTCAAAACCAAAGCTCTGATGGACAAGAAAAAGGCCGAAGAGCAAGCGCTGCGCAAAGCGATCGCCCGTGACCCCCGACGTCGTTCGGAATACGGCGGCGCGTGGGACGCGGTTACCGCCGCCTGCAAGAAATTTACCGGCTATTATAAGACGTATACTCTGCTGGAGGGCGGGGCAGGATTTAACTCCACACTTTTCGGCATGGCTCGCCATCTTCTGCGTTTGACTGACGAGAAGCCGGCGCCTAACGAAAAGCGGCTGCGCGAGTATCGCGAATCCAACCTACCGTCGCTGGAACAGCAGCTTTTTTCGCCGGCGCCTATTTACGACGATCTGGAAGTCGCGAAGCTGGGAAGCTCGCTGACGCTTCTGCATGAAGAGCTTGGCGCGAACGATCCCTTGATCACGCAGATTTTTAATGGTCGTACTCCGGAGGCGGCGGCTCGAGCGTTCATCCAGAACACAAAATTGAAAGACGTGGCGGTGCGCAAGGATTTAGCGCGGGGCGGCCGCACGGCCTTTGCCGAGAGCAACGATGCCATGATCAAGCTGGCGCAACTCGTCGACGCGAAATCGCGAATATTGCGTAAGCAATACGAAGATGAAGTCCAGGGCGTGGAGCGCAGGAACTATGCGCTGATTTCTAAGGCGCTCTTTGATAGCAAAGGGACGCGCCTGTACCCGGATGCGACCTTTACGCTTCGGCTGAGTTTCGGAGTGGTGAAGGGCTACCGCGAGAACGGCAAGCCGGTACCCTGCACGACCGCGCTTAAGGGCGCCTACGAACATGCCTACGCTCATGGCGACCGGCCGCCCTATCAGTTGCCTAAAAGTTGGCTGGAGAAGAAAGCGACCTTGGATTTAAGCACGCCGTTCAATTTCGTGGCCACGGCCGACATTATCGGCGGCAACTCCGGCTCGCCGGTCATTAACCGCAACGCCGAGCTGGTAGGGATCATCTTTGACGGCAACATTCAATCGTTGATATTGAATTATGTCTACGACGACCAGCAAGCCCGAGCCGTAGCCGTACATTCGGAGGGAATTCTGGAAACCTTAACCAAGATCTACGATGCCCGCCGCATCCTGGAGGAATTGCAGCCGGTGGCTAAATAGCCGGAAGTTGATACTACCCGGAAACTCGGATACGCAGAGAGAAGTGTGGGATCCACATTCGTCGGGGTGCCTCCGCGTTTCTGCGATTAGAATGATACGCGGATCAAACGTGGAGATGATACGCCCGAAACGGAAGGGCTGCTACGTGAGAGCGAAAAATGGGCGGCCTCCTTCAAAGAGATCGGATGGAGGCCGCTCCTGCGTTATCGACTGCCCCGCGGCTTTAGAAATCGAGCCGAGCCGAGAACTGCATAATACGCCCAGCGGACGCGCTACTAATCCGTCCGAAGGTGGTACTATTCACGCTCTGAAGGGTGGCACCGGACGTGAAAAAGAAGTTGGCACGGTTGATCAAGTTAAAGGCTTCGGCGCGAATATTTACTTTAACTCGCTCCGTGATTGGGATCGTCCTAGTCAGTCCAGCATCCCAATTAAAGGTGACTGGACCACTGAGGAAGAAACGCTCCAGGTTACCGGTCTGGCCCTCGCAGGGATTGAAGAATACTTCTCCGCTGAAGGGTGTCTGGCCACAGGGGACCGCTCCGCGGCGATCCGCCCCGAGTATATTCGGGTCGATATAATATACACCACCCGTTCCGGTCGTTATACGACGAACGCTCAAAAGGTTCTTGATCTGATCCTTGGTCAGCGAGGTGAAGGGGGTTTGCCGGCCCGCCCGACCCGCGCGATTTAGCGTGCCGGTCGGAGCGACGATCGAAAGAGGAGCGCCCGACCCAATACGATAGATCGAGCTCAACTGGAAGCCGCCCAATATATAGTGAAGCGGGGACGGATCGTTGAAATAACGCTGTCCTTTGCCGAACGGTAGGTCATAAATGAAATTAGCGTTAAAGATGTGTGCCTGGTCAAACTCTGCACGGGCATATTCTAGTTTCGGCTGGCGATTGTCCAGCACGGGATCGAAGCGCGTCTGGCCGGTGCCGCCGGAGTCGGTCAGTGTCTTCTGGAAGGTGTAGTTGGCCTGGATGGCAAGCCCCTGAGAAAAACGCCGACGAAGTTCAAGCTGCAACGCGTTGTAACGATACTTGGAACTATTGTTCAGAAGGTCCGCAACGCCTGTATTCGGATTGGCCAGGAACCGGACATTGCCGGCTAGATTGTTCTGAATGTAAAGAATCGCCAGATCGGCAGCAGTACCGGCTTGTAGTTGGTTAATAATCGTCGGATTGTTAAGTAAGCCCCCACTCGACAGATTGGGGAACACCGTCAGCGGCTGGCTACCTGGAATGTTCGGATCATACGCGCCACTCCTACCGCCGGAAAGAATTAAGTTTTGACGTGCGCGGGTGAAGTCCGCTACAAAGCCGTTATCTCTGACCTCCACTTGATTGTAGTCGTTACCACGCACCAGATTATTACTGAAACTACCCACATAACGAGCCTCGATAGCCGTCTGCCAACCAAGTTCACGCTGGATACTAAAGTTATATTCCACCGTGCGTGCGGCCTGTAAGTTCGGATCAATGGCAAACACCGTTCCGAAACGACCAGCTATCAGGTTATTTTGCAAGTAGGTACGCGGTACCTGCAGCGTAGGCGTGGTGAGCGTCGGTAGATTGTTCAAGCGCAAGTTAACATTCGGGGAGCCGCCGGGCGTAAGGGCATTGATGCTCTGCGACAAACCCTGATTGCCGCTCAGCGCGTTGTCGGCGCTGCGCACCAGCTCATCATTAACGTAGCTCATACGAAAACCGCCGCGAATCACCGTTTTGCCGTCACCGGGAAAGAGGTGATTCAAGAAGGCGTTCTCAAATTTCGGCGAATACGCCGCGTATAGTATAGGAGCGAAATTGTTTTTGTCTGTCTTGTAAAAATTCGTACCGCCGGCGTTACCCCCCACGAAGTTATACGTTCCATTCGGATTAAGAATAGCAGCAATCGGACTGGTTCCTGCCGGAATCACAGGCTCCAGCGCCAGACCGCTGGCGTCTCTCACCGGGGTATATATTTCGTAGCGAAGACCCGCACCCAGAGTCAAGCGCGGCGTGGCGCGCCATTGATCCTGAAAGTAGAAAGAGTAATTGTCATAGTTTAACCGGTTAATTTGGAAGGCGCCCGGAACAAAACCGGTTTCCTTGCTTGTGACGTTAAATCGCTGGTCACCAGCGCCGACGATGCCGCCGAGCAGCGCCAAAAGATTGTTGGCGCGGCCAAGCTGAACCGAGCTAATACCTCCTGGGAATTGGGCGGCCGTTAGTGACGGCGTGTTTTGATTAGTGCCTAAGGAGAAGGTTGGAACAATGTTAAAGGAAACGAAGGAGTTGATGCGGACAAACTGTGTCTGAGTGCCGAAGCGGAATGAATGCGTACCCCACTGATACACGGCGTCGTCCCGTAGAGAGTAAGTAAACGTAGATCGCCCCTGTGGTTGGAAACTAACCTCCGGACTGCTAATGAGCGGGACCGAAATATAATAAGCCGGCGGGGCTTGGGTCCGATCGAATGTGGCCCTGGACCGCAAAAAGCCGCCGGATACAGTGTTGGTAAGGTGGGCGCTGGGCGTCGCGCGATAACTGAGTGAAAGGAACTTTCTTTTGGCTGGCTGAATGATGACGGGCGTCGTAGAGAAACCCGCGCTGCCATCCGCATCCGGGCGCAAGTTCTCCTCATCGGCATAACTAAAAACACCCCGGATCGCGTGGGCCGCGCGAAGGTCATAATCGATGGACGTGGTGAAGTTATTACGGTTGCTATTATTTTTCTGATTGAAACTGAGGCCGGTTGTATTTAACTGATCACCTAGATCAGATCTATTGCCACCGGTTGGTAAGCCGGAAAGAACACGGCTATTAACGATCGGATCGATGCCTGAAAAACCGGCTGTCGAAAGAACGTTTAGCGTACGCACTTGGCCCGAGTTATCACGATAAGTGAAAATTCCGCTACGGGCATCCTGCAGCAGAATAGTGCGTTCCCTCAAACTCGATCTGCGATCGCGCAGACCTTCATAATACCCAAAGAAGAACAGCTTTTCCTTGATAATGGGGCCGCCAATCCGTCCACCAAATTGATTGCGGTTGCGGAACGGGACGGGTGAACCCACAAAGTTATTGAAAAAACTGTTGGCTTCGGCCGCCCCGTTGCGATTATATTCAAAGAGACTGCCGTGAAACTCATTAGTACCGCGCGGGGTAACCAGAGATACTTGTGACGCGCCGGAACCTTGATCGGCGCCGGCATTTTGCGTCGTGACCGTGAACTCGCCGGTATTGTCAATCGTCGGCTGATCCGGTACGAACGTGGTCGCATTGGAGCGGATAAAGTTATCTTGAATGTTGATACCATCGCGCGTGATGTTAGTAAATGAGGAACGTTGCCCATTGATGGTTGTGGGATAGGCACCGGTATTGGCCGAACCGGCTTGTAGAGAAATTAGTTCTAGCGGGTTACGACCGTTCAGTGGCAACGCTCGAATCTGCTCGGGAGTAACTGTATTGCTCAGTTCGGCCGTCGTCGCGTTGAGAAGGTCAACGCCGGCGACGACAGTGACTTCGTCGCTGATGTTACCAACTGCCAGTTTTATATTCAATGAGTATTCCTTACCCACTTCGATCTTCACGTTGGTCGCGGTAAAGGTTTTAAAATTGGGCACGGATACGGTGACCGTATAGGTACCCACATCAAGCTGTGGGAGGGAAAAACTACCGTTGCCGCCCGATACAAGGCCTATCTTTTTACCGGAATCATTATTGTTCACCGTGACCGTAGCGCCCGGGATAACGCCGTTCGCATCGGAAACGGTGCCGACGAGACGACCCATGATCGCTTGCGCCAACCCACTTATAGTCAACAAACCTATCACCAAGTACGCCAGCAAAAATCTTCTGAGCATAATTCTCCGCATAGGAAAAACTCCTTCTGAAACACTCGCATTAATAGCATCGATCTAACCCCACTTAACGCGAGTTACTTCGTTAAAGTTATAAATATACTCTACCCTCTTCGAGAATGCCGTATACGTTTTGGTTTGACAATCACCGCCAATTACCCAGTTCCCAGGCTACTTGTTCATACTGTCTAGCAATCCAAACGCCTAGAAAACTATCGCGTAACTAAAACATCATCGCTACCACCCGAGTTCTTAAATATTGGCCTGCTAGAAACCGTCAGGGAGGGTTTCTATTCCCCTTCGTAAAATAAAGTCGATCCGCGGACTGCAAATAGCGTACCAAAGAAGAGTCACACAACCAAGTATAAGAAAGCCCCCTTCCCTCAGTTAAATAGCATCAGAAAAGCTCTATCTCGGAAGAATATTGGGACGGCAATCCAAACTACTGAATTCCATTATTCAAATAGTTGAATCATGGCTTCTGTAAGCGTGTCGGAGATCAAACAAAATTGAGCATGCGGCGGCCCTCTATTGCTAAAGAATAGCCAGGGTTATTTTCAGAGGGAGTTATTCATGCGCCCGGTGGGCGCACCATATCGAATGAAAATATCAACGGCGCCCCTGGGAGCGCCCCGACTACCGCCGCGACAAGAGTGGACGCGATCCGCTACGGGGTTCGCCGGCAGGGATGCCGGCGCTCCCAGGTATTTTCAGAGGGAGAATACTCCGGCTCGGTCTGCGGCGACGCCTCATTACTCTTACCCATGTACATATACAATAGAGTTTAGTTATTATTAGATGCTCAGAGTAACTATTCAGGCATGCCTCTCAGCCCCGTAGGGGCGGCATGTTTATAGTAACTGGGATTCCGAAACAGTCAAGCTCCGTAGGAGTCCCCCAGCTTGTCTTAACGACACGCAGAATAATGAAGAAACTGGGGAAGTTTCTAAGGAGCCTGGAGTTTGGACATTTTGGCGCGGGCCGGCGCCAATCCTGCGAAGCAGGCGAACCATAAAGTCGCACGCGCCCCGACAGGGGCGCTGAGAGGTGCTTGACCTAAGGCCCTAGAGCTGAAGATGAGATGATAATGCAGTATCAAATGAGTCTGTGACCTCTCGGCGCCCCTCTGGAGCGCTCTGGAGATTGGACATTTCAAAGAGCAAGTATGACCGGCCAATCACGATTGTAGGCGAGCTTTAACGACGCGCAGAATAAAGAAGAAACAGGGAAGTTTCTAAGGAGCGGCATGTGCAGGCTTTGATAATAAAGACTCTGTACATGTCGCTCCTATGGAGCTTGACTACTATGCAATGGCTTCTGGCTATAAACATGCCGCCCCTACGGGGCTATGGAGCGCCTGCTGAGTAGTTGCTTTTCAGAAATGATTCTGTTTGCACCGGCGAACGGAGGCTTGTCCCTGACTCTGCGTACTTACTGGGACGTAATGATATGAAAGCTTATGAGATTCAGAAGACGTTTGGCATGGACTCTCTAACACGAACCGAGCGCGCCGAGCCGGAACCGCAGCCTTACGAGGTTCTCATACGGCTGCGGGCCGCGTCGCTCAACTTCCGCGACCTGCTCATGCTGCAAGGCCTGTATAATCCCAAACAACGTTTGCCGCTGATTCCCCTGTCCGATGGCGTCGGCGAGGTCGTGAGCGTGGGAAAAGAGGTGACCCGCGTGAAAGTCGGCGAGCGCGTGGCCGGCATTTTTGCGCAGAAGTGGATTAGCGGCGCGCCGACTCGGGAAAAACTGACGTCCACGCTGGGCGGCCCGTATGACGGGATGCTCGCGGAGTACATCGCCCTTAATGAAGAGGGCGTGGTCAGGGTACCCGATCATCTAACCGATGAAGAAGCGGCTACGCTGCCCTGCGCCGCCGTAACCGCCTGGAACGCGCTCATCAGCCAAGGCGACTTGAAAGCGGGCGACACCGTGCTCATACAAGGCACCGGCGGCGTCTCCCTTTTCGCCCTACAGTTTGCCCGAATGGTGGGCGCGCGTGTCATTGCTACGTCAAGCCGCGATGAAAAGCTGGCGCGGTTGGCCGTCTTAGGAGTCGCTGACGGCATTAATTATCAGACTACTCCGGAATGGGATAAACGGGTACGCGAGCTCACCGGTGGCGCCGGTGTGGACCATATCGTGGAAGTGGGTGGCGCCGGCACGTTGGCAAGATCCGTACGCGCCATAAGCTTAGGCGGAAAAATCAGTGTGATTGGCGTTCTTTCCGGCGTCACCAGCGAATTCAATATCATTCCCCTGCTCATGCAGAGCGTGCGGTTGCAGGGCATTCTCGTGGGCGATCGGGAGACGTTTGAAGCGATGAATCGGGCGATCGCGCTGCACCGTATGCGTCCTGTCGTGGACCGCGTATTTCCTTTCGCCGAGGCGCGGGCCGCCTTCGACTATTTGGCGAGCGGCGCGCATTTCGGGAAGATCTGTCTACGTTTTTAGCCGCAACGTGCGGCGCCCGTCCTTCACTGGCCGGCATTGCCATGGATACTTTGAGCGGGCATAAATTAACATTTTTGTAAATGCTCAGGCTATGGGGCCGTATCTCTCGGTGAACTCTGTGTCTCTGTGGTGAGAAAGGAGAGGCCATGTTGGAGGGATTTCAAAACCATCAAACCCTCGTATGAATAAAGGGCGCGCTAATGGGGACGAAGTCCTATGCCGCCGTCGTTGTCTTCCATACGTATTCATCGAACAGAAGGGTATCACGCCCTTTCAGGGCTTATAACTTATATAATCTTACATACCAGGGGCTGCGCTGCGCTTGCCCCTGGCTATTATAGAACGCTCTTTCAGAGCTATGCGAACCCGCTTCGGACTATGGCAGGGCGCCGCGTGGCCTGCGGCAAATGTCCAAACTTCAGGGCCATGAAAGGACCCGATGTGAACCCATCGTGACGGTGAGTTTCGGTTACGCAGGGCTACAGGCTCCCAAGGAGGCTGAGTATGAACGACGAGAAAAGCAGCCATGTGCCGCCGCGTGCACCCCATGACCGCGTTGGAGAAAGTGGGGGGACCGCCAAAGATCCCATATGCGGCATGATGGTTAATCCCACCGCGGCGGCGGGTTCGCACGAACACCAAGGGCAGGTATACTATTTTTGTAGCTTGCACTGTTTGACCAAGTTCAGCGCCGAGCCGGAAAAATTTTTACGAACAGATCCGGCGACGTTGCCTCCCAACCTGGTTTCCATTAGCCTATCACCGCCTGCCGCGGAGAAAAAAGCCGTCTATAGCTGCCCCGCGCATTCCGAAGTTCGGCTGGCGTCCTCCGGCCATTGCCCAAAATGCCGCGCCTGGCTTGAGCCGATCACCCCGGAACCAGTTACGAAACTACCGGCGCCCCTCGAGTATGTTTGTCCGATGCATACACAGATCGTGCAAATAGGGCCTGGTTACTGTCCGCTCTGTGGAATGGCTTTGGAGCCGCGTACCGCCACGGCGGAAGAGCCCGCCAATCCCGAACTGGTGGACATGCGCCGGCGCTTCCGCATTAGCCTGGTTTTGACGGTCCCCGTTCTTCTGCTCGGCATGTCGGAAATGATTCCTGGCCGGCCGGTTCTGCAGGCGTTCCCCGCTCACCTCCTCTCTTGGATTCAGTGGCTCCTTGCCACTCCCGTGGTATTGTGGGGTGGCTGGCCCTTCTTCGCGCGGGGCGCCGCTTCCATTATACATCGTCAATTGAACATGTTTACGCTTATCGCCATCGGTACCGGCGCCGCTTATGGCTATAGTTTGGTGGCCACGCTTTGGCCGTCGGTTTTTCCAGCCTCGTTTCGCAGCCATGGCGACGAAGTGGCCATCTACTTTGAAGCCGCCGCGGTGATCACGACGCTGGTGCTGCTCGGCCAGATCATTGAGCTGCGGGCGCGTAGCCGAACGGGGAGCGCCATCAAGGCCTTGCTGAGCTTGACGCCGAAAACGGCCCGCCGCTTAGGCGACCCTGGTATCGAAGAGGACGTTCCCCTCGACCGTGTCCAAATGGGGGATCGCTTGCGTGTGCGTCCGGGAGAAAGCGTCCCGGTGGACGGCGTGGTCATTGAAGGCAACGGCTCCGTGGATGAATCCATGGTTACGGGCGAATCCATGCCGGTGGAGAAGTCACCCAACAGTCGTGTGACCGGAGGAACCGTCAATGGCACAGGAAGCCTCATCATGCGTGTCGATAAGATCGGCCGTCATACGCTGCTCGCCCAAATTGTTCGCATGGTCAGCGAAGCCCAACGCAGTCGCGCTCCGATCCAGCGCCTGGCCGACGTGGTTTCGTCCTACTTCGTGTGGGGGGTCGTGCTGACCGCCGCCGTTACGTTCGTGTTGTGGAGTTATATAGGACCGGAGCCGCGCATGGCGCACGCGCTGGTCAATGCCGTAGCCGTGCTGATCATCGCCTGCCCTTGCGCGCTGGGACTGGCGACGCCCATGTCTATAATGGTGGGAACAGGCCGCGGGGCCTTGGCTGGAGTACTGATCAAGAACGCCGAGGCGTTGGAGGTCTTGGAAAAAGTAGACACGGTAGTGGTGGATAAGACCGGCACGCTCACCGAAGGCCGGCCGCGCTTGGTCTCCATCACGACGGCGCCGGAAATGGACGAGTTGGATCTTCTTCGCCTATCCGCCGGCCTCGAGCAGGCCAGCGAGCACCCTTTGGCGGCGGCTGTCGTCAATGCGGCTCGCGCTAAAGATCTGCCTCTGGCGCGCCCCCAGAACTTTCATTACGTGACCGGACAAGGCGTGGCCGGCCAAATAGATGGACATAGCGTGGCTCTGGGAACGCCGTCGCTCCTGGGCGATGGGATTATCGTTCCGCACACTCTCCTCCAACAAGCCGAAGAGCGGCGGCGGATGGGGGAGACGGTGATGTTCGTAGCTATTGACGGCCGGCTGGCCGGCCTGCTGGGTGTGGCGGACCCCGTGAAGGAGAGCGCCAAAGAAGCGATAAAGCGCTTGCATGAAGATGGAGTGCGGATCGTCATGCTTACCGGCGACCATCGTGTCACCGCAGAGGCCGTGGCCCGTATCCTGGGGATCGATGAAGTTGTGGCGGAAGTGCTGCCGGACCAAAAAGGAAATGTTATTAAACGCTTGCAGGCCGAAGGGCGGATTGTGGCCATGGCCGGCGACGGCATAAACGACGCGCCGGCTCTGGCTCAGGCGCATGTCGGCATTGCGATGGGGACGGGCACCGATGTCGCTATGGAGAGCGCCGGCGTGACCCTAGTCAAAGGCGACCTGCGAGGAATCGCACGGGCCCGTAAGCTGAGCCGAGCCACGATGCGAAACATCCGAGCGAATCTTTTCTTTGCGTTTGCTTACAATGCGGTTGGAATTCTGCTGGCGGCTGGGCTGCTGTATCCCTGGTTTGGGTTGCTGCTTAATCCCATGATCGCCAGCGCGGCCATGACCTTCAGCTCGGTTTCGGTGATCAGCCACGCGTTGCGGTTAAATAAATTGAGTTTGTAAAGCGGTCGCGTTAGGGGATCGCATGCTAAAAACACTAGCCTGGAAATCAATGGCAAAGATACGCGTGAAAGCGGCTGGAAACCCACCGGCAGAAGTATCTTCTCAATAAATTCGGGTACAGGCCTTTCCCAAGATTCAGTAGTGGCATGTGGCCGTGCGCCCCTACATTTTTGGGATGATCCCATACCCCCGATTTATAGAGAAGACTCGATGTCGGCCAATTATATCCCTGAAAGGGATACCTAAAATAGCCGGGGGTGGAGCGGAGCGGAACCCCCGGCTATCTTATTCGGCCCTTTCAGGGCCGGCGAGTATCTTCTCAATAAATTGTGTAAGGGCTTCTTCCAAGATTCAGTGACAACATGAGTCCGCGGGCCCTGACATTATTGGGATAATCCATTGCCCCGATTTATTGAGAAGATGCCGGCAGAGGCTCTCCGTCACTTGGCGGTGTGTTGAATGATATAAGAACAGTAATTCTGTTCAGCCAAAAGATGATGGTCGCGAGTGACCTTGGCCTCCAGAAGCTCCGTAAGGTAAGATTGCTCACAACTACAAGTATCCGGGAAATTCTTGGCCACTTGCGCAATCGGGCAGTTGAACAACTTTAAATGGATTTCCATTTCACTGACCGGCTGAACTTCCGGCTCATACCCATATTGGTCTAAGATATTACAGACGGTCTTAACCTTGGCAGGAAAATCTTTGCCGGCGAGCTTCTCTCGATGATTCTCGACGAAACGACGCGATCGCCTTTCGAATATCTCGCGTAGCTTAATGAATCCATCCGTTACATTAAGGTCCTCTAAAAGCTCCAGAAGCATTTTCGCATAGGTCTTTGGGAAAAACTGGTCGGCGGCGTCCGTGAGTCTGTAGACGTGTGTAGGCCGGCCTCGGGGCAGCCGCACGAGCTGTGCGGTCACCAGTCCCTGGCTATTAAGTATGGCTAGTTGCCGATGAACCGCCATGGTGGTAACCTGTAAAGCTTTGCAAAGCGCATCGGTGGTAAGACCGCCATCGCTCTTGCGCAGCAGTTCGAGAATCTGACGCTGAGTAGAATCCTTGCTCTCGTTCATAGGTTCAATTTCCTTAACTGTTCACGGGGGTCATGGGTCGGGGATCGGGCGATATTGCTTGACTTTCTTTTCCAAAGACTTCCGCAATCCGTTAAGCATCCGCCCCACTACCAATCTCTAAATCACGATGATTCGAGACAGTCATCGGTACCACTGGGCCCTTGGCCCCTGATCCCCGATCCCTGTGAACAGTTACCAATTTCCTTATCCTCTGAGGTGTCATATTACCACTGAAAATTTGATATGTCTAGCGAATATTTAAATTATTTAGACTAAATAGTATATAATATATATTTTAATGTTGACATGTCACTAACTTTGCGATAACGTAGGCATTTGGAATAAGGCTCGGGCCAAATATAGCCCGCCGAAAGCACGCAATTTGACGGTGTGACACGTACGTCCTGGAGGATTACGCTTATGGGGTCAAATCCCCTAATCCGAGACCTGACAAGCCGTGAATACAAATTCGGGTTTGTTACAGAAATCGAGGCGGACGCCGCGCCGCGCGGACTCAACGAAGACACTATCCGTCTCATTTCCTCCAAAAAAAAGGAACCGGAGTTCATGCTCGAATGGCGTTTGAAAGCCTATCGGCATTGGCTGACGCTTGTCGAGCCCAAATGGGCGAGCGTGCACTATCCTAAGATTGATTACCAGGACATCATCTATTATTCAGCCCCAAAAACTAAATCGGACGGTCCACAAAGTTTGGACGAAGTTGACCCGGAGCTCTTAGCCACCTACGAAAAACTGGGTGTACCCTTAAAAGAGCGAGAGATACTGGCCGGCGTGGCGGTCGACGCGGTGTTTGACAGTGTCTCGGTGGCTACGACCTTCAAAGAAAAGCTCGCCGGCATGGGAATTATTTTCTGTTCCTTCTCCGAAGCGGTGCGGAATTTCCCTGACCTGGTGAAGAAATATCTGGGAACGGTGGTGCCCTACACCGACAACTTTTTTGCGGCGCTGAATTCCGCTGTGTTTAGCGACGGATCTTTTTGCTATATTCCCAAGTCCGTCCGCTGCCCCATGGAGCTTTCCACATACTTTCGCATCAACGCCGCCGATTCCGGCCAGTTTGAGCGGACTTTGATTATCGCCGACGAAGAGGCCAACGTGAGCTACTTGGAGGGCTGCACGGCGCCGAAGCGGGATAAGAATCAATTGCACGCGGCGGTGGTTGAACTGATTGCGCTCAATCACGCCCAGATCAAGTATTCCACAGTGCAAAACTGGTACGCCGGCGACAAGGAAGGCAAAGGCGGCATTTATAATTTTGTCACCAAGCGCGGAAAATGCCTCGGAAAAAATTCGAAGATCTCCTGGACGCAAGTGGAGACCGGTTCGGCCATCACCTGGAAGTATCCCAGCGTGATTTTGCTGGGGGATAACTCCGTGGGCGAGTTTTATTCCGTAGCGCTGACCAATCATCGTCAACAAGCCGATACCGGCACCAAGATGATTCATATCGGGCAACACACCAAGAGCACGATCATCTCCAAAGGCATATCCGCCGGTCATGGCGGCAATACCTACCGTGGCTTGGTTAAGATATTGCCGAACGCCGCCGGTGCGCGCAATTACTCGCAGTGTGATTCATTGTTAATTGGCAATCAATGCAGCGCCAACACGTTCCCTTATCTTGAAGTGCAGAATAGCTCGTCGCATTTGGAGCACGAAGCCTCCACTTCGAAGATCAGCGAAGCGCAATTATTTTATTGCAAGCAACGCGGCATTTCGGCAGAGAACGCCGTGTCCATGATTGTAAATGGATTCTGCAAGGAAGTGTTTCGCAAGCTCCCTATGGAATTTGCCGTGGAAGCCACCAAACTGCTCAGTGTCAGCCTCGAAGGGACCGTCGGCTAATTAGGTTATACTGGTTAAGGAGTTCATAATGCTGGAAATTCGTAATCTCGTTGTGTCGATTAACAACAAGCAAATCCTCAACGGGATCAACTTGACCGTAGACGCCGGGCAGGTGCACGCCATCATGGGTCCCAACGGCTCCGGCAAGAGCACGCTGGCCTACGTTTTGGCCGGACATCCTTCCTACACGGTAACCGCCGGCGAGATACTTTACGAAGAGAAAAACCTGCTGGCGATGGCTCCCGAAGACCGAGCCCGCGCCGGAATTTTTCTGGCGTTTCAGTACCCCGTCGAAATCCCCGGCGTGAGCAACGCCTATTTCTTGAAGGCGGCGGTCAACGAAATTCGCAAGCGCCGGGGACTGGAAGAATACGATGCCATGGAATTCCTGGAGCTTCTCAAAGAAAAAACTCGGATTGTAGAAATGGATCCGGCCCTGATGAACCGCATGGTCAATGAGGGTTTTTCCGGCGGCGAGAAGAAGCGGAACGAGATCTTGCAAATGGCGGTGCTCGAGCCCAAACTGGCGATTCTGGACGAAACGGACTCCGGTCTGGATATCGATGCGCTGCGCATTGTCGCCAACGGGATAAACAAATTGCGCAGCCCCAACAATGCCATTATCGCGGTAACCCACTATCAGCGCCTGCTTGATTATGTCATACCGGATTTTGTGCACGTTCTTTTTAACGGCCGAATTATCAAATCGGGCGGCAAGGAACTAGCCTTCGAGCTCGAAGCGAAGGGATACGATTGGACCAAGGATCGATCGGAAACCACTCAGACCGAAATTGTGTAAGAGGAGACCCTCGTGATGCTCCCAGTTTCTCTTGAAAAGGATAAGTTCCGCGGGGATTTCGAACGGCTCCAGCGCACCGGAGCCAGGACAGCGCCAGTTTGGCTCCACCAGTTGCGCGCCCAGGCGATGCGCGGGTTTGAGGCTCTGCCTTTTCCAACCGTGCGCGATGAAGATTGGCGATTCACCAACGTGGCCCCCATTCTGGCAACTCCGTTTCGTTCCGCTAACGGCGACGGCCGCCCGGGGCCGGCTATTGATCAAATTTTGCCGCAGGGCTTGGCCACCCTAAAAGGAAATCGGTTGGTATTTTTGAACGGCCTCTATGCGAAGGAACTTTCTTTCCAGGTGCAATCGCCGGGCGAGGCGGTCATCATTTCTCAGGCCGAAGCGATCAGTCGTGATCTGGAGATCCTCAGAACGCACTTGGCGCAGCAAGCGCCTTACGAAAAAGATGTGTTCACCGCGCTCAATACGGCCTTCGTACAAGATGGCGGCTGTGTGTATATTCCCAACGATGTCGATGTGACCGACCCCATTCACTTGCTCTTCGTCTATGGCGGCGGCGAGACCGCAACGGTTTCCTACCCACGTAATCTCTTCGTATTGGGCCGAGGCAGTCGGGCGACCCTGATCGAAAGCCACGTCGGTCTATACGGCAGCCCAACGCTCAGCAATTCCGTAACCGAAATTGTGGTCGGCGAGGGCGCCAGCTTGGATCATTATAAAATCCAAGCCGAGAACGATGCCGCCTTTCACCTGGCGACCACGCACGTGCGTCAAGCGCGCGGTAGCCATTACTCAAACTTTTTGCTATCGATGGGCGCCGCCATTGCGAGAAACAATTTGACCGTGCAGTTGGCGGCCGAAGGCTGTGGGTGCGTCCTCAACGGGCTTTACTTGGCCACCGGCAAGCAGCATGTCGATAACCATACAACGATTGATCACGCCCAGCCCCAGGGCACGAGTCAAGAGTTGTATAAGGGGATCTTAGCGGGGCGAGCCAAGGCCGTGTTCCATGGGAAGATCGTCGTCCGAAAGGACGCGCAGAAAACCGATGCCCAGCAAACCAACAAGAACCTGCTGCTCTCCGATGACGCGCAAGTCAACACCACGCCGCAACTGGAGATCCTGGCCGATGACGTGAAATGCGCCCACGGCGCCACTGTCGGCCAGTTGGAAGAGGACGCCATTTTTTATTTCAAGAGCCGAGGGATCGGCGATGCGACGGCTCGGCGTCTGTTAACCTATGGATTTGCCGGCGATGTAATCAACCGGATTCAGTCTGAGCCCATACGGGCGCCGCTGAACCGTATGATCCTGTCGACGATTGCCGGCCTGGGAGCCAAGGAGAGCGTATGATTCGCACGAATGAAATAGGCGCCCCGCCAGGATTGCTAAAGAGGGCTGCCATGTTCGATGTTCAAAAAATCAGGCAAGATTTCCCGATTCTGAATCAAAAAGTGCATGGCCGGCCGCTTATCTATCTGGATAACGCGGCCACCTCGCAAAAGCCGCAAGCCGTTATCGATACCATCACACGCTACTACTTGGAGCAAAACGCCAATATCCACCGCGGCGTTCATTATCTTAGCGAGTGGGCCACGCGCGCGTATGAAGAATCTCGTCTTAAGGCTCAAAGGTTTTTAAATGCGACCGACGCACGGGAAATTATTTTTGTCCGCGGCGCCACGGAAGCCATCAATCTGGTGGCCCATAGTTACGGCTTGAAATATATTACGGCCGGCGACGAGATATTGATTTCAGCCATCGAGCATCATTCCAATATTGTTCCTTGGCAAATGCTGTGCCAAACCACCGGCGCCATTTTGCGAGTGGCGCCCATGAACGACCAGGGCGAACTGTTATTGGACGAATACGAGCGACTGCTCGGTCCGCGAACCAAGTTGGTGTCGCTGGTTCACGTATCGAATGCGCTGGGCAGCCTTAATCCGATTAAGGCAATGGTTGCGATGGCCCGCCGCTGGAACGCCCGCGTGATGGTTGATGGCGCGCAGGCGGCGCCGCATCTCGCCATTGACGTACAGGAACTGGATTGTGATTTCTATACTTTCTCCGGACACAAAGTGTTCGGTCCGACCGGAATTGGCGTGCTCTATGGCAAGCGGGAATGGCTGGAGCAAATGCCGCCCTATCAAGGCGGCGGCGACATGATTATCTCTGTGAGTTTTGAGAAAACCGAGTATAACCATCTCCCATTCAAGTTTGAAGCGGGCACGCCGCACATTGCCGGCGCGATCGGCCTGGGGGCTGCCCTTGACTATGTTAATCAAATTGGTTTGGATACCATTGCGCGCTACGAGCATGATTTGCTGGCGTATGCCACGGAGGCGGTTGCCGCGATTCCCGGCCTACGCCTGATAGGGACCGCTCGGGAAAAGGCCGGCGTCCTCGGTTTTGTGCTCGACGGAGTGCACGCGCACGATATTGGCACGGTGCTCGACCACGCGGGCATTGCGATACGCGCCGGCCATCATTGCGCCATGCCGGTGATGAAACGTCTCGGCGTGCCGGCCACGGCACGGGCGTCCCTCGCCTTCTACAATACCAAAGAAGAGATCGATGCGCTGGTGCAAGGAATATACAAGGTCAAGGAGATGTTCGATTGATGTCTGATCTTGGTGAGCTCTACCAACAGGTAATTCTTGATCACAACAAAAGGCCGCGCAATTTCCGTAGATTGGAAGAGGCTAATCACCGTGCCGACGGGCACAACCCTCTCTGCGGAGACCAATTGACGGTTTATTTGCAAATGGAAGGCGACGTAATTCGAGACATAGCTTTTCATGGCGCCGGGTGCGCCATCTCTAAAGCCTCCGCGTCTTTGATGACGGAGAGTGTGAAAGGCAAGACCAAGTTAGAGGCTGAGCAGATTTTTGAGAAGATGCACAAATTGCTGACCGGCGACCCGTGCGCGTTGGTCGAAACTGGGGGCCTGGGAAAGCTGGCCGTCTTTTCCGGTGTCTGCGAATTTCCGGTGCGCGTCAAGTGCGCTAGCCTGGCCTGGCATACCTTGCGGGCCGCCCTCGAACAAATCAAGGAAGCGGTGTCGACGGAATAATATTGAAAAACAGCACCGCCTGCGGTAGCGGGCGGGTAGGCCGAGATGGGAAGGCCGTGGCACACTCGGTTGCTACCGCAACCTGTACTGTTTCGCCGGAGTTATTTTTAGAAGAGTTGTACATGCGCCCTGTGGGCGCACTACGACGTATGAAAATAGCAACGATACTCCTGGGAGCGCCCCGACTACCGTCGGGGCAAGGGTGGACGCGGTCGGCGACGGGACTCGCCGGCAGGGATGCCGGCGCTCCCAGGGTTTTTCAGAGGGAGTGGCACATGGATAAGAGTTCTGTTGGCACGGCGGAAATCCATAGCAACGTGATCGAGGCTATACGTACTTGCTTCGACCCGGAAATCCCGGTCAACATTTACGAACTCGGGCTGATTTATGACGTTACGGTGAATCCTGATGGCGCGGTGAGCATACACATGACCTTAACTTCGCCGGGCTGTCCGGTGGCAGGAACGCTGCCCGCCGAGGTGCAAGCCAAGGCCCAGGCGGTCGCGGGCGTCACCGAGGCCAAAGTAGAATTGGTATGGGAGCCTCCGTGGGACCCCAGCCGTATGAGCGATGCGGCCAAGTTGCAACTGGGTATGTAAGCGCCGCTGCTTGGTTAATCCTTTAAAAAGATCGTGAGCCAAAGTCCACGCGGCCTTCCGGAGGGCCTCTGTCACTCATAACCTACAATCACCACCGGCAGGGATAAAGCTACTCCGCTGGGTCGTCATACAAGCTGGCATAAATCTTACTCTCGTAATCTACCAGCCCTAACCGTAACTTATCCAGCCAGCCAAGCTGTTCAAGAACATTGCGAGCTACGTCAGCAAAGAAAACTTCCGTATCAAAATTGAACTCCAGGGCCGACAGGCTCACCCAATGGCCATACGCCGTGCTAAATCGCTTCGCATTGCCCTTCTCAATCTCAAGGCCAAGGGCCTCCCCGATCGCTCGCTTAAAAATACAATGCGTCGCTAGGGTCCCTTCGCATTATGCTCCTGTTTGCATAGTCGGCACCGTCCATCGTTGAAGGCCAGCGTGTTGCGGGTCATTGGCATTCCTGCCATCATCTCCATGCCCTCCCTCTCTTGCCATTGAGTCAAGGTCCCCGCCGACCGCCCGCCGCGGAACGCTGTTCTGGAACAGAAGCGTGCGCTTCATCTACAGCCCTGCCGCTCCGGCCCGCCGCGGCACTGCTCCACCACTTTACCGAGCGATGCGATTCCCCGCGTGGATTAACCCCGCCGCTCCACCCACCGCGACGCGTACTTCTCTGTGAGTTCACTGCGAACAATCCGCCGGACCGCGTGGCTACAAGCATGAATGGGAACGTGTCGGTAATAAGCCACTCCTCCTTGCATCAAGGACTCTCAACAATTCGGTGGGCCGCACTGCGTGGCCCCGCATAAACTGGCTGGCATGCACAGTGCTGAGGCCGTCTCCACCGGGGCCGGCGGTTTCCTGTAAAATGCTTACCCCTTATCCATCAAACACACGCCGCTACCGGCCGCCGCCGCTCACCCCTCTCTAGGTCCAATAGATCACTTTAAACGGTTTGATAGCCCGTATCTTCTCAAACTCATTTCGGTTGCTCGTGATTAAATACGCGCCAATCCGCCGGGCCGTCAGTGCAATGAGCACGTCAAAATGTAGCGCCCGCAGTTTATTGATGTCGAACCCATGCCGCCTTGCCAGTTGCGCCGCCAACTCGCCCGACGCGAGCCAGTCGCTTTCTTCCGGTGCAACGATCTGAAGATTCTTAGCTAAGCTCTCCACAAATTCCCGTGAGGGCTTTGATACGACACCTCGCCCAAGTTCCGCTAACACTACGGCGCTGGCGCGGACCACGAATTTCAAATCCAGCAATTCGTTTTGGTATTTGCCGGAGCGGAAATTGTCGATGTAAATCGACGTATCAAGGATAGCCTGGTTAACTACGGGCGAAGTCATCGGGTTTTCCCTTGCCGCTGAATCGATCGATGATCTTGCGGTGTTTGTCCATTTCAATAATAGCGGCCAGCGACGCTTCGATGGCCTCCGTGCGATCTTTGGCGTTAAGAATCCGCCGGGCTTTATCGACCAGCCGAAAATCCAAGCGCAGTGAGGTTAAGGTCTTTGGCATAATTCAGCTCCTTTGTGTATATACATTTTATCAAGAAAGTAATACAAATACAAGCACTCGGCGGAAGGAACCTGATACCAGAGCACGGAATTTTAGAGCGGATTCAGGGGATGATATGTGCCGTCCCGCCGCCCCGCCTGCAGCGGCGCGCGTTCCTACCACTGGAATTTCACATTCATCCAGAGTCCCGCCGCTCCCCCCAGCCGCGGCGCTATTCTTGCCGTGAAATCTCTCGGTTATTTTCAGCCCCACCGCGGAGTCCGCCGCGAACCATCCGGCGCGCCACGTAGCTACCGGCGTACCTAGGGACTAGTCGGTAACGAGCCATCACTACTGGCATCAAAGATTCTCGACCATTCGGTGGGCCGCACCGCGTGTGCCAGCACAAACCGGCTGGCACGTTCGATGCTATGGGCCGTCTCTCTCTTGATGCGCCCTTGAAAAGATCCAGATTTTTGTGGGGATCTTTTCAGCGGCTTGGGATTGGGAGGAGGTTGGGAAGGGGACACATTAAGAAATTGCCATCGAAGCCTCCTGCGCGAGTCCTCCGGGCTCTACTCATCGTCGGCGGGCGAGCGAACGCGTCAACGTCGCGCGGCATTGGAAACACGGACCGATGCGCCGTCACGGCCGCTTACTGCATATCGCGCACCGGCTTCGGCCCCCGCTGACGTCGCTCACGGTTCTTAGTGGATTAAGGTCCGTCCCAACGTGATTAAGGAACTCCGTAAGCCCGTCGGTCTGGAACATTCAGTAGAGTGTTAGAAATGATGAGCTCTTCGTGACACACTGTGGCAAAGATTGGAGCGACGTGACTATGAAACAAATGCCTACGGTACTGTGGCTGTGGATATTGCCGGTGCTACTGTTGGCGCAGGCCACCCCCCATCCCGAACCCAAGCCATTGGCCCTAACCCATGTGACAATCATTGATGCCACCGGCGCCACCGCCCAGCCCGACCGGGCCGTAGTGGTGACCGGCGATCGCATAATAGCGCTAGGCCAAACCGGGAAAGCCAAAGTACCGAAGGATGCGCACGTGGTGGATGCCTCGGGTAAGTTCCTGATTCCTGGCTTATGGGACATGCAAGGACATCTTGGAGACGAAGATTTCGACCAGACCGCAGCCTGCTAAATTTTCAACGCCACATGGCGCGCGCCCGGCCGCGCTGTAATCTACAGATGATCTTTAAGGTGCACGCCGCGCCGTCGGACACGCAGATGCGGACGATCTTGGACGGGGTGCCGACCGAGCCCCTGCGGGCACTGCTCCGACTCGTCGGGGTGGTTTGAGAAGATCCGCCGGGCGGGGTGGGCGGACCAATTCAAGATCCCGACCTTGGCGGGACCGAGAACCGCTGGCACCACGGTGCGCTATACCCGGACGGAAGAGTACTACATCCCGACCTTGTCGAGACAATGTCCACAAGAATCAGGGCTACGAGTTCGAACACAACTTTGGTCATGACCAAAAAGACGCTGGCGATGGTGTTCTACTTGCGCAACCTGTTGGCATAGGTCGCCCACATCATTCTGGATATGGGCGATCGGCTGTATGCGGATTGTCGCGTGCTCGCGTCACGTAAGGAACTGTGGCCTATCTTGCGCGCGGCGATGCAACTGCGCTTGTTTGACAGTTGGGCGGCGATCCCGACAAGGCCGAGACTATCTGGATGACGGCAACGCCCGCGCCCCGTATGCGGTGAAGGCCCCAGCCAGGCCCAGAACCGGGTGGCTAAATGACAACCCTCTAACCCGGCGGCGAAGACCGCCGCTGGCCGCCACGAAAGGAGAAGCACCGAAGACCGCAAAGACACTAGGCTCCGTTCACCCCCCCCAATACTTTCCATTCCACGGGCCGCTGGGGGGGGGC
>JACOSC010000105.1 GCA_016179055.1 Acidobacteriota bacterium
TCCTCCGCGGTAGCCAGGAAATGGCCCAGCCACCCCTTAAGACCTCTCCGGCTCGGCACCAGGTCCACAAAAGCCTGCTCAACGCCCTCGCTACTTGCTTAACCCCAAATTCTGAATCCTTATTTCCGACAGACTCCTAGATCACGATAATTCCTATCAGTCTTCGGTACCACCGGGCCCTTGGCTCCTGATCCCTGACCCCCCGATCCCCGTGAACAGTTATGAATTGTTTACCTTGTGTCTTCTCTAGGGAATCTCTCCATGGCGTCTGAGGATCTATTGTTCTCATCCATTCGCGAATTAGCGACCCAGCTACGGGCTCGAAAAATCTCACCGGTAGAATTAACCAAAGCCTACCTCAATCGCTTGGAACGCTATGGCCCCAAGCTCGGCGCCGTGGTGACGATCACACGCGAGCTGGCCTTAGCGCAGGCGCAAACGGCGGAGAGCGAAATCATGCGCGGGAATTACCGCGGTTTGCTGCATGGGATTCCCTACGGCGCCAAAGATTTGTTGGCGACCCGCGGCATTCCAACTACGTGGGGCGCCGCGCCCTATCGGGATCAAGTTTTTGATTTCGATGCCACCGTCATTGAACGGCTCCGCCGCGCCGGCGCGGTATTAGTGGCCAAGTTAGCCATGGTCGAACTGGCCGGAGGTATGGGGTACAACAATCCGCATGCCTCGTTCACCGGGCCGGGCCGCTCACCATGGAATACGGATTACTGGAGCGGCGGCTCTTCGAGTGGGCCGGGTGCGGCTACCGCCGCAGGTTTGGTGGGATTCGCCATAGGCTCGGAGACTTCGGGCTCGATTCTTACTCCCGCGGCCTTTTGCGGAGTGACGGGCTTGCGGCCGACTTACGGGTTGGTCAGTCGCTATGGGGCCATGGCCTTGTCCTGGACCCTCGATAAGATCGGGCCCATGTGTCGCAGCGTCGACGACTGTGGATTGGTGCTGGCCGTCATCAGTGGGCGCGATCCCAAGGATCCCTCGACCGCGGAGCGTATCTTCACTTACAAAGGTGGAGAGAATCTCCCGCGCAAGTTTAAGATCGGAGTGCTGAAAGGCGCCACGAATCAGGTCCAGCCGGAAGTCAAGACAAACTTCGAAGCCGCCTTGGAAGTGCTGGGACGCTTGGGGACTCTAACCCCCGACGTGGAATTGCCAGACTTCCCTTACGGTCCCGTGGTTGGCGTTATTGTAGGGGCCGAAGGCGCCAGCGCATTCTTGGATCTGATCGAGAGCGGGCGTGTGCAGCAGTTGCAAGCGCCACGCGATCGCATCGGCGGCTATTCCAATAGCATGATCTTTGCCGTGGATTATCTGCAGGCTATGCGCATTCGCGGATTAATGAAACAGCCCATGCACGCGCTGTTGTCCCAATACGACGCCGTCGTGGCGCCGACCCGCGCGACAGTTGCATATCCGATTGGTATGGATTTCGAAAAAGCGTACCCCGGCCTCGGCGGTAGTGTGGCGGTTATTCCGGCGGGCAACCTTGTAGGAGCGCCGGCCATTTCCGTGCCGAACGGCTTTGGGCCGAACAACCTGCCCACGGGCCTTCAATTCTTGGGAAGGCCCTTTGGCGAGGGCGCCTTGGTGGCGATCGCCAATGCCTATCAGCGCCAGACTGAATGGCACCGCCGCCATCCTTCGCTTTGATTTATAAAAAACCTGAATCACCCAGTCAGAACTGATTCTCATACGGAATCGTTGGCGTTGCAACCTCAGTTGTTTTACTTATTCTTACTCATCATCGTTAATATATTCGACGGATTTTAGCATTGGACAAGATGAAATAGTGCCTCTTTGCGGCAAGAAGAAATGGTACGCAAAAAAGCGCACAAGGCGCAAGACGGCTTATGCTCGGTCACGCGCTCAAACGATCGATGCGTTTCTTCTCAATGGCCAGCTCGGCAACCTTGCTGACAACGTGCACAACATAGATCAGCGCGGTAAACCGCTCGTCCTGGGAAAAGCCCTGTCTGTACCGGGCATATATCTGCTGAACAATCACAGCAATCTTAAACAGCGCATAGACGTAATAGAAAAGCACGTCACCCAGACTGCGACCGCTTTTGGCTGCATACCGTTCAGCGAGTTGGCGACGGCCCAGGTTTCCCGGCAGCGAGGTGAGCCCAAACTGCAGACTCTGCAATTCTGCCGGATCGTCCGGATCCACCCAATAGCCTAAGGTTGATCCTAAGTCCATCAACGGATCGCCGACGGTGGCCATCTCCCAATCCAACACGGCCCGTATCGTAGTAAGGTCATTCACATCCAGCACAAGGTTATCGTACTTGTAATCATTATGGATCAAGGACGAGCCGGATTCTTTGGGCATATGTTCGACCAGCCATGCCATGACCACTTCCATCTCCGGAATAGTATCGGTTTTGGCGTTGTGGTAACGCTGGCTCCAACCATGTACTTGGCGCGACACGTAGCCATCGGGTCGCCCCAGATCCGCCAGTCCGGCCGCGCCATAGTCGATGGCATGAATTTCCGCCAAGTTGTCAATGGCGCCCTCCGAAAGACGACGCATCATTTCCGGCGCGAGGACCAGCCCATCGGGCGCTGTGCGCCGCAGAATCACGCCGGTGACACGTTCCATAATATAGAACGGCGCACCCAGCACCGCTGGGTCTTCACAAAAGTATAACGGACGCGGGGCCTTGGGATAGACCGTCATTAAGTGAGAGAGGATGCGAAATTCCCTTCCCATGTCATGGGCCGTCTTGATCTGGGCGCCGCGCGGCGGCCGCCTGAGCACCAGTTCCCGATTTCCGCACCGCAAATTATAAGTCAAGTTGGAATGCCCACCGGGAAACTGCTCGAGGGTCAGGGGCGCTTCCAGACCTGGGACGCGACTTTCTAAATATTTGAACAGCGCCGCTTCATCCAGTTCTTCTCCCGGTCGCACGGACCGCGGTTGATCTATCCAATCGGCAGACATGGCGGACTCCCAAAAAACTTCCCTATGAAATTTCGATCCCGTACCGGCGCAGTATGCGTTTGGCCACAACGGATTTATGCACTTCATCGGCGCCATCGTATATGCGCGCAGCCCGCTCATGCCGGTACCAATAGGCCAATGGCGTGTCGTCGGTAACCCCGAGAGCGCCGTGTGCCTGTATGGCGCGGTCCAATACTTTTTGCAGAACTCCGGCAACAAAAAACTTGATGAGGGAGATCTCTTCGCGCGCGGCGTAGGCTCCTTCCCGATCTATTTTCCAGGCGGCTTGCAGCACCATCAAGCGGGCGGCGTTGATTTCGGCGCGGGCTTCGGCAATCCAGGTCTGTACGATCTGACGGCTGCCCAGCGGCTTCCCGGGCGCCAGCAGACGCTTGGCCGCCCGCTCACACATCATGGCGAAGGCTCGCTCGCAGATGCCAATCCAGCGCATGCAATGATGAATGCGTCCCGGTCCCAGTCGTTCCTGGGCAATAGCAAAGCCGGCGCCTTCCGCGCCGAGCCGGTTGCTCTGCGGAACCCGGCAGTCCTGGAACATGATTTCAGCATGGCTGGCGTAGTCATCACCCACCCCGCCCATCACCGAAATGTTCCGTAGGCGATGGAACCCCGGAGTATCGGCGGGGACCATGATTTGACTGGCTCGGGCGTGCGGGCTCTCCGCTTCCGTATTGGTAATCGCCATGACAATGGCAAACGCCGCGCCTTCGGCCGCGGAAGTGAACCATTTTCGGCCGTTGATGACATAGTCATTTCCATCTTTTACGGCGGTGGTTCCCAGCCACGTCGGGTTGGAGCCCGGATAGTCCGGCTCAGCCATGGCGAAGCAACTCCTAATCTCCCCGCGGACCAGCGGCCACAAGCACGCGGCCTTCTGCGCGTCGGTTCCGTAGAGCATCAAGATCTCCATATTTCCCACATCCGGCGCTTGGGCGTTAAAAATGTAATGACCCAGCGGGCTGCGCCCCAGTTCTTCGCTGACGTGCGCGAATTCCGTGAGCGAGAGTCCGGCGCCGCCATAAGCCTTGGGAATATGCGGGGCCCACAGGCTCATCTCCTTGACGCGTTTTCGCTTCTCTTGCAGAACCGGACGCATTTCACTAAAGCGCTTGCCGATATAAGCCTTCTCCAGTGGATACACGTCCTCGCGCATAAAGCCGCGAATCGTTTCCAGGATCTTCTGCAGTTCTTGCGAAATCGCGAAATCCATCACCGTCTCCTTATAGGTACGTCAAATCGGTTGGATCGATCAAATGCGAGGTTGTATTAAACGCGCTCAACCGTAACCGTTGCCCGCTGAGGTTAAACTCGGCGTAGGCCGCATTACGAATCTGCCAGCTTAATTCCAGAGTCCCTTCGTCGTTGATGCCCATGGCGAAAGCCGATGTAGCCGCGACCGGTCCACCCGAGGTAAAAGCTACCGCTGTTTGGCCAAGCCCGATCGCGGAAATCATCTTAGCCACGCCGGCGTCGACGCGGCGCCGGAACTCCCGCCATGACTCGACCTCTGCGACCTTTGCCTCGCCTCGCACCCACAGGCGCATCGCCGTTTCAAACATTGCTCGGAAACGCCGTGTGCTCAGGCGGCCGTCATTTGAGTCCACCTCGCGGGGCGCCCCGTCCGAATGATTGGAATCGTGGTCGTTCAGCTTGGGCAGAATCGCCTTAAAAACAATTTCCGCAGGGTATTCATCGAGCTCGGTCAATGTGACAGGATCCGGCCATGGAATTCCCCGTTCCTTATAGACGGCGGCAACCGCCTCGTGTGTTTGGCAATGACGTCGCCGCGGGCCAACGAACACACGGTCAAATAGCACTCCTTGCTCGGCCCAGTATGAACCGAGCAGGCGCGATTGACGCTCGCCCAGGCGTGAAAGCCGGTCATAATCATCACTCAGGAATGACGCCTGCCCATGACGCACCAATAGCAAGCCGCTCATCGTGGCCACCTCCGGCAGCCTCGCCCGTGGCGGGCCGCCCTGCCGGTTCCGTTGCGCGCGGCCAGTCGCATGGAACAGCCGCGGCCGCGAGTTCCCATACGATTACACCGAGTCGCGTGACAATGGAACGCCGCATCGAATTTTCCTACCATGGCTTTATGAACCCGAAATCGTCACAGGATCGAGGTAGGCGAAGTAGCAAGCATATCAGACAGTCGAGCCCTGCTCAAGCGGTTTCTTTTTTTTACTTGAAGTTCGATCATAAGAAACGCGCGGATGCCAAACTCCAGTCCCGCGGGGTCCTGTAGTTTGGACAATTGTAGGGAGTGAGATACCGCGTACAATCCAAAGCTCTGAAGGAGCGCTCTATAATAGCCAGGGGCAAGCGCAGCGCAGCCCCTGGAAAGCAAGCGTCCCCAGCACGCCAGCCCTGAAAGGGCGCACTAATGGAGGTCAATTCCTCGGCCGCTGTCGATTTCTTTCATAGGTATTCATCGAGCAGAAGGGTATCCCGCCCTTTCAGGGCTTATAACTTATATAATCTTACATACCAGGGGCGGCGCGGCGCCCGCTCGAAGTGGTGGGGACGAAAGGATCGCGCGGAGCTGTGGCCAATTCCAAACCCCAGAGCCCTCAAGCGGGGCCGGCACCGCTACCGTCTGATTGGCTTATGATCGAATCTCAGTTTTTTTACCCTCACGGAGCTAAGTCTCGGCTGACCAGGCGCACTCTCGCTTCCATACAATCGAGCACGCGCGCGAACAATTTCATCTCGCGGCTTTCGGCGCTCCGGGAACGATGCGTTAAAGGTCCATCCCAGCCGATCGCGGGGCATCGTCGGATCGACCCTCAAACAGGTCCGTCTGCGCTTGCCGGCGGCGAGCGGAGCGGCAGGACGTGGGATTTCGCGGGTTGCGTAACCGAACCGCGGCGGCGTTACTTGTCGTGCGTCGCCCCGTTGCTCTCCATAGTTCATTTTCTCTTGACATATATTATAAATTTTTATAAATTAAAATTATGAAAGAGGTCTTGGTCTACCAGACGAAAATAAGCAGAGAGCCTTTTTCTGAATGGTTTAATACCCTCGATGTGGACACGCAGGTAAAGGCCGATGATTATATTATCCGGCTCGCAGCGGGCGGATCGAGGAAAAACATTCGGTCGGTGGGTAGAAGCGTATTTGAACTCAAAGTTGATTATGGTCCGGGATATCGCGTCTATTTTGGTGAGACGGATACACAATCGGTTTTATTATTGTTGGGCGGCGACAAGAGCACACAGCCGAGAGATATAAAGAAAGCCATGGCCTATTGGAAGGAGTACAACGATGCGACGAGCGAGTAGCTATAACGAACAACTGAGCCGTCGTTTGCAAAAACCGGCCTATGCGCAGAAGTTATTGCTTTCTATGACGGAAGGCCCGGACGCGCTATCCTTGGAAGAGGCGCTGCGGCAAATCTTCGGCCTGATGGGGACCAAAGAAGCTGCGCAATTGACGGGACAACCACCGTCTAGCATTTCGAATTTTGTCAAAGGCAAACGAACGCTCAAGCCGGAGACTCTCAACACGGTGCTGAAACCCTTCCGGTTGCGGACAAAGATCATTCTGGAAAAGGCCTCCTAAGCGAATTATCACAGCCCGCTCGGGGACGGGCTCAGCATTCGGCTGAAGCGCGGGCTGCCCAACTTGGGCTGGTGCGAGCGCCGCCCGCCGCACCGAGGGCATCGGATTTCGCTTCGCGCGTATCTGACCCGAACGGCGGTGGCAGTACTCAGCGTGCGTCGCGCACTTGTCAGTCGCAAGAAGCCGGCTGCGCCGCGTGCCGGCGGGCGGAGCGGCAGGTCTATAATTTGGTGGCTCAACCGGGGGGATTTACCGCCGCCGACCTAGCAGAGAACGTACGTGGTAATTTGGGCGAGGCGGCATCCCGCTACACTCCGCGCCAAGCCGCCGATGACCTACGCAAACTGCGCGGAAAATTGCCGTGGCGAAGAGAACGCGGAAGTAGTAAACTAATTAATGCCGGGTAAAACGGAAGCCCACTCTGCTGGGAAGCCATCGGTGGCCGCGTAGCCTGGTAAGACTCCTCGAGACGACGGGACCGAGGCATGCGAGTCATGTTGCCATCCAATCCCCACACCATCGACTCGATAGATCCTCTATAACTTAGAATTCCCGCCCGAAGGGCGGAATTGAAGTTGACAAATAAATGGCCGTTACTCCTTTCCCCACGGAACCAAGACGAGATCACATGACTGCCGTTTTGCAGAAGGAAGTGTAGATATGGCAGCGGGTAGACGTTGCGTAGCCGTCATTGCATTTACTTGTCAACCGGGACGGGGCAGCGAGTACGAAGTTGGGTGGCAGTGGCCTTTGCACGTTCCCAATACGTACCAAGTCATTGTCTTCACCAGAATGGCTTGCTGGAGCACCATAGAGGCCGAGTGTACCGTGTATGAGGGGCGGCCCGCGAAGCGAATTGACAACAGGGTTTACGTAGGCATTGATATCCCTTGGGCAACTAAACTTCTAACGGGCACAAGGCTCATGCGTATCCACTCCTTTGCGTGGCAGCTCCTGGTGCTGCTTCATCTCTTAAGGAACCGTAGGCACTATGATCTCGTCCATCATGTATGCTTTGTTGCGGTCTGGATGCCGGCTTTTGCGGCTTTTGTGGGAAAGCCCTTCATATGGGGACCGCTTGGCACGAATCTTCCTCTGCCACGTTGGTACCGTCCCGCTACCGGCAGATGGAAACGGCTAAGAATTCTCCTGCGCCACTTTGTGACTCAATTGAGCCCACAAGCTAATCCCTTGGTTTGGCTATGTCAGCGTCGGGCGCGGCGGTTGATTGTCATTAATCAACACGTACGCTCCCTCTTGCGCGGCAAAGCCCGCCACTGCGCGGTAGTTCATCCGGCGATTGGCGTGACCGCGCAATGGCTCAATCCCACAGTGCCCGCGAAAGCAAACCGGAAGAAAAGAGTTCTCTTTGTCGGCAGGTTCATGGATTTCAAGCTTCCCGACCTTGCCCTTGAGGTAGGCTGTGCCGTAGTCGAGGCAGACCCGGAAGCCCATTTCATGATGGTAGGAGAGAACTTGCCCAAGGCTCTGGGTCCATGCCCGCACGAGCGAGTTCAGTTGGTGGACAGTGTGTCGCAGATGGAACTGCGGCGCTTGATGGAAGCGTCCATGGTATCTTTGTTCCCCTCATTTGAGGGCTCTGGATTTGTAGTGTTGGAAGCCATGGCGCGGGGACTTCCCGTGGTTTGCCTCGCAGGTACAGGACCTGGAGACTTCGTTGGAGAGAAGGGAGGCATGGTATGCCCCATTGGCGATTCAAGGCAGGCCATGGTTCACACGCTTTGCGAGGCCATCCTCCGCTTGCTCAATGATGAGGTGTTATGGGTGTATAAGAGCAAAGGTGCGCAAGAACAGGCGAAGAACTTCACGTGGGACCGGCTAAACTGCTTTTTAGAAGATTCCTATAATGAGGTGCTCGGTGCGGCTGCTCAAGATTAGCGTCGTTACACCATCCTACAATCAAGCCTCCTATCTGGAGGAGACTATTTGCAGCGTACTGGATCAAGGTTATCCCAACCTGGAATATATTATTATTGATGGCGGATCTCAAGATAGAAGCGTAGATATAATAAAAAAATATGAGCAGCGTCTGGCTTACTGGGTAAGCGAGCCCGACCATGGAGAAGCCGATGCCGTTGCAAAGGGGTTTGAAAAATGCAACGGTGAAATTCTCTGCTGGTTGTGTTCGGACGACCTGTTTAAACCCGGGGTGCTCGGGATCATAAACGGGATATTCGCTAATGACCCCCAGCTAGACCTGGTTTATGGAGACACGGAGTATTTGTATCCTGGCGGAAGTACAAAAATCAAGAAAAGAATTTCTTACGACTTCAATATCATGCTGTACGCATTTAACCTGGTTCCGCAGCCTTCCGCGTTTTTTAGCCGGCAGGCTTACCAACGCGCAGGGAAGATGGATACTTCTTTGCACTACGCCATGGATTACGATTTATTTCTACGCATGGGAAATGAAGCAATCGAGACAATGGTAATTTTTGTTTTTTATTTAGTTATTACTACACCGGTGTTAGCTACCTTATATGATTACCCCTTATGGGCAGGGTTAGCTTTTGTTGGAAAAGAAATCCAGTTAGTAATTTATTTGATGTTCTTTGCAACATTTGCCGCGCGGCATCCCCATTCTACCATGGCTTATATGCTGCTGGGACTATCGGGCATTATGGCGTATGTAGGATGGCAAATAGTGACCTGTCAATATACGGGCTTTTATGGTTTTATTGGCGTACCTGGCGAGGGGGGCCCCTCGCAAGGAGGTGGTGTATGTGGTTTGACGACAATCTCTCTCGTGGTCGTGTACGTCTATCGCAAATCTATTCCTGAGCTGACCTCACCATGGAAGAGCGCATATGTTTTGGCATTGACCTCTCTATCGGCCATAGGACTGCTACTAACTATATCTAGGGCGAGTATTTTGTCTGCAATAGGAGCACTAATAGCTTTAGTAATTTTAATCGTCGGCCGGCGATCCGCCGATCCGCGACTACTGCAAAAACTAGTTCGTATCCGGGGCATAAGTCTGATTCTTTTAGTTATCCTTTTGGTCGGAGTTTGTGTTACAAGATTGGCTTTGCCGGAGACTATGGAAATATTAGCTAAGAGGTTTTCTGATATAAAGATTTCGGGACCATATCGAATCGAAAAATGGAAGATTCTTTTAGACTATCTTAGCGAGCGCCCGTTATCGATACTTTGGGGAGTTGGCTTAGCCAGTCCAAATTTTGTCATCTTTGGCTATGACATATATGGTTTAATTCTTCTGGTGGATAGTCAGTATGTCAGAAGGCTATTTGAAATAGGCGCAATTGGTACCGGATTATGGCTGCTACTTTGGTGGTCAATCCTGAAAAGAGTGACTCACGTTGACAATAGATCACATCTTGAGTTGTGGACGAGGAGCTTAGCCATTGTTGCTTTAATATTCATGTTGCAACTATCAATTACCCATGAAATATTTCAGGTCAGCCGTGTATCCGCATTCTTTCATATGCTGATCGGAACAGCACTCGGCATGAGCATCGGATATAGAAGGCAAGCCGCCGGTGTTTACGGAATCAATCAAGGCATCGGATCCTATTTCAAAAACTCTTTTTTGGTGTATCATCTTGGAAGATCCCCAGGAGCGCCTTGTTTCCGGCTCGATCTGGGATAGTATGATCGCCAAGCCTACACTAATTTCAAATCGTACTTGAAAAGGTCATCAGCCGTGCAATCACAAACACATGAGCTTATCTGCGGTTTTCGCATTGATATTCGCGATTTGGCGCGTATCGTTGAAGATTTATGGGCTAGAATGCGGAGAGGAGATAACCAGTGTGTAGTGGCTTGCGCGAATCCTCATTCAATTGCGCTATCTCTGCAAGATCCAGAATTTTATGATACGCTTCGCGGTACAGAGATTCTTTTACCGGATGGAATTGGTTTGCTATTAGCGTCGCAACTTCTTTATGGACGAATCAAACAAAGAGTATGCGGGCCTGATCTATTTTTGGAGTTTAGTAAGGTTTGCAATGAGCGCGGTGGTGCAAGGTATTTCTTTCTGGGATCGACACCGGAAGTTCTAAGTCAGCTTGAAAGCAATGTAGCTATGCAATTTCCAAATATAAGGATCGTGGGAACATATGCTCCGCCATTTTCAAATGTCTTTACCCATGAGGAAAATGAGCGAATCCTTTCGAAAATCCAGTCAGCCCAACCGGAGGCTTTGTGGGTTGGAATGACGGCGCCAAAGCAAGAAAAATGGATTCATAGAAACAGGAATAGATTGCTGGTGCCAATTTTAGGCGCAATAGGGGCGATCTTTGATTTTGTCGCCGGCACAAAGAAGCGGCCTCAAAAGGTGTTTAGTGATTTGGGATTGGAGTGGCTGATAAGGTTGTTGAGTGACCCTTGCCGATTATGGAAAAGAAGTATCATATCATTCCCGGTGTTTTTTCTAGCCGTGCTTAATCAGAAACGAAGAAAAGGACAAGCACGATAATTAGACATATCTTGCTACCGCGTAGCCGCCTACGCCTCGTGGCGCCCAGCCGATACGGAACCGAGAGCGGTATTAACCGGGTCTACGCGTCATGCGGTGCTTACCTGGTTGCTACTGTCCCCGGTTTTGTTTCCCCGAAGTATTTTCGGAGGTGCTCTTATGGCCACGCGCACTTTAATCCGGCAGGAGAAAGCACGTACTTTGATAGTGTTGTTCTAATTTTGGGCGTTTATCCATCCTACGGCGGCCCATGGCCCCGAAGCGGGGCCGGCTTACATCGCTATCGACCCGGGCGATACGAACCTTATCGACGGGGCTCCCGTATCGGCCTCTTCAAAAGCACGGACGGCGGCGAGAGCTGGACGCGTGTAGCGGCATTCGCCATGGGTCGGTGGTGATCGAGCCCGGTGACTGGAACCTCGTGTATGTCGGCGGGCCGAGCGGATAGTTCAAGAGTACCCACGGCGGCCAGACCTGGACTCCCCGCGGCGAAGGTACCCTCTTAACTATTGCCGAGGTCATGACCCTAGCGATCGGCAAGGACACCGGACGGCTGTACGCCGGCACCGGCGGCGCCGGCATATGGTTCAACGACGACCAAGCCGAAACCTGGGAGTGACCCGAAGCAGCAACGATCTTCTCTCGGCAATGTTCCCTCTACCGCACGCGCCGCCCCGCGCGCCGCGGCTTCAAAGGGATTCCTGACGTACATAATGGCCGCGGCTTCCGCCTTGCTTTTCCATGAGCCGAATATCTGAAATGACGATGCCTTTATCAACGGCTTTGCACATATCATAAAGCGTCAGCGCCGCCACGGCGACGGCCGTGAGCGCTTCCATTTCCACGCCGGTGGCGCCTGGGCAACGGACGGTAGCGGTGATTTCGAGGCCATTCCGTTTCCAAGTCAAATCGACGTTGATGTGCGAAAGCGCGAGCGAGTGGCACAGCGGAATCAGCTCCGCAGTTTTTTTCGCGGCCATGACGCCGGCGATGCGGGCCGTTTCAAAGGGATCTCCCTTGGGCAGTTGTTTCCGACGTAGCAGGGTCATTAACTTTCGCGATAGAACGACAAGTCCTTTGGCGATGGCCACACGATCGGTGGATGGTTTGGCAGTGACATCGACCATGCGAGCGCGGGCCTGCTCGTCCATGTGTGTCAGTTTCATTTCTGTTCGATTCTTGGCCGGCGCCATCGAGATCCCCTTCCCAATTACAAGCCAGTCGCCCGACGGCGACGGAAAAAGTCATCGAGCAGCAGAACCGAGACAGGATCGCCCGGTTCATAGACCGTACGGTCCTTGGGGAATACAAAAAGCGAATTGGCGAGGCTGAAGGCCACTATATCGGCTGAGCCTTTGGAGGGCAAAACTTTCACAGACCAACGGCCGTGATCCCAAACGCTCCAGGCGGGCAGAAAGGCCATACGGCCCGGTTTTTGTTTTATTCGATTCTCCAACTCGCCGGTTACCATCAGCAGGGCGTCCGTCGGGCCGCCCATCCATTTGAGCAGGGCCGGCCGGACCAGGCATTCAAAGGTCACGTAAGATGAGACCGGATTGCCGGGCAATCCAAAGATAAGACCGTCGCCTTTGCGACCAAACACCACCGGTTTCCCGGGCTTGATGGCCACATGGTCAAAGAACACCGCTATGCCGAGCTCGGCCAATATCTCTTCGACCAGATCATATTTTCCCATCGATACGCCGCCGGTCAGCAATAATAGATCATAAGCCAGCCCTTCGACGATTCTCATTCGCAGATCCGCTTTCGTGTCTTTGGCAACGGTTAAGCGAGTGGCTTGTAAACCGACGGTTCGGAGCTGTGCCGCCAAGGCATAGGAGTTAGAATTACGGATTTGGCCCGGTTTAGGATTCTCGCACGGCTCCACCAGCTCGTCGCCGGTGGCCAGCACCGCGACGGTGGGCTTCTGCCAAACGAGAACAGACACATGACCAAACATGGCCAGCACGGCGATCTCGCCGGCGCCCAAGTACCGCCCGGCCGTCAAAACCTTCTGACCTCGTCGGACTTCCACACCGCGCCGAGTGATGTTATCGCCAACGCCCACCGGCATCAGCACGCGCACGCGCCGCTCGGCTTCGCCGGCCTCGGTCTTCTCCACCATTTGGACCGCATCGGCGCCGGCAGGGACTACCGCGCCGGTCATAATTCGGGCGGCCTGCCCGTGGCCGATAGTGAATGTGGGGACGAGGCCGGCCGGAGATTCGCCGATGACTTCCAAGAACGCCGGCGTCGCTTGAACATCTTCGGCGCGCAACGCGTAGCCATCCATGGCGGCGCGATCAAAAGGCGGCACATCCATATCGGCGATAACGTCCACGGCCAGGTAATGGTCCGGCGCGGATTCCAAAGGGAGGGTGACCGCGCGTCCCGGCGGCGTGTGCTGTAAGACAATGTTTTGAGCTTCCTGTACGTCCAGCATACTGATCCTTAAGCGGCGCCCCGGGGAGCGCCAGCATCTTGCCGGCAAAGGCCGTTCCTGGGGATAGCCGACGTGCCGGCTGGAAGCCGGCGCTCCCAGGAAGGGTGCATGCACTTGCAAACCGCTATAGTTGGAAGGCGGCGTCCGCCAATCATAATCCTTCCTCTGCGATGACATAGGCCATGATGGCCAGCGCCGCGGCGCCTAACTCCAACTCGCGATCGTGGACTTTATCAATGGTATCGCTGTCGGCGTGGTGATAATCAAAGTAGCGATGCGTATCCACTCTGAGCGCCAGCGTGGGCACTCCTTTGCGGGCCAGCTCGGCGACGTCGGCTCCGCCGTGGCCTGCTTCAAAGCGCGCCGCGCCGATGACGCGAAAAAGATAAGCGTAATTGGCCAGCTTCTTAAAAGTCGCCGCATCCGACAGGCTAAATCCGCGCGGCGTGAAGCCGCCCGAATCCGATTCTATCGCCGCCACGTGGCTCTCACCCGGACGATCTTTAGCGGCGTACGCTTTAGCGCCCCGCAGACCGTTTTCTTCGTTCATAAACAGCACGGCACGCAAGGTGCGTTTGGGTTTCAGCCCAAGTTGTTTCAATAGGCGCAGCGCTTCGATGGCGTGGATGCAGCCGGCGCCATCATCGTGGGCGCCCTGGCCTTTGTCCCAACTGTCGAGATGTCCGCCAATGACAATGACCTCATTGGGCTTTTCTGAGCCGACCAACTCGCCGAGTACATTGGCGGATTCGACGTCGGGCAGAGTTTTACAAGAGAGCCTGAGTCGAACCCTTAGGGTCTTATCCCTGGCCAGAAGTTCGCTCAGTCGCTGGGCGCCTACCGTGCTGAGGGCGGCGGCGGGAACCTTCGGCGCCGACTCCTCATAATCGAGCGCTCCCGTATGAGGGAGGTCGTCTAAACGGCTGGTCATCGAACGGACCAGCGCGGCAACACCGCCGGCCTGCGCGGCGGCGACTGCACCGCGGCTGCGCTGGTTGACGGCCTCACCATAGGCTTCCATCGGTTTAATCTTGCTTCGATCCATGGCGCGATTGAAAAAGATGATCTTGCCCTTGGCATTGGCCCCAGGCGCTTTTAGCTCGTCAAAAGAGCGGACTTCCACCACTTCCGCCGTGATGCCTTGGTCGGATGTGCCGACACTCCCTCCGAGCGCCGTGACTTTCAGGGGAATCGTCTCGTGTGTCGAGGATGGGAAAATCGCCGCTTCCTCAATAGGGCCGCGTACCCAGCGGGGAACCATGACCGGTTCGAGCCGAACATTTTCCAGGCGTGCATGTTTCATGGTTTTTCTGGCCCAGAGCACGGCTTGGGCGGCTTCCGGAGAACCGCTCAGTCGAGGGCCGATGTTGGTGGTGAGATCATAAAGCATTTCATAAGCCCTACCGGATCCCAACGCGGTCGTGATAATCTTCATCGCGATGGCTTCGTAAGGCCGCGGCGTCTCATTGCCGGGAGCTTGCGCGGGGTCAGAATAGCCGAGCAGCCGGCACCCCAAGAGCAATGCCAAAATTAAACCGACCCGTTTCATATCAAAGTTCCCCTCTGAAAATACATGGTGGCGCCGGCATCCCTGCCGGCGAATCCCTTCGCGGACTGAGTGCGGGTGCGACCCGGCCTGGGCCTCTCGCCGCGGCTCTTCCAGCGCAGCCATTCGCGGGTCTCGCCCATACAGTACCACAACAATCCCCCGCGCTACTGGTTGTAATTTTATCGCCCACGACGGGTGGAGTCTATATCCAATCCACGCCTTCGTCAAGACTTTTTTTTCGCGAAATATCCCGAAAGACGTAAGGTGTTAGTTAGGGGCGGAAAAAGATTGCATGAAGCTCAAACTTATCCAAGGCAGTTCCCCTGTCGCAGTCTCACTTCTTGGGAAGGACTCAACAACAATCCGTCATGAAGGTGAACCATTTTTGGATATAGCCGAGACACGCCGATTCGTATGGAAATTCACCCACGCGCCGTGGATCGGCTGTGGTATACTTTCTGCAGTGTAGGACCTTGAAAGTCTTGGAGGTAATTTATGGCGATGAAAGAAGAGGCATCGGTGCGTTGGACAATTGCGGATCTGGAGCCTCTGCCCGACGGCAATGGCACCCGCTATGAAATTATCGACGGAGAATTGTACATGTCCAAACAACCGCACTGGCATCATCAGAATACCTGCAGTAATCTTCATGGTCGTCTATTTATCTGGGATCAGGAGAGCGGCGTGGGCAAGGTTGTCGAAGCGCCCGGGATCATCTTTGGCCCGGAAGACGCGGCCGCACCGGACCTGGTCTGGGTCAGCAAGGCTCGGCTGGCCGCTATTTTGGGCGATGACGGCAAATTGCACGGGGCGCCGGAATTGATTATTGAAGTGCTTTCCCCCGGCGCCGTCAATGAAAAGCGTGACAAGGAGAGCAAGCGCAAGCTCTATTCCGTTCGGGGTGTGAACGAATATTGGATTGTCGATTGGATATCCAAAACCGTTGAGATCTACCGGCGCGAATCGGCGGCGCTGCATTTGGCCGCCACTCTCCATGCGGATGACGAATTGACTTCCCCTTTGCTGCCCAACTTCAAGCTGAAAGTCAGCCATATTTTCGGCGAATAAGACTCCACACGCCTGCCGCCGCCGCAAGGCCTCTTCGACCTTGCGGCCACGTGTTGTCAGTCAGTGAAAAACCCCTCGTTAGAAATCTCGCCATACGGGGATTCGACCTAGCGTCCACGGCGCGCCGGCCTCCTCCATGGTTTTCTCCAACTTGACCAGATCGACCTCGATGAGTGCGCGCAATTGGCCGAGCGTCTGATCGAAATCCTTGGCGGCGATGGCGTACTGGTCCCGTTGGGTTTGTGTCGGCGGCGATGTGGACATTCGCTGTTCACCAACAATGCCGAAAACCCTGTCGCTAAGCGACGCTGGAACATTTTCATTGCGAGCGCGCAGGAAGGTATCCCCGCGCAGGCGGCGTAGTATATCGTTAGTTTTTCGGTCGAGCGACGCGGCTTCGTCGGTTAGTTGGAGAGCCGCTGCCGGTGTTTCCAGCAAGGCCCGCTTAATTTGTTCAAGCCGGAGCTTGAGCGCATTGGCCGTTTCGAGACTGCCCATGAGGGCTCGTTGAAGCCTTGCCACTTTCTGCTGAAACTCGGTTAAGGCAGCGCGTGCCGTAGCGGTCATTGCAGAAGCGGCCGCGAGCGTTACAGAAAATGATTGCGGCCCGGATAAGGGTGTTGTCATGCCGGCGACGCGCTTAAGTAGCGAGACCGTATACTTGCCCGGCATAGCGAGCGGTCCTGATGGCCGCTCCGCGAAGGGCTCCTCCTCGCCTTCCGCTGCGCGTGCCGGCGGCAGCGTTGGGGCCGTATAGCGCAGGTCCCAGCTTACGCGGTTAATGCCGGCGGCCGTAGGGCCCGTCAGTTTACGCACGGTCTTGCCGGACTCGTCGGCGATAATCAACCACAGGCTAGGCGGCTCTTCTTCTTCTTCCGCGACGAGTTCTTGTCGGGTAGGGTATGGCGTCACACCGGCATCCTTGTTCTTCTCCGCTTTTTTCTCGGCTTCCTTTCGTTTCTCTTTTTGGGTCTTAAGCGAGTCCTTCAGATAATAGGTAAAGGTCGCACCGAACGGCGGGTTTTCGGCCGCGAAGAATGATTCGCCCTGGAAGGCCTTGCCGCGGCCGCCCAGCGGCGCCGTCGGAACATACATGAGGGCATCCTTCACGGCAAAGAGTGCGGCGTCCGGCTTCAACGCCTCAGCGGTTAGAGCGCGCAGCGGCGCGTAGTTGTCCAGAATGTAAATGCCGCGGCCGAACGTGCCGAGGACCAGGTCGTCCTCCCGTTTCTGTATGGCTAGGTCTCTTACGGCGATGGTCGGCAATCCACCTTTCAACTGGACCCATTTCCGGCCGCCATCGATCGAGAAGAAAACGCCAAACTCCGTTCCGACAAAAAGCAGGTTGGGACTGATATGATCTTCGGCGAGCGCCAATACTGGGCCGTTGGCGGGCAGATTAGCTTTGAGGGGGGTCCACGACCTTCCGGCATCCGTGCTTTTCAGCAGGTACGGCGCAAAATCGGCGTTCTTATGATTATCGAAAGCGGCATATACGGTGTTGGTCTCATGCTGCGAGGCGAGTAGGCGACTAACGTAGGTGAGGTCGGGAACGCCGGGAAATTTTTCAATCTTTCGCCAGTTCTTCCCGCCATCTTCGGTCACTTGAATTAACCCGTCATCGGTACCTACGTAGAGCAGGCCTTCTTGGCGGGGGGATTCATCTACGGCCGTGGCATTGCCATAGAAAGAGGTTGAAGCATGCTTGGCGACCGCGTCCGGTCCCCATCGTTTTCCCATGACCGGCAACTGGTCGCGATCCAGCGCCCGCGAGAGCTCGCCGCTGATGACGGTCCAGCGATCGCCGCGCTGGTCGCTGCGAAACAGCTTGTTGGCGGCATAATAAAGACGCGTATGGGAATGTGGACTAATGAGAAAAGGCGTGTCCCAATTATAACGTAAGGGTTCTTCGTCTTGGCCGGCGCGCGGCTGTATGCCCATGCGCTCGCCGGTGCGCTTGTCGAATCGAGAGAACACACCGTATTGCAGAGCCGAGTAGACAATGTCGGGATCCTCCGGGTCCGCTTGCGAGCGGAAGCCATCGCCGCCCAACGTGACAAACCAGTCGGCGTTGGTAATGCCGGAGACGCTGCGGGTGCGGGACGGGCCGCCCAGGCTAAAATTGTCCTGCAAACCGCCGTACACGTTATAGAACGGCGCGGCATTGTCCACCGTAACATGATAGAATTGGCCGATCGGGAGATTGCTTTTGTAAGCCCATGTGACCCCGCGATCGAAGCTTTCATAGACGCCGCCGTCGCAGCCGGCCAAATAGTAGTTGGTGTTGTTGGGATCAATCCACAAGGCATGGTTATCGACGTGTTTTGATTTCTCTCCCAGGCGATGCAGCGTTTTTCCGCCGTCGTCGGACACCATGTTAAAGACATTGAGGACATAAACGCGATCCACGTTCTTGGGATCGGCGACCACTTGGCTATAGTACATGGCGCCGCTGTCAAAATCATTCCTTTTGTCCCAGGTGGCGCCGCGATCGGTCGAGCGGAAGATCCCGCCCTTTTTGTCGGTGGCCTCAATAGTGGCATAGAGGACATTTGGATTGGCCGGCGAAATGGCCAGCCCGATGCGCCCCATATCGACCGTGGGCAATCCGCTCTCCAGCTTGGTCCAATTGGCGCCGGCGTCGGTCGATTTGTACATGGCGCTTTCCGGGCCGCCATTGATGAGCGTCCACACGTGGCGGCGGCGTTGGTAGGCGGCGGCATACAGTATGTCCGGGTTGTGCGGGTCCATGACAACATCGGTCACTCCGGTGTTCTCGCTGATCGATAAGACTTTTTTCCAATCCTTGCCGCCATCGGTGGTTTTAAAGAGGCCGCGATCGCCGCCGGGCCCCCAGAGTGGGCCTTGCGCCGCTACATAAACCGTGTTACTCCGGCGCGGGTCAATAACCATTCGTCCGATGTGCTCCGAGGCTTTCAGCCCCATGTTTTTCCAACTCTTTCCCGCATCATCGGAGCGGTATACGCCATTGCCGTAGGACACGCTACGCTGACTGTTATTTTCACCGGTTCCCACCCAAACCACGGAGGGGTTGTTCGGATCAAGGACCACGGCGCCAATGGAATAGGATTCCTCTTTGTCAAAAACCGGCGTCCATGTGGCGCCGGCGTTAGTAGTTTTCCATACGCCGCCGGAAGCGGCGCCCACAAAGTAGCGGCTGCGATCGGTTGGATCTATGGCCAGGGCGGAGACGCGTCCCGAGGTAAACGCCGGGCCGAGGCTGCGGAACTTTAATCCGGCAAAGGTCGCCGAAACCATTGGATCCTCCGCTTTCTTGGGCTCACTCACCGGTTCCCCTTTTTTCGCCTTCTTCGCTTTTGGTGCGCCGGCTAAGGGCCCCGTTGGGATTATCAACATGAGCAAAATAGAAAACAAACAAAATCTTAAGGCGTGCTGCCGACGTTTCAAGGTTATATCCTCCCAGAGTTAAGCAACCGCACGGGCGGCTTAAGCATGAACATTGGCAAGCCCCCAGTTTTGACTGGGGAGACTTGAGTAGCGATGTGCGCTCCGGTAGAGCAAGCCGGCACCTTCGTGGCGCGGCTTTCATGCCGACACGAGCGCTAATCTTCTCCGATAGTGCTTCTACGGTTCCGACAAAGCATAAGCCTCCAGGGCATCAATGCTATCGTGTACGGGCGCTTCCGTGGAATAAATGGAGATCACCCTGGACTACCAAAATGCCACGACGCTCAGCCTTATGCAAGCTCATAAATTCGATCATAAGAAATGCGCCCTGTCAGGTGCGGAGAATATTTAGCGGATCGAGGAGTTGTGTAAAGCAGACGTCAGGGCCTCCTACTGTGCGAAAGGCGGAAGAGGACCCTTTTGACAGGCTAACGCTCTGGCCTGGGTAGATAAATGAGTTTGCCGCGTAACCGCATAAAGTCAGGCTTACCTGCCTATAGACCAAGCTTCCTGGCCTGCCGCGCCGTCCGGTGCAGCGCCATCTTTCTCTCTCACGCCTTGTGCGCTTTTTTGCGGCCCATTTCTTCTTGCCGCAAAGAGGCACAAGACTATGATTGAGAAAGAACATAGTTTTTCATCTCCAGGGTCCGGTGTGTGCGTTGGAGAATTTGGTATACTTGCACTTCATGATTCATTGACTCGTCACCGGTCGGCGGGTCGGTGACTCATGGCGCTGGAAGACTTCACAGACAGACGACCAACGTGGGTCGTGCGGAGAAAGGGAGATCGACATGCGTATTTCGAAAGTAGTTACAAAAAAAGGGGACAAGGGGACAACGTCTCTGGTGGGCGGACAGGTGGTCAGCAAGTCTTCAGTCCGTGTGGAGGCTTACGGCGATGTTGATGAGCTTAACTCCATATTGGGTCTCACGCGGTCTATGTTACATGATAGTCAGATTGACGAGATACTACGTAAAATCCAGAATACGCTTTTCATACTAGGCGCTGATCTCGCGGCTCCCATGGATAAGGCGGTCCCGCGCATCGAAGCCGTCCATGTTCACCGGCTGGATGAGATTATCGAAGAGTACAACCAAACCCTGGCGCCGCTGAAGGAATTTATCTTGCCATGCGGCTGCGATGCGGCGGCCGGCCTGCACCTATCGCGTGCTATAGCTCGGCGGGCCGAGCGCCATTTGGTTCGCCTCTTCGAGCAGGAGAAGATCAATGAAACCGCGTTGGTCTACTTGAACCGACTCTCCGATCTGTTGTTCATATTGGCGCGCGTGGTCAACACGCGCAAAGGCATCCAGGAGGATCAGGCCCATTTTACGAAGAACCCTTAAGCCGGCGACCAATAGGGACGATCCTCGATGAGGCGCCGACCGAACCCTGCGGGCCCTACTGCCGTGGTGCTTTGAAAAGATTCGCCGCGCCGGATGGGCCCAGCGGTTGCGGTCGGACGTGCCGAGGAAAGCCGGGGGACAGGGTACCTACACAAGGAGGGAAGCTTACTACACGGTAGCGCTGGACGGACGAATTTGCTACATGACTGCCTGCTGCGCGCGTGTGTAGCAAGCAAGTGCTTCGCCACGTGTCGTATTGGACTCTGTCGAATTGTCAAGGACTCGATGTAAAGTAGAACCGATGATTTCGGATGTAATCGGAAAAGAGGATGAAGACTGCGATCAGATCGAAGCTGACAATGACGTAGCCGGCTAAGAACGGGCGGTTGTGCACGCTAAGCCAAAGATAGACGAAGAGCGTAGCAAGTCCCATAAGCAGCGCACCACCGTCAATTCGAACCCACGAGTTTACGACTTCAGGCATCATCGACGCATCGCCTTGAGATTGATCCCTTTCGAAAAGCCAAAGTAGCAAATCCCAAACCAGGTAGATGCCAAATGGAAGAAAGAGATAAAAGGCCAAGGCACGAGCTGTTGGTTCCACGGGCTGAGAATGAAATGCGAGCATGTGCGCCGTAAAGTAGGGCCCAAAGAAAAGGGCGAAGACGCCAAAACCAAGCGCTACAAATCGCCCAAAGGCGCAGTCTTCGAACAAAGGCTGATACTTGGCCCCATTTTCCGTGAATTTGTCGTATTGTGTAGAACCATGGATGTTTCGAAGGAATGTGATTACCAGGATGCAGCAAGTAATGAAAGTGAGGTCAACTGTCTGAAAGAGCAGGTTGCTGTGACAGAGGATGGAGTCTACGTTCTTGCATAGGCCGTCCCATTCTCGGACGACCAAGCCGAGAAGAATGCTCGAAAGTATTCGTATGACGTCGTTGAATCTCTTCACATCGTTAAGCCTTGATTGAAAATGACTCTAGCGCTCGTCGGATGTCAGCAAGTTCTTCCTTAATCGCTTGCTCAACGCTCTTGCCAGGTTGTGTCTGGAGCTTTACAAGGAGGTCTTCGTAGCAGCCTTCAACGAACTGCAACAGACCTCGGATGGCCTTTTCATTAAACCCGGATGGTGGCATTGCTCCTTCCTCCTAATACATATTCTAGGTTGTACTGGACCTCGCGACAACGGGGATCGTGGGGCGAATTCCGATTAAGTACCCTGCCGCCGCCCCAACTATTGCGAATATCGGCGGCAGGACGCCAATGTCAGGGTTTGAGCTTTTAGTTGCAAAATAGCCTGACAAACCCGTAGCGACCAGCCCCAAGACAACACTGAGAATTGCGGCACGTTTATCGAGTCGCCGCTGGTAAAGAGCAAGAATCGTAACAACGACCAGGGATAGCTGACATGAATATGCCGTGTACAAAATTGTTTGAAGATTGGCACCGAGAGTCTGACGCAATATTGGGTATACGACGAGCCCAACGAGCATGATCACCACAGTCCACACCCGTGCGGAGCGAATACTAGTCATTGTTCGATACGGTGGCAGATCCTTGCACGCGGTGAATGCGATTGCCGAAATTATGCTGTCAACAGTAGAAAGCATAATTGCCACACACGCGGCAACGAAAATAGGATACAGCCACGAGCTCAACCAAGCGGCAGGTGTAGAAACGCCCTGTGACGCAAGCACACTGGCGAAGGCTGTCAGGCCTTCTGAGGCATCTTGACCTGGCTTCAAGAAACCCCCACCTTGGATGATGAGACCGAGAACCACGCCAAGGCACCAGCTCGCCGGTGATTCCAGCATGACTCGCCATGTTCCTCGACGAAGGCGATTCAGCAAGTCATCATCGTTATTGCCTTTGTGAACCGATGCGATTCTTTGCCAAGTGGACAAATCAACTGGCATCCAAAGAGCATTCGCAAGGAAAAGCGAAACCAAGGTCAGTAAGCCTTGCGCTCGGAATTGCTCACGTAGAGGCGCGTTCAGGATGGTTGCGTTGTGCCCCTGCATGGCAAGGAAGTGCTTCGAGAGCCATTCGTGCACAAAGAACAGGCCGATCAGGCCAAGAATAGGAATGAAGACTTGACGGTCGGTAAATGGCTTCGGCATGTTGATACGTACCTTGGCAACGATCATGAGGACCAACGTGGTCGCTAGCAAGGTCACAGTCACCGTATATGATTTTGGGTTCCCATTTAGCCAAACACTGGGTACCGTTAAGATCAAGACCGCAATCAGACAAGCATAGGCAACTGGCACTTGAACTCGTTCTGTATTGACTTCCGCCTTGAATCCGTAGGCAACAATGTAGGACACGCCGAAGATCAGAAAAGCAGCGCCCAAGATGTATTGAAACAACGGGCGAGTCAGAAATGGTGCGTATATCTGCAGGGTGTAATCGATCTCTGCCATCATCGTTCCCCAAAGGCCAAAGATGGTCGCGAGGGCGGCAATGAATTGAAGAGAGGGGCCAGCCCCGAAAGTCTGAGCCAAAAACTCATGCATTGTTCCAGACTTGGTGTGATAGGACATGAACTTGGGCAAGAGCTTATAGAGGAGCCCAAATCCCAACATCCAAAAAAGGGGGGTCCAAAGACCGCCTATTCCGAAGCGAGCGCCCCAGTAGGCAAAGAGGAAAATCGCAGCCATCTGCAGCGCATAGCCTACTGACGTGTTGGCATAGTCCATCGTGGAAACAGTTTTTCCATACACGAAATATTCATCAATGTTCTGAGCTCGTGACTTCCGAGACAACCCGACAAGGACATAAACTATGACCGGCAACAAAGTTGCGACAGCCAAGCGATAAATCATCAAGCTTTTCTCCGATAACTCGTCCCAATGCAACCAGAGACACTGTTACATGATCGCTGTTCGGCCCAAAGGAATCCCTAGTTAACTGACCGTGTATCGTCTGCGAGAACCCACTTTGACGCAACCCGTCCGCAATGGAGAGCATCGTAACGCATCGAGGTCAGATACCCCCGGCAAAGCCGCTGGCTTGATGAGCGGGGCCGTCTCAAAGGCGGTCGCCCAGGTTAATCAAGTCGGTCGGCGCGCCTGAGCAGCTAACTTAGAAGCGACATTCTGGGCCTGGCGAGCCGTCTTGCTCGTGGATATAGGTGCGGATCTGCTCCAATTCGAAGCACACCGTCGAGACCGCATAGCCGCGGGCCCAGAAGTATTCGCCTGTGAAGTTGCGCTCCTTGTCACCTTGCCACAGAACTGCCGGACAACGGCAATAGCGCTTTTGCCTTTGAGAAAACCGATGATCGAGGCCACCGGGTATTTCGGTGGAATCTCGATACATATATGTACATGATCCGGCATCAGGTGCCCTTCCGGGATGCGGCACTCCTTCTGGCGGGCCAGCTCGTGGAAGATCGGACCCAGGTGACGCTGGATCTCACCGTACAACACGTTACGGTGGTGCTTGGGAATGAACACCACAGGGTACTTGCAGTTCCACTTGGAATGGAATAGACTCTTGTACAATTCTGACATAACATCTCCTTCGCTGTTGACTCATCAAGCCAACCGGCGAAGCCTGTTATGCCGAAACGCTCAAAGCTTTTTAAGTCTCCCCAGTTAAACTGGGAGCTTACCTATGCTCAGTTACCCGCATCAGTGCAAAACTCAGTTCTAATGGTCGGTCCCGACAAGGTCGGGATTAAGTTGGCTTTGTAACCAACTGGATTATGCCGGCTTGCCTGGCGCACTGGGAAATCCTATATTCCTCACGGGGAGGAGTCTATCATAGTCGGGGACGCCCTGCAACAAAAAAACCCGCGCTCGCGTAATGCCTCACTCATGGGAGGCGCGTAGGCGGTTGCAGACACGGATGGGGAGGTCTAGCGAAGCCAGACGGAGGGCCGCTCCCATGACTACGATTGCGGGGCGCCTTTCAACTGCTGTCGTTGGGGAAGAGCAACTCGACCGGAGGGCTCTGGGGATCGCGAGGGCCATTTGGTCGAGGACGGCTTTGAAATGGGCTTCCTGGTCCGCCACGCGTTTGATCAGCGTGTGAATAAGGCTCATCAGTATTTCCCTGGTCTTGGCGTTGGCGTCAGATGGTGATCCGAAGCTCACCTTGCGCGCGATGACGGTCGGACGCCGTTCGCGCTCGGCCCGATTATTATCGGCGGGATGAAGCGCGAAGTCCTAATCAAACCTGTTTAAAAGAAATAACCTGGGCATGCGGTGTATTCTTCCAAGCCGGCTCCGTATGAGACAAATCTACAATCTTATTCAGTTTATTGCTAAATCGTTTCCAAACATTCCGGGTTGCGGCTAGCTCATCTTCGGTAAAAAGCGTATAGTCCACCGTGCGCATGGGTTCTAATTGCAGTCCCTTGCTTTTGACATAGCCAAGGCTTTCCAGTTCTCTGAAAATAAGCGTGTAATCGTCCAGTGCCGGGCCATACGGCAATCGGGCATAGCGACTGCCGGTAATTGAAATCTTATGCGCGCGAAAATAGGCCACATCCGTATACCAGAGCAGTTTGTTGATAGGCAAGGGGCCCATTTTTTTGTGTTCTTCGGCCGCCGCGTGTAGAAAGAACAATATAAGGTTGGCCAGTTTAAAGAAGTCGAAGGACCGGTAACCACTATACTCGTCCGAGGGCTCCCCCTGACATAAAAGGGCATCCCGAAGATTTTCTTCCGCAATTTTTGGAGTGCATTTCAGTCGAATGAGTTGGTCCATAGATTTTTCCTGGGCCTGTCCCAGCTCCCATCGCTTTACGCTGGCAATACCAATCCCCAAATATCTCGAAAACTCATCTTGGGACATTTTAAGCCGCTGTCGGAGCCCGCGAATTTCCTGGCTGGTCAAAAGCCCGTGCTTCGCCCGGTACGCATCGGCCAGCCGAGATCTATAGTCATCCAATTTAGCCGCATGTATGGTGTAATAGCCGCAGGACTTGCAGGCCAGCGCATCCATTGTGATCGTATAATGCTCCCCGGCATACTCCCCGGTCACGTTGGCTTTTTTTTGTTTCAAAAGCTTGCCGCACTTTAAGCAATTCATTTCTTTTCACCTCCTCTCAGGTGATCGCGATTCATGAAAAGATACAATGTAGAGAGACTGCTTCACGAAACAGAACTTGAGGTACATTTGACAACCAAAATATGTTGAACTCCAGGTGAACGCGAATAACTCCGCTCCTCTACATATCTCTTCAAAGGACCGCTGAGGCGGGCGGCCTCCAGCATAATTTTCCGGTTTGATCTCAGCCAGAGCGATCAGTAATGTCATTGACTCTTCTTCAAGCGTCCATAAATCCAGCGTTTCAAAATCCTTCAGCAGTTTAGTAGGATCAACCGGCGCCCAATCGTTTTGGGAAACCTTCTTTCGCGCTAAATCCAGCTTCTTCTTCGTCTCAGAATAGCTTGGCCTCTCAGGCACTGGAATTTTTGACCTTTCCACTCCGTCAATTCATTTTCGTTGCTCGAACGAGCATTTCTGGTCTACGGAATTATAGTATCATATGATACCAATTATATCAAGTAGGAAAGTACAGTTAATACCTGAATTTTGCACGACAAGGAGGTTTCTCTAACAAATGATCCATTTTTGTCCGGCTCTGCTTGTTTGCACGGACGATCATCACCACGGAGGGTAACTTAGCGATGACTGTGCGTTCTCAGCTAATCAGCGTAAAACAA
>JACOSC010000106.1 GCA_016179055.1 Acidobacteriota bacterium
ATAATTCTGCTCCTCAAATAATGGACAAAGTCGAGCTTAGGTTAACGCCTATGGGGCCAGGGGGTGAGGGGCGCGTGATGTAGGCTGGATCTTGAAGCTCCCCCGGCTTCCGCCGGGGGTATCCACCACCCGTGAACGGATACCTCGATAGTTTGTCGCGAGCGACCATCGCCATATGGTGGCGCCTCATCCCGGAAGCTGCGTGCTACGCCGTGGGCTCGTGCCGTTTTGTTGAGCGACAAGCCACTTGCCGGCGCCTCATGGATACATCAAATATTTCTCCCGCATTTTTCGGAAACGCGCTAGCTCCTCCTCCCAGTTGGCCTGTATGACTTTTGGGTCGACGCCCTGCTCGAGCGCCTTAAGCACGACGGTGGATCCGGTCAGCTTAATATACTTTTCGATCTCCCACTTTTTCGGATAGAGCTTGTGCAGAGCGCCAGCCACCTCCAGGCCCAGGCGAACCGAGTCGAGCGCTTGACGATCCACCAGGTCAATTCGTACACCACTACAGGGCCTATCTTTAAAAACGCTGCTCTGCGGCGTAAAATCGATCGGCATGAAACGCACGCCCGGAATGTGGCGGCGATTCAAGTAGGCCGCCAATTCGACACCATCAATATAGGGAGCGCCGAACTGTTCGAACGGCGCATCGGTACCGCGGCCAACCGATACGTTGGTGGTTTCCAGAGTCCCAATCCCAGGGTAAAGTGTGGCTTGTGCAAGGCTACGTATATTGGGTGAAGGGTTGGTCCAGGGCAGATAGGTCATATCATACCAGAGCGACCGCTGCCAACCCATCATCGGCACTATCTCCAAATCGGCGCCGATACGATTCTCCTGGTTGAACATGCGCGCCATTTCTCCCATCGTCATGCCGTGGCGAACCGGCATAGTGAAATAACCGGTAAAAGAGAGCCGGTCAATATCGAGTAAAGGTCCTTCGACTTTTTCACCGCCAATCGGATTCGGCCGGTCAAGGATTAAAATCTTGATGTTGTTTTGCGCGGCAGCCTCGAGCGCGTAGCCCATGGTGGTAGTATAGGTATAAAAGCGAGCGCCGACGTCTTGAATGTCGTAGACAAGCAGGTCAATATCTTTAAGCTGCAGTGCCGAAGGACGGCGCGAAGCGTTCTCCTTACCGTAGAGACTGTGAATCGGCAATCCAGTCTTCGTATCGGTCCCCGAGGCGACGGCCGCATCCGCCGACCCGCGCAGCCCATGTTCGGGACTGAAAAGCGCCACCAGTTTCATGCCCGGGGCTTTGAAGAGGAGGTCAATCGTACTCTGCCCCGTGCGATCCAGGCCGGTGTGATTGGTAATCAACCCGATTCGCCGGCCTTGCAAGCGCGCGAATTTTTCCCGGCGAAGGACGTCGATCCCGGTGAGTACGCTTGTCGTCGGCTTGGCCGGGGCCGGCAACCGCGCGCCGGTGTCTCCGAGGAACCGCGCGGCGGCGAGCCAGGCGTCCCGCGAGACCTCCGTAAAGGCGGCAGCGATTATATTGGCCACTTTGGATCGGAGGGGAACGGCATCGCCCTTGCCGTCGGGATGCACTCGGTTGGTCAGAAGTATGACATAAGTGTGCGTAGTAGGATCGATCCACAACGACGTGCCGGTGTAGCCGGTATGGCCGTACGATCCCGGCGGAAAGAAGTCTCCTCGATTGGTCGAGTAGGAGGTCGCAATGTCCCACCCGTACCCGCGCACGGATGGCTTTCCCGGAGGACTCTGCGGCGAGGTCATGGTCAAGACCGCGAGCGGGCTGAAGACACGCCCACTCCGATGCGCGCCCAGATTAAGCAGCGTTTCGGCAAATACGGCCAGATCCTCGGCGGTGGAAAAGAGACCGGCGTGCCCAGCCACGCCTCCCATACGGTAGGCCGTGGGATCATGCACTTCGCCGCGCAGCCACAAGTCCTGCGCGGTCTCCTTGCGGAACCATCGGGCGTTAATGCGTTCGGTTGGGGCAATGCGCGGTCGCCAGCCGGCGGGTGGATTGAAAGCCGTGGTTTTCATGCCGAGCGGCGCAAAGATGTTTTTCGCGGCAAAGGCATCCAGGCGCTCGCCGCTCACGCGCTGTACGAGCTCGCCGAGCACAGCAAAGCCGATATCGCTGTATTGGAACTGATCATCGGGCGGCGCCAGAGGAATTTCCAACCAGACACGGGACAATGTGGCCTCGTACCCGCTCCAGCGTTCTTCCATATTCAAATCGTCGCGCAGGCCGGAGTAATGCGTCAGCAATTGGCGGACGGTAATGCGCTCCTTGCCGCTGCCTTTGAATTCAGGGATGTAGATCGACACGCGCTCGCTGAGCCGAATCCTTCCCTGCTCGGCCAGCTTCATCACCGCGGACGTAGTGGCGACAACCTTGGTGAGAGAGGCCAGATCAAAAATAGTATCCAGGGTCATCGGCTCCGTTTGCGGTGCGAGCGCCCGATGACCGAAGGCCTGGCGATAGAGGATTCGTCCCTGATGACCTATCCAAACCACGGCGCCAGGAACCTCGCGATGGGCAATGGCTTCCTGTATGACCGATTCCAGATTCCGTACACTCTCGGCGGGCAGCTCGGCCATGCTTCCATTCGCCGGCGTGCTATACAAGGGAGCGACGAGGGCAAGAATCCAACCCAAGCTAATAATCCCAACGATCGCTATTCGTTTCATAAGAGCAAACCCATGCGTCGCCGCCGCGCCAAAAAGGCGGTTACGCATGCGGCAACGCTATTTCGTGGCGACCGAGCTCAGCCAGTCGGTCGACTTTCTGAATTCCTAGAAATTTCAGTCCGTCCGTACTTGATTCATCCCGCCTATTTTTCCTCGCGGAGCGCGCTCGGCAACTCTTTCACTCGCACGGCGCGGAAGGATACGCGCGACGCGTCGTCATGATTCTGCAAGCCGAGGTATCCCTTCAAACTCCGACTGCCGGTAAATTCGCAGACCTTTTCGCCATTTAACACAACCGTGTATTTTTGGCCGACCACGGTAATTTCAAAAAGGTTCCATTCGCCCGGAGACTTTGAAGTCACCTTAGTAGAGGCTTGGAAACTGTATATGGCGCCGGTCCGGTGCTTGGGTTCCGCCATGTCCTGAATCTGGACCTCGTAACCATTATTGACCGCGTACCACGGATCATTAGGCGGCTCGGGGAAGCGCAAAAAAATTCCGGAATTATCTTCCGGCCGCAAAACTTTCCATTCCACTTGCAGCACGAAATCGCCAAAGGCCTTTTTTTCATACCAGAGCAGCCCCATGCCGCCATTAGTATGGAGCAAGCCATCGGCTACCGTAAACTTTCCGGGGCCCGTCATTTTCCAACCCTGCAGGTCCTTGCCGTTGAACAGGGGCACAAACTTTTCCGCCGGAGCCGCGGCTTTCTCATTGGAAGCCACGACACCGCCGATCTGTGCCACGATTAACATAATTACGCCAAGTAACCGAACAATCATTTTCATGAGACATTCTCCGTATATTTAAGAAATTTCGTACACAACCCTAATCCTACGAACCGGAACAAAACCGGTAACACACAAAAGGCCGATGCACGGCTGAGACGATGCGCGCGCTGAACAGGCTCACGCCGCTAATCCCATAACCCAACCTTCAGATAGGTTCTAGAGCATTGAATCTGCGCAGAAACAGTTAGCCATAGCCCCGGCAGGGGCATCGGAGATTAGCCTGGGGCCAGCGTAGCGCCGCCCCAGGATACAAGTCCCTCGGATCCCACGCGCCCCCGCAGGGGCGCTGGAGTCCTCGTGCACTACCAAATGTACTGCCCATCGTATTCGATTCCGCTCTTGTTCAGAAACTCCACATACTCCTCCCAACCCGAACGAGCCGGAACCAAAGAAGCGAAAATCTCAAAAGTTGGAGGCGCTTCAAAATCGTGAAATACCCGCATCAATAGAGGGCGGAACGGCAGCTCCAGAAAATATTTTGCCAGTAAAAACACAAATTCCACTATTCTCGAACGGCGCCCACTTGTGACGGGCCTACCGTAAAGGCTGCATAGCCGGTCTGCCAAGCGAACTTAGATAGGCTGATCTCGTTATGAACCCACTCCGACGAGGCCGCCTTGACCTCGCGCAATACGTCGGCCAGACGATGTGTAGCCTTCAACCCAACCAGTAAATGCACATGATCAGCCATTCCGCTAATCTCATAGGGCGCACCTCCCGATTCGCGAACAATGCCCCCGAGATAAGCGTGCAGGCGGTCACACCAGGAGGTAGCAATGAAGGGGTAGCGTGCCTTGGTGCTGAAGATTACATGGTAATGAAGGCTCAAATGCGTAGATGGCATGCTATCCTCTCAGCGCCCCTGCCGGGGCGCAGGTTCTTTGGAAAGGATTTTCTCCTGGGGCTGCGCTACGCTGGCCCCAGGCTAATCTCCGACGCCCCTGCTGGGGCGCGGATCCCGACCATCTCTACCACATCCCGGCAACACACCGAGAGAGCTAATCCCCCAACGGTAGTGGCCGCTCCTTTTTTAATAAGCCTAATCATAGCTAGGTGCCATTTTTTAGGCCACTCGATCTAGTAACTCCTAACCCGGACGAGCCGGAACCGATCAGGTAAAGTTCAAAAAGTTGATGGCGCTGGAAAATCGTCAAATATCCGCATGAATAAAGCGTGGAAGCTACCTCCAAAAGATATTTTACCCATTTCAGAACGATTTCATCTTGTCAGACACTACGCTTTTTTCCAGACTACGCTGGAAGAAAGAGGTTCTCCTCACGGAGAACAGCTAGCATCATAATTCCTGTCCAGGAAAAAGGGAGAGCTCCGTTCTCACTTTGAAACTCCGGCGATTGCCATCTAAATTGACTGTAAATGTTCAGGGCGGTCGCCGACTGGTCCCTGAAGGGGACCTTGTTAATAGCCGTGGGTGGCGCCCCGCGCCACCCACGGAAGGCCATCACCCCCGGCCGGACCCTGTAAGGGTCCACGTCAGGTCCGGTGTGGGCGGACGACCGCGACCCTTTCAGGGTCGGCCCGCGCGGGGGTTACGGTCCGGGGGTGGCGAAACGCCACCCCCGGCTATTAACAGTGTCCCCTTCGGGGACCGGATGCCGTAGGGTCACCTTTTGTCGAAAGGCTCATCAGCGGATTCCCTTGAACAGTTACAACTGTTTTAACTAAGACCAACATGTTGGTCTTAGTTGTTCGGTAAGGGGCTAAT
>JACOSC010000107.1 GCA_016179055.1 Acidobacteriota bacterium
AGCCCCTGGAAGCAAGCGTCCCCAGCACGCCAGCCCTGTAAGGGCGCACTAATGGAGATCAATTCCTAGGCCGCCGTCGTTTTCTTCAATACGTATTCATCGAGCAAAAGGGTATCCCGCCCTTTCAGGGCTTATAACTTTTATAATCGTACATACCAGGGGCGGCGCTTCGCTTGCCCCTGGCTATTATAGGCCGCTCCTTCAGAGCTACGCGAACCCGCTTCGGGCTATGGCGGGGCGCCCGCTCGAAGTGTGAGGATGAAAGGATCGCGCCGGGCTGTGGCCAATGTCCAAACTCCAGAGCCCCCGTGCGGGGCCGGCTCCGCTACCGTCTGATTGGCGTATGATCGAATCTCAGGTCAACGCTTATCTGCTTGACGAACCTTCAGATTTGGCATACCATTCTAAATATCCTGTATAGGCTGGCAGTTAGTGCTTTGGGATTAATTCAGGGCGGCCTCATGACCACACCATTGGCTCAATACGCATTGGGAAAGGATCTCATTATGAAAAGCAAGAGTTTGACGCCGTATCTATTGGCGTTCATTACCATGATGCTCGCAACCGTCGGACGCGCCGATTCGGTTTTTACCGTGAGTAGTTCGCCGGCGCTGGCCGTTGAATCAGGGATTACCGAGTTAGCGGGTGCCTTCACGCTGACCTTGCTCTCCGGAACCACGGAGCCTGCCACCGTGCAGGTTTTCCTCTCGCCTACGGTAACCATTACAAACACGCCGGCCACGGGGATTCAATTAACGGCTACGGATGATCTCGCGGCGGCTCAAATTACGGCAGTGTCGAATTCGCCGGGTTACTTGCTTCTATCCATTCCCGGCGGCGCATCGTCGGGCAGCGTCACCGTGTCCGGCCTACGCGTGGATCTTTCCAATGGACCCGTCCGTTCCGTCAGAGCATTCTTCAGTGTATCGGGCAGCACCCATCTTACCTTCACGACCAGTTCAATTTCTTTGGTGAACGGCTCCTTTCCCGGACTAGTGGTAGATGCCGCCTCTGACCTATCTTTCCGCGGCGGCATAGATTATCGGATAAAGCCGGTCTTGACCTTTACAGTGCGGGAAGGCTTTAGTCAGGCCTTTACCAGCGCCATCGGTCGGTTCGGCCAGAACAACAGCACCCAAATAAAAATTCTGGTACGCAATTTAATTGAAGGCATCCGTCTAACCTTTCCCGCGGTGGTGACGGCGAATGAGAGCAACGCCACGCTGCAGACCCTCACTGGATCGGAAGTAGCCCTGACCGCCGGTGAGGGTGAGAACTCAGTTTTTTACCGCTTCACCGCCGATCCGGCGGGCAGCGACGCCATTATTGAATCCTTTACTCTGAAAATTCAAGTCCGCGGCATTGGCCGTCTGGAGAATGGGGCGACGGCCATTCAGGCCAGTCTGGCGCCGGTGGGAGCTTCAGCGGATGCTTTAGCGACCGAGGCGCCCATTCCACGCTACCGTCCGCTGCTCACGCCGCCCTTGGAGAATACCGGAATTCCTTACGAACAGCTTTTCATTCCGGCCGCCAAGGTTACATCAGCCGTGGATACGGGTATTACTTTTTCTAATCCCTTGCGCACCGACATACGCGTTACTTTCCTGGCGCTGACTCCCGCCGGCTCGCCGTTAGCCGGGCCCGGCGTTAATAATCCTGTGACCAAGAGCATCCCGGAGCACGGTCAATTAGCCGTTTTTGCGGCGGCTCTTTTCAATTTACCGCCGGATTTTGATGGCGCTTTTTCCATTAAGGCGACGGCGGAATTTGAGGGCGCTTTTGCCTTGCTCTCCTTCTTCACCACACGAGAGCTTGGGATACAAGGTGGGATTCCGGCCAGTCTTGAGCCGCGACGCGAATTTATCCTCCCGAAGGTGACGACCGATCCCGCGCAATCTACATCACTCAGCCTTTTTAATCCCAACGACCGCTCTGCCGCGGTTACTCTGGAATTAATCAGTCGGCAGGGCGAGACTCTGGACATGGCGTCGGTTGCGATTCCCGCCCGCGGCACGTACACGGTTGATACACGCGACTTGTTCAATCCGGCTTTGCCGGCGGGGGGCGGATATGTATACGGGCGCGCCGATCAAGGCGTGGTTAGCTCAGAGACTTTCGGACAAGGCGCCGCGCTCGGCGGATTAATCGGGCAAAGCACCGACATGTACTATGGATCGGAGCTTTACGTTTCGCACTTTGTGCAGGGTGACGGATTTTACTCCGAAATCACGCTTATAAACCGGGCCGATGTCCCACTTGATATAGCGGTGAAGGCGCTCGACGATACCGGCCATTTGTTACGCCTACCGGAAATGGGGGAAAACCCGGCCACAATCCGCGTGGCCGCTCATGGGCAATATGTGGCTCGTATGGATGAACTCTTTCGATGGACGGGTGACCGCCTCATCGTTGGACAATTGGAGTTTGAAGTTCGCACCTTTCGTGGCTTTTACCCGTTGAATTTCTCAATGGCCGGGGCGCTGGTGATTGGCAATGATCGTCAAAAGATTTTGGCCGCTTTGCCGCTGGTCATCCCTCCGGCGCGGCAGCTTTTCTTTGCGCACGTAATCGAAGCGCCGGGGTTATTTACCGGCATCGCCTTGCTGAATTCCAGTGGGCATTCGGACGCCGAAGTTGTCTTGACCATATATAGCCCGGATGGGTCCAGCGTGGGATTTAAGCGGTTCATTCTGCGTCCGCATGAGCGCATCGCCCGTCTGGTCCGCGAACTTGTTCCGGAAGCCTACGGCCTGCGCGGCGGTATGATACGAGTACGGTCCGACGGTTACGTGCAGGGGTACTCTTTAGTAGGGTCAGAACGGCTTGACTTTCTATCGGCCAGCCCTCCGCAGCGCAAGGATTGAACCGATTCATGGCGAGGCGGCCAGTGCTGACGTGGCCTTCAACACGCTCTCGATCAATCACCCGGTGAAGTCGCCGCGAACACTCGCTGGAACGGTCTTCACGTGATTCAGCCTTTCATTGGTGAGCGCTTCAATATGGTCAAGAGCGGCTTCTTTAAACCAACCCGCCACCTCGGCCCGAGCGTGGTGATGTGCGTAACGGGGAGTAAACGCATCGCGAGTGGCGTGGAGCGCTTGCCGGAAAGTATGGGGAACGGTCTTGGCCTCATCGAGTCTCGTTCGCAGCAGTGCACGTGGTCATACTAGGAATTCCTGTTTCGACCTCTTGACCTTTGCCCGGTTGGACTGCTAGCCTACTAACGATTAAGTGGTCTCCATTTTTCCGACGGGCATCTTAAAGACAAAACGGAGACTAATCATGGTCAATCCCCAAATTTTAAAACCTATCAGGAGCGGCGTGGCTTGGTTCCTTGTTCTTCGCTATGCGGAGGGAACGGCGTCCGTCCGTGCTTTTTTCCACGGGCTCGCCGCCACGGCCGCCCTATCAGGAAGGAGGTATTTGTGTACAGTCATGAGAAAAGAATCATGAGGACCGCATTTTGGTTGATGTTATTTACCGGGATTTCATGCTTCATTGGCGCCGGCGCCCCGCTCTCTCCGTATGTTGAGAGCCTGAACGCCACGGATGCGCGCGCCGAGGGCCTGGCTTCCTTTGAAGGGAACTTATTGAAATATACCGGATCGTTTTGCTGTGGACCCGGTTACAGTTTTTCACTGGATGGCGCTTGCCGCATGCCCATGGGCATTCTTGGCGGCGCTGATCTGGGCTTGGACGACTATGTGGATCTCCTTGTGCGCGTTCAAGGACGAGCCATGCGCTGCCCGCCGCCACCGATGTGCCCATGCGAAATCGCCGATGACATGAAGCAGGAAGAATCTATCGGCGTCCGCGGTGGTTGCTTGCTTATCGAGACTATTGAAGTGATTGAGGAATGCGGCAACATGTGAAGAACAAACGATGAGTGTAAATTCGCTATGATGTACTTATACCCTGGGAGCTCCGGCGCTCCCAGGGCTGTATCCCTGTCCTTCCTTCGTCTCCTTCATCTTTGCGACAGCGCTGATTCGAATATGGCCAACGCGGCATCGAGTTGCGGGCGCGTAATGACGAGCGGCGGTTGCCAGCGAACCACATTGCCATAGATCCCGCCCACGCCGATGAGTAAACCATGCTTCCGACAGAACTCCCGTATACGGTCGGCGGCGGCGGACGCCGGGTCGCGCGCGACGTCTTTAATCAACTCAACACCCACCATCAAGCCTTTGCCGCGCACTTCTCCAATTAGCGAATGGCCGGATTTGAAATCGGTGAGCTTACCCATAAGGTACTCGCCTTTCTCGGTGGCTTGCCGCGCCAGTTCCTGTCCCTGTAAGTAAGCGATATTAGCCAGTGCGGCGGCGCAGGAGACGGGATTGCCGCCAAAAGTGCTCAAGTGGTCTCCCGGTCGGAAGGCTTCGGCAATCTCTGGCCGCGTGGTAAAACCGCCGAGAGGGAAGCCATTGGCAATTCCCTTAGCAGTGACCAGTATATCGGGCTCAACGCCATAGTGTTCGATGGCGAACATCTTGCCGGTGCGACAGAAGCCGGTTTGAACTTCGTCGCATATAAAGAGAATCTTATGTCGATCAAGGATCTCTTTGACGCGCGTGAAGTAACTGGACGGCGGAACAATGATTCCGCCCTCGCCCATGATGGGCTCGGCGATGAACGCCGCGACGTCTCCGGAAGTTGAGAAATTAATTACTTCTTCCAGAGCCTGTGCGGAGCGGGCCGCACAGGTTTCCGTATCGGCGCCAAACAAGCTGCGATAGGTGTAAGGCGCCGGAGCAAACGCGATGCCTGAGGCATAAGGACCACCGGCGCGTTTGCGCTTGCTATTGCCGGTGATGCTCAACCCGCCCCATGTGCGGCCATGAAAGGAGGCCTGCAAGGCGATAATTTCCGTTTTACCGGTGTAGGCCTTGGCCATGCGCAGAGCGCCTTCAACAGACTCGGCGCCGCTGTTAGCGAAGAAAGTCTTACGCAAGCGGCCGCCTCCCGGCATAATAGCCGCCAACTGCTCAGCCAGCGCGGCCGTGGGCGGACTATGATAGACGTAAGAGGCGCAGTGCACCATCTTGTCGATCTGCGCCTTGGCCGCTGCTGCGACGGCTTGATTGCCGTGGCCCGTATTAACCACGGATATGCCGGAAAAGCAGTCGATATACTCTCTCCCTTCCACATCGAAGAGGCGAGCCCCCTCCCCACGTTCCACGACCACCGGCTCCACTTGCTTAACCATGCTGGTGATCATGTAATCTTGGTATTGTTTGATTGTGTCGCTCATAACCACTCCTGATTTGATAATGGATACTCTTGCACGGTAAAAGAGGGATTTTACCACAGACGGGTTGGAAGCGTAGGGGCGAAAGATTTTTCGCCCGTACTTAGTAAAGATAAAACCGCCGCTGGAAATGCCTCTCCAATTTGCGTGATCGCCGACACCGTTAGGCCAGCCACCCACGATTTCAAAAATGGGAAAACGGCCCGTTGAAAGGAAGATGTCCCTATACGTGCAACGACGTGCCGCCGTCGATGACCAGCGTGGCCCCTTGTACTAGGTTGGCTAGTGGACTGGCGAGGAAGAGCGCCACATCGGCGACGTGTTCGGGCTTGAGGTCAATGTCGCCGACCAGCGATTTCTGCCGGCGCATGCGCAGTATGTCTTCTTTATTTGGAAGGTGACTGAGGGCGCCGGTATCGACCATGCCGGCGCAAATGCAGTTGACATTGATGCCACGCGGGCCGAGCTCCAACGCCAAATGACGCGTGAGGCTTTCAATGGCCCCCTTGGCGGCGCCGATCAAACCATACAAAGGGATGGCGCGCGAGCCGCCCATGCTGCTCATCGTAATAATTTTCCCGCGGTCCGTGGCTTTCTCCAGCCAGGGCGCGGCGTACTGAGCCAGCAAAATCAGGGCACGCACGTTGATGTGCATGGCGTAATCAAAATTGGGTAAGGTGGTATCGAGAACCGGCCGGAATCCGCCGCCGGCAGCGTTGGAAATCAGCACGTCCAGCCGGCCGAATTCTTCTCCGGTGATACGCACCGTGGTTTCGATGTCGCTCGGCTGACTAACATCGGCCTTAATCGCCAAAGCTTGCCGACCGAAATGGGCGACCTCGTCAGCCACCTCCCGCGCATTGCGCGGCGAATTAAGATAGGTAAACGCTATGTCGCAACCTGCCTCCGCCAACCGGAGCGCGCAGGCGCGTCCGATACCGCGCGAAGCGCCGGTGATCAAGGCGGTTTTCCCCTTCAAATTAATCATGAGCTTTTCCTAATCCGTATTCCCCGAAGCCAAATTCTAACATCATAAGGATAGCCCCCACAGGAAATCCCAGAGGGCCCGACCTAAACTGTTTGCAAGGCCACCCAAGCATACACCATGTCGTTCTGCATGGTCCATCCCCAACCGGCCAGCGTCGCGGCCCGCCCGCCGGCCGCCATAGCGAAGCTGGTTGGATTTTCCAGCCTGCGAAAAATATCTAATGTGGTGAGCGGCGCTCGTAACCCTTGACCGGTAGCTTTGAGCCAAGCTTCTTTCAAGGCCCATTGCTTGGTCGCTTCTCTCGAGCGGAGATGCGCCCCTAAAGACGCCATTCGGCGACGCTCTTCGGCCGTCAGGGCCACCGCTTCAAAACTGGCTTCCCGTTCATAAATCTGCTCGACATCAATGCCAATGCGTAATCGTGGATGACTCACCGCGCAGGCCACGGCTATTGGGTTGCTATGGCTGATCGATACATCCACGGGCGCCCATTGGCCATCGATGCGCGCCAATGGACGGCCATGATCGGGCCCACCTTGTGCGGCAAGAATTTCAACACGGTCCCAATCTATTTCTCTAGCCGCCAGCGCATCCAGCACGGCCCACTTGGCGGCATAGCGCCCGGCCAGCCAGTCCTGGCGGCGCTTGGGCGCTGACAAATTGCCGCAAATCTCGCGTTCTTTCTTTGATAGCCACTTGAGTTTCCAGGCGCCATCAACCATGTTGCTCCCGACCCGATCGTTGAGCGCCCGTATGTCAACTCGGTGGAAGGTAATAGGTAAGTTGGGCGTGTCGGGCGCTAATTCCGATACGTACGTCGCGTGGATCGGATAGCCAGTCGCAAGCTCATATGGCAACGCAAAGGGCATGTTCACCTTATAATACTCCGCTCACTCGATTCTTCTGGATGGCCGTGGGCTAGATTGAAAATGGCGCCACCGAAACAGAACCGGGAGCGGTAGCGACCGGGTGCGACCCGGCCCCGACCACCCGCCCGCTACCGCAGGCGGTTCTGTTTGATTCGTTGTGGTACCCAAAGGGGCGCGCTGGAGTTTAGACATTTTGGAGACTCGAAGCGACTAGCCCCGCCCTGCGGGGCGACAGCATGTAAACGTTCCTCTGTTGTGGCGCTGTCGCCCCGACCTTGTCGGGGCTGGTGATGCTTTCATGTTCTCGCACCCTGGGGTTCCGCTGCGCTCCACCCCAGGCTTTATGCTTTCGCCCCGCAGAGCGGGGCTCTAACGGTTTCGAAGACAACCTGACTCTCTCGCCCTTCGGGACCACATAAAATGTCCGAACTCCAGAAAGCGGCTGGAAGCCGCTTTCACCCTGCGGGACTACATGCAATGTCCAAACTCCAGGGTGCCCCCAAAGTGGCGCGAGCGACTCCTCATACGCTTTGTTGCCGGCTTGCTTTGGGATTAACTACTGCAAAAGTGTGTGCGCGATAATCGCGCGCGCAGACGATAGGCCGGCCATCAGCCCCGACCAATTCAAAATCAAAATGCAGGCGACCTTCCGCAAAATCTCTAAAATGAACGAAGAGCTGCAGCGCTTCACCCTCGGCCGGTTGCCGACCAAAGCGCAAGACGCCGAAGCCGCCCGGTAACGCCATCGCAGCCAGCTTCACACGGCCAATGACGCCGCAGGCTTGTAAACAAGTATCCAGCGCAGCCGCGGCGAATTGCCATTGCGCCGGCGTCGTGCCGGCCCGCAAGCCTTCCGTTGCGGGAGCTTCAATTTCGGCCAGATGATCGTCGCCGGGATTGATAAACACACGCCGTAAGCCGCGCAGCGGCGGTCCATGAAAGATCATACGCGATTTCACATCCGTGTCGAACGCCGCGGGGTAATGGAAATCCAGAGGTTTCACTTGGGCCTCGACCGGTCTGACCGAAAAAACGCTCTCCGGGCAATCCGCATAAAGCGCCGCGCCGGTGAACAGCGTGCGCTCCGGCTCGATCAATAACCCTTCTCGATTATAGAAGCCGGCCGTCAACCGTATGCGCAAATCGGCGCCCGCCCGTGTGGCCAGGCCATACGCACGTACGCGACGGCCCGCCGAAAATTTGAGCGGAGTGTGAATCGTTAAATCTTTAAGCCCGATTAGAGACGATGACGCCGGCAACAAGGCCGCGGTCTCCGCCATAATCTCGCAGCCTATCACGGCGGGAAGGATCGGTGTAGGTCCTAAACGGTGCTCCGTCAAAAAGGCATCGCGATCGGGGTCCAAGACAATTTCAGCCCGTACAGACTCGGCGCCCAGCGGTTCAGCATCGGCCAGCAGCGCGGTTGCGCCGGCGGCCGCCGCTAGTCGATCATATCCCGGCCAGGCTTCAAGCTTGGGCAAAATCTTATCCATGTCAAGAGCGTCCACACGCTCCACTACGGTTACTTCCGCTTCGCGGTTGTCTGATCGCAGCTCGCGCAGGAAGTGTTGTATGCCTTCCGCGGGTGACATAAAGCGCTGGCCGCTGGCTTCCAGGAAAGTCATGGATTCGGGTCGCGTGGCCATTCCAATTTCACCCCAGGCGGCCCACGAGATCGCCACGGCGTGACAATCGGGATGCGTTGTGCGGTATTCGGCGATCAGCTTAACCATGCCCTCGTTGGCCATGGAGTAATCCGTTTGACCATGGCCGCCAAAGCGTCCGGAGACCGAAGCGAACGCGACAAAATAACTCGGCCTGTCCGGTTCCAATAATCTCAGCAAGTGCCAGGCTCCGTCGAGCTTAGGCGACAATGTGGCGGCGACCATAGCGGCCGCCTTACGATCATACGGCTTGGCTTGTTCAGTCCCAGCGCCATGAACAACTCCGCCAATCGGTCCGGAAATGGTTCGTATTTGGTCAAGCAAGGCGGCCAGCGCCGCCGGCTCAGAAACATCGCAGGCGTGATACCAAACCTTGGCGCCGGCCGCGCGCATCTGCGCCAGGTTGCGGGCGATTTCCGCCGCTTTGGCTGTGGATTTCCAAGCAGTCTCCCACTCCACGGGCGTTACATGTGCGCGTTCGGCCTTGAGTGTCCGCAGTAAATCCATCTTTAGGTCGGCCAGCTCTTCGGGCGACTTGGCGGCCAGTGCTTCGGCGTTGCTGGGCAGCGAGGTTGCGCCGACGAGATGGATACCGGCGTGGAATTCGCGCGCCAACGCTTGGGCAATGACCGCGGTTACTCCGCGGCCTCCGCCGGTTACCAGCCAATTTTTCACTTGGTCCGGACGAGCCTCCGCACTCGGGCGCGCTTTCCAAGGCAACATTTTGAGAACGTGGCGTTGGCCTTGCAGCCATCCAACCTCAAGGCGCCGATCGCCGGAATCCAGCTCCGATAGAAAGTGATCTATGATGACAGGAACCGTATCGAGCGGGCCGACATCGAGCGCTTTTACCCGCAAAGGATCGAACTCCCGTCGTATGGCTTTTAGTAAACCGATCAGGGGCCCACCCTCACTGCGCAGGCCGGCGGCATTTTCAAAACCATACACTCCGCCCAGACTTGTAATGGCCGACAGCGTGGCGCTCTTCAGCGCGCCCGCCTTTTGCATGTGCTGCGTCCAGATTTGAAGAACGCGATAGGGTAGGTCAACCAAGCTCTGACGGAAGGCGTGCCAGTCCGCGGCTGTCGCTTGGGTTAAAGGAATGCGGCGCTCGCTACGATAGCCAATGGTAAGGCAGATATCAGCGGGACCTTCGCTTTGCAGCCAATGCTTTAATTCCTGAGCGGCGGACGAAGGATTGCTCAGGTCGGCCAGCTTTAGGATTCTCGTGCCGCGCGATGTGAGAGAGTCCGTGACGGCTTGGGCGAGCGCGTCATCCCCGACTACTACCATTCGCTCCGGTCGATAGCTTCCTTTGGCTTTTTCGTGATTGATCAGGGCCTGCGGCACGGCTCGTATCACATGCCGGCGCATGATTTCGTCAATGCTCGTTAGGCGACTGGTTACATCCTTGGCGGCCGCCGACGTTTCCCCGGAGCCCGTGGCTGTGACGGTCGCCGCGCGCGCGGCGGGTGAACCGCCGACGCCTTCGTGGGGATTGGAGACAGAGACGGTTTTTCCCTCGGGGATCGGTATGAGGCCGGTTGCCGCAGGCAACGGGATATCGCAAATCTCAAAGCGCGTGCCGCCGTGCCCATTAGCTCCGTTCTCGCGATCGACGGCGCTCCATAAAACATCTGCTTCCAGCTCGAGCAGCTCCGGATCGCTGCCGTCGGAGCGCCAGCCATTGCTCACCGTAACACGACGTTTTTTTGGATCCATCACCAGGGTCATGACATTATCCACGCGCCGTATGGTATTCATCGTTGGGTGAGTCACCTCGCGGCCGCGGCCCAAGTCGAAGCGATCCCGCATCAGGCGGGCGGTGTCCGTCACGCCGGCGGCCGGAAAATCGGTAAGCAATTGTTTAATCCGAGTCAGGCGATGATGGGAGTGCTCGGGCGCCGGCGCGGTGGGAGGAAGCCGCTGCGCGTGGTTGGTGGCTTCAAATTGTTCTGCCACGGTTTCGGCATGAAAGGCGGCGCCGTCGTATTCCATGTATAGGCCGTCGCCTTGGCGTCCGTCGCACAGCAGCATCGCCCAGGCGCCGGTCCGCGGAAAACCTTCGGAGAGGCGTTGCGCCTGGCTCGTATCGGACGCTTCTTGTAAAATGCGCTTGACCAGCAAGGCGTGTATGTGACCCGGGGCCGGCGCCTGTCGCGCTCGATCCACAAGAATGCTGCTGGTCACGCTGAGGCTCTGCGCATTGATTCCCGCCAAGCCCGCCACTTGACCGGCCAGCGAGAAAAAGAGACAGGGAATTTTCCCGGTCGGCCGGCGCACCTGCATCACGCGCGTCAGCGCATCTCCCAGATAAAGCGCCAGCGGGCTGTCTTCGTTTACAGCATGGCGCAGATGGCCCGCGGACCGGCGCAGGAACTGAGTGCATCCGACCGTGTACTCCCCAAAGAGCGCCGAGTCGAGGTTATAGGCCAACATATGGCGATAGGGCAATCCCGTGCCGTCGGCCACCCCGCGGATTTCCTCAAGCGCCTCATCGTCGAAATAGAGCTCGGGCCGGCGCAGAGCGTCCTGCAAGATTTCTTTCTTGACGCCTTCGGGAGTGACGAACTTCTCATACACTTCAAGGACATGTCGAATCGCCCCGCTGAGCGTATCGCCATGCTTGCGGCCCATCTCATACGGCGATCCGTCTAAGTGTACGATCTGAAGATCAAAGCTGGGCCCCTGGCAGGAAACCGGCTCATGGCGGGTTAACTGTTCTTTCAGATTAGACTCCGCCGCGAGCTTATCGCCGTTTTTTCCATGACTGGGGATGATCGCCGGCGAGTGAGGCTCATTGCGGACTTTGGCTTCGTTCTGCTGTTCGATGTAGTCGATGATGTGGCCCAGCGTCGGAAAATCGCGGAGCGCGCGCGAGTCATCGGTATCGAGATCATAAATCTCTCTCAACTTACCAAAGGTTTGCGCCTGTTTTACCGTATCAATTCCCAGATCCGCTTCGAGATCCTGATCCAGCGCCAAAAGCTCCGGCGGATATCCCGTGGCTTCACAAAATAGCCGAACGACGGTTTCACGAACTTCCAGCGTAGTCGACGCGGCGACTGAGCCGTCGCCGCACGCGGTCGCCGGAGGCATAGCCGACAAAGACGGTTTCAGCGCGGTCGTCGGTAAGCTTGCCTCGGTGACCTCTGCCGGCGCTCGGCCGGCACATTGCTCGGCAACGTAAGTAATAATTTGTCGCAGCGTCGGGAAATCGCGCAGCGAAAGTGTATCATCCGTCCGCAAATTGAAATGCTCACGGACCTTGCCGAGCGTCTGCGCCTGTTTAACCGTATCGATGCCAAGGTCGGCCTCGAGATCTTGATCAAGATCGAGAATCTCGCGCGGGTATCCGGTTTGATCACTGAGAACGGTTAAGAGATAGTCTGTGATGGTTTTAGTAGAGACGGAGGTTGGCGGAATGAACGAGGCCGGCGCCGATTTACCATCGGCCGGTGCGATTGATCGCTGACCACTTTTTGATTCATGGCCGTTTGGCAATGGCGCGGGCGGCGAGGTGTCGCGGCGCGAACCATAGCCTGTCGATACGGCCTCATTGCCGCCCGGCGAAGTGGGGGTTAAAGGATCGACGGCCGGTGGACGGGTCGCCGCCAGTTTGGCGCGCAACTTAAGCGGTACGTGCGCGTAGGATTCCTCGCCCCGTCCGGTTGTAGCGTCGAAAAACTTGACCGTTGCCGGTTTGGTGGCGGCGGGCACAGCTCCGAATCCAAAGAGGCGATGGAATTCTGAGGTTTCCGCAAAGCTCCCATTACCCGGCAAAGCGGCGACGGGACGAGTAGTTTCGCGTTGGGTGGCCATGGCGGGCGGCGTCGCTTTGGGCTTTTGTTTAAGCACGTAGTCCCACACATGCTGAAGCGTAGGAAAGTCGCGCAGGGAAAGGGTCTCATCCGTCGCCAGGTTATAATGCTCGCGCAAACGGCCCAAAACTTGGGCTTGCTTTACAGTATCGATGCCGAGGTCCGCTTCAAGATCCTGATCAAAAGCGATAAGCTCCGCCGGGTAACCTGTAAAGTGGCAAACCTGTTCGATGATGAATCGGCGAACTTCCTCGGGATTCGCCGCCGAGGCTTCCGCTTGGTTGGCCGGTATTGAACTCTGCTCCGGCTGATCCACAACAGACGGCAGAGCCGCCGTAAAACGTCGGCAGAGGTCAGCGGCCAAACCGGCGAGAGTTGGCCGTATCATCGTCCATAAGGGGGCGAATTGGGGTTGGGCGGTGAGGAATTGCCATTGTTCCGTCGTGAAAATGGCCGCGGCACATAGGTCGGCAGGAACGTCCGCCTCTTCTGGGCGGCTTGCCGACCGCGCCGGGAGCTTTTCTCCGGCAGGGGCGCTTGAACGTATGGTGGCCGCCGCCGCCGCCTGGTCTGCCACGGCCGCTTTGAAAACGGCGGCCGCCGCTTGGACTTTGGTTAACGGAAATGCGCCGGGATGCTTCTTGTCATCGATAGCAACGATGATCGCCGCGCGTTGGCCCAAAATCTCCCGAGCCAGCTTGGACAGGATTTGCCCGGGTCCTACTTCAATAAACAGCCGCGCGCCGTCGGCGTAGGCGTGCTCGATCTGGGCGATGAAGTCCACGGGCTCGGTGAACTGAGTCACCAAGGCGGCACGCAGGTCTAACGGGTCCGACCGCCGCACCGCTCCCACGCTGGACAGAATAGGGGTAGTGGGCGGCTGCAACGATACATTGGCCATAGCTTGCTCAAATAAGTGCGCCGCCGCTTTCATGAGCCCGCTATGGAAGGCCCCGGGCACCGACAGTCTACGCGCTTCGATGGCGCGCGCCTGGAAGCGCGCCAGCGCGTCCTCCACCGCGGACGATTCTCCGGAGATGACCACTTGCTGCGGCGAATTTATGTTGGAGGCGATGACGTACCCGTGTACGTCTTTGATGACTTCGTTCACGGTAGCCCGATCCGCAAAAACAGAGGCCATGGCGCCTTGTTTATCGCCGGCGCGAACGATGGCGTCGCAACGCCGCGCCGTCAATCCCAAGGCTTCGGCTCGTGTAAGGACGCCGGCCGCAACCAGCGCCGGATATTCGCCGTAGCTGTGTCCGGTAACGAAGTCCGGCCGAAGCCCTAAGGCCTCCGCCACGGCGAAGCCCATAAGATTACCGGCCAGCACGGCCGCTTGCGTGTAGAAAACATCTACCGAGAGCAATCCGACGTCGCCCCATAGGACCTCCGACAGCGAAGCTCTCCCTTCGGCCATCAAGAGCTCATCGTATTCCAGCAAGACTGATCGGGCTTCGAGCCGTAGCTCCGCCAGCTCTTTCATCATGCCGGGATACTGAGAGCCTTGACCGGGAAACAGAAAGCAAGTCTTGGCTGCGGTTCCCAAATGGGCCGGCGGCAAGAAAATACCTTGGCTTTCCAAAAGCACTCGCGCCGCCGGTTGGTTCCCCTGCGCGGCCAGCAACGTCAATTGCTTGGCCAAGCCCGCCGCGGATTCCGCGGCAATGGCGACCATCGTTCCGCCCTCTGCCGTATCGGCACCGGCGGTGAAAAGCTCGTTGGCTCTCGCGGCAAGGGCCGGCGCACGGCCGAGCAGCGTGGCGAGATCAGCCGCGCGCAGCGTCACGACCTTGCCATGATCTTTTCTCACCGTCAGCTCTTTGACCAGAGATCGATGCGCGGCGACGTAGGGCTGCGGCGCGCCATGGCCTTCGAGCACAAAATGGTAATTAATTCCGGCCAGTCCCATGGCGCTTACGCCGGCGGCGCGCCCGTTCTCCAATCCGGGAAAGGGCTCAAGCTGCGTATTCACGCGCAAATGACTGCCAAACTGGTGGCTGGGCGGCGGAGATTGGAAATGCGGCGTCGGGGGAAGCTCCCCATGGTGAATCGCCAATGTAGTCTTAATCAAAGCCGATACGCCGGCGGCGCCCTGTGTGTGGCCGATGTTGGCTTTAACCGAACCGAGAATAACCGGTCGCCGGGGCCCGTTTGTGCAGAAAAGTTCTCGCACCGCCGCCACTTCGGTGGCGTCGCCCACGGGCGTTCCAGCGCCGTGGCACTCGATGTAGGCGATCTTCTCCGGGGTTTGTCGGGCATCTTCGTAAGCGCGTTTCATGGCCCGTGTGAGCCCATTTACCGAGGGCCGGTGCAAGCTCTTGCGCTCGCCGTCGCTGGACGAGCCCACGCCGCGTATGACGGCATAAACCTTGTCGCCGTCTCGTACGGCGTCTTTGAGGCGTTTGAGCAAGAGGATTCCGACACCTTCGCCCGGCAAGAATCCATCGGCGTTTTGATCAAACGGCGAGCACTGCCCAGAGCGAGAGAGCGAGTAAAACTGGCAGTAGCCCTCAAAGCGTTGCACGCGCATGGCGCGTTCGCCGCCGCCGCATATGACCATGTCGCAATCGCCGGCGCGCAAGCTCTCTACACCGATTTCCGCGGCGGCCAGCGAAGAAGCGCAAGCGGCATCTACGGCAAACGTCGGACCCATAAGGTCAAGCGTCTTGGCGATACGCGAGGCCAGCGTGCTGCTGGAAAAACTGCCCGAGCTGTCTTCATTGATACGCGGCAATAGCTTTCCCAGGCAGGCTTCAAATTCCTTAAGATGATGGTCCAGCTCCGCCGGCGGGATATTTTCTTCCCGCATGGCCGCCTTTAGCTCGTCGCAGACTTCCGGCATGCGTAACGCCAGCGCCAACTGCAACGCAAAATCACTGCCGAATACGGAGCCTACCAGGACGCTCACTCGGCGGCGATCATAAGCTTTCTTATCGTAGCCCGCATCGGTGAGCGCATCCACCGCGGCCTCGAGCAACATGAATTGCAGTGGATCGTTCGACTCGACAAGTTTCGGCGGCATCTTGAAACGCTGCCAATCCGGCCGGTAATCCGAAACAAAACCGCCGACCTTGCAGTAGGTCCGATAGGTCCGACGATCGCCGGGCGCGTAATAGATATCGGCCTTCCAGCGGTCATCAGTCACTGCGGTCATGGCATGGCGTCCGGCGCGCAGCATGCGGTAGAATTTGACCACATCAGCGGCGCCGGGCAATTTCGCTCCGATACCGATAATCGCGATCGGCTCTCGGTCGTGCGGAACCTCGTAGGTGGCTGCTATCGGCAGCGGTATGGGCGTCGCCGGGGCTTCTTCGAGGATCACATGATAATTGAGACCGCCAATGCCGAAGGCATCAACCACGGCGCGGCGGGGCGAGCCATCGCCGGCCAAGGGCCAGGGTTGGGCGTCGCCGGAGTGCCGAAAAGGAGTTTTTTCCCAATGAATATTCTTATTGGGCGTGTCGTAATTAATCGACGGCGGCAGGGTCTTGGCGTGCAGCGCCATCACGGATTTGATCAAGCCGGCAATGCCGGCGGCTTCGCGTGTGTGGCCGATGTTGCCTTTCACCGATCCCACCGGCACCGACATAGACGCTTTTATATGAGGTCCGAAAAATTCCGTGAGCGCTTCGACTTCGGTGGCATCGCCCAGCTCGGTGGAGGTACCATGCGCTTCTACCAATCCGATCGTGGCCGGATCAACATCGCAGGCCTCATAGGCGCGGGCGATGGCGACCACTTGCCCCTCGCGTCGCGGCGCCCATAGCGCTTTTCCTTTCCCGTCACAGGAACCGCCGACGCCGCGCAATAATCCGTAAATCGTATTGCCGTCTCGCATGGCGTCATCGAGACGCTTCACCAGCACCATGCCGACTCCATCGCTGGAGATGAACCCATTGGCGCGCGCGTCAAAGGGGAATGAGCCGGTGGCGGAAAGGGCGCGGGATTGCGCAAACATCACCACGGAAAGTTCCTGGCTGTACGATACGCCGCCCACGAGGGCCATGTCCAAGCGGCCGCTCCAGAGCGCCCTCGCCCCGATGTCCACTGCGGCCAGGGAGGATGCGCAGGCGGCATCTACGACCATGTGGCGTCCGGTGAGCCCGAAAACGTTTGTTATCAGACCAGCGACGGCGCTGGTAATGGTGCCAGGACCGCCATCTTCCGTACGCGCCGGATAGCGGCCGTGCACGCGCTCGATGACGCGTTGCCGAATACTTTCGCGTATAGAGGTCGGCAGACGCGGATACCAGGCCGTCTGATCCAGCGCGGTCAAGAGTCCTTCGATCGCGGTAGCGAAGGCCATATCCGTGGTGAGCATGCTGCCGCGCGCATGGCCCAGCACGACTCCGCAATTGGCGCCGGATAAGCCGAAGGGATCCAGCCCGGCGTGTTCGAAAGTTTCCTTGGCAACCTCCAAAGCCCAAAGCTGCGTGATATCCGTGGAGGCTACGACTTTAGGCGGGATATTGTATAGGCGCCAGTCGAATTCGCTTTCTGCTATGCAGCCGCCAATGCTGGAATAAGATTTCCCGTAAGCGCCAACCACTGGATCATAATAACGGGCGCGGTTAAACCGGTGTGGCGGCAGCTCGCCGATAGAGCAAACGCCTTCTAGAATATTGCGCCAATAGGCCGCAAGGTTCTGGGCGCCCGGAAAGCGACAGCCCATCCCAACGATGGCCAATGGCGGACGCCGATCCCGCCGGCCGTCGCCACCGAGCGGCGCTTCGCCGGACCTGGGAGTTGCTTGATATTGTTCTTGGGTTCTATCGGTTGGTTTGTGGTCGGGAACTTGATCAATGATAGGATTACGCTCTTTCTTCATTGCTGACTTATCACCGCCTGATTTCAAATTCCTGGGGCCTATTCCTGTCTCGTGAAACACGCGCTGATGGCCAAATGCTCGGCATAATAATGAATTTTATACGCGCATTTGCCCAAGGGTCGATGGTGGATTTCGGATTGCAAACTGAAGGGCCCGTAAGCCGTATTAGCCAGCCCCTAGGCTGCCGGCCATCCAAAATCCCAGTATTACATCCCAAAATTGTGAGGGAGTAATCATGATTGAGACTTGGTCCTTGGTCGGGACGCGGCCACTTCAGGTCCAGTGGGTCGATGGCTTGGACGTCTGGTCAGCGAATCGACCCGTCTCCATGTTGTAAAAAGAACGCCAGGACAATCATCGATCCTTTTAAAAATGGAAACTAACTGATAACCCCCACCGTATCGCTTCGGTCCATCCCTGCAAGTGGCGCTTATTCTCTTAGAATACGGACCAGGGCCGTCCCTTGCGGGCTTATAGAATAGCATACTTGGACGCATTCTGAAAAAAAAAATCTGAAACCGCCCGTCTTGGGACCAGCCAGCGGAACCCTATAGTCAGCCAGGAACAACCGCTCCTGTGCGCCCAAAAAAAAGCTTCCATCAGAAATTTACGGGGCCGGTAAGGGTCCGTCTGAAAAATGTGCGTAACTACTCAGCCATCGTCTTTAGCTCCTTAGGAGCGGCCTGTTTATGGCAAGAATCCATGCGTGAGTTCGAACAAGCCCCGTAGGGGCGGCCGGTGTAAGGTTGATTTCGTCGCAGAACGCGTCCGGACAGGGCGCTCCTACGGAGCTTTAGGACCTACCATAGTAATCGCTACTACAAACAGGCCGGCCCCTACGGGGCTTAGACGCAGGCCTGAGTAGTTACAAATGTGCCAAGATTACATCAAATAATCACTGACCGATCCCATGAAACCATTGGATAACTGGCCGTCTCGTTCCCATTAAATCAGCTACTCCGACGGCGGGGCGAGTAGGCGGAGGTCGCCGGGAGACGGAAAGATCGGCAGGCTTTCGTTGCCTTTCCCGTCGACCGCTTGAACGGCGAAGAAGTAATTGTCGATGGTTATGTTTTTCAGGCGATGAGTAATTGTGCCATTCTCTACGCTGAGCGCTGCCTTGGGCAAAAATATCTTGCGCTGCCATAGCGGGGCCTCGGTATCGCGCAGCAGTATGTTGTAACCGGCGATGCGGTCATCGCTCGATGCGGTCCAACGCAACGTGGTATCGTATTGGCCGGCGCCCCATATCGCTACATCGGCGGGCGGCGCCGGCGCCAGCGCCAACGAAGCCAGCGCCGCGGCATTGACCCGTGTGACCTGCGCGGCATACGGGAACGAAACTTTTTCCGGCACATCGCCGTACCGAACGCCGTTTTCTTCGCGTACTCGCTCGTGCTGGCGAGTGTAATTCTCATTAGCCTCTGTAAAACGGACGGCCGCGTAACCTTCCTCATTGAATGGAATATGATCGCCGCCCCGCCGATAGCGGTCGCGTCGGAAAATCAGTCGGATGTGCATGGTCGGGACATAAGCCTCGGCTTTTTCTTTGACGTAGCGAGCCCATTGCCGAGAGGGCGAATCCACTTCACCGCCGACGGCTTGTCGCACCTCTTTTTCCTTGGCGGTTTCGGCCGTCGGAACCCCTTCGGAAAAAACGCGCATAGAACCATTGTCAATCAGCCCGTTGCCGCCCTCAATATTCCCGATGATATCATTGGCGATCATCGCCTCAATGATCCAGCCTTTTTGTTTAGCTTGTTTGGCCCAATGGCGGCTACCGATCAATCCCAGCTCCTCGCCGGCAAATGCAATAAATATAATGGTGGCTTCGAACTCATAGGCGGACATCACGCGGGCCAGCTCAAGGACCGCGGCCGTTCCGCTGGCATCATCGTTGGCCCCCGGCTGAAAACTATTCGGGTCAACTCGGGTTGGCGGAGCGTCGGACGGCGGCCGCGCCGGGGCGCGCGCCAGCACCAAAGAATCGTAATGCCCGCCCACAACGATTCGCCGGTCGGGATGGCGCCCGGGCAGTGTAGCTACGACATTGATGAAGTGGAGCTTTTGATTTTTCAAACGAGTGACCGCCTGATCGAATTCGTCGAAATCGACTTTTAAGCGGCCCCCGCCGGCGCGGCTATACTCTTCAAATTGGGCGCGAATCCAGCGCGCCGCGGCGCCGACGCCTTGCGTGGGGTGATCCATAGCCGATGCGCTGTTACGGCTGTTAAACCCGACCAGCGTCTCCACAGTCTCTTGCATGCGTTCCGCCGAAATGTCAGCCACGAATTTTTCAATTAGCGGATCTCTACGCGAAAATAAATTAGCCGAGCCTGCCCATACGTCAAGCGAGAGGCCTAAACCGGCCAACCAAACCAACAGTGGAATAGAGAGGCAGAATCTCATAGCAACTCCGTTTTTATTCATTACATCTTCCCTCACCACGCCGCATCGTAGCAGTTTTGCGAATCCATTGCAAGCTAATTATCGTAGCGGTTTCGCGAGCGCCTTGATGCGTTTTCCGTGCGAAATGGTCGGAACTATTGGCCGTCTTAAACGTAAACAGAGCGGCGCCCGATTAATCTTGTAGTTTCCTAACGCGGACACAAAGGGATCGGATCTTTAACCGCGAATGAGCGCGAATTTACACGAATAAAAATTTTAGCGTTTATTGGCGTTGATTCGCGGTCTAAAATGTTTGCCGAAAAAGCACAGATTTCACTTGATAGAAACTGAATCCCTGGCCCCGAAATTAGGCGCGCTCAGGCTAAGCCAACTCAAAATACGGGTTGGGCGCGTTGGCCGAAGCGTATGGTAAATTGGAGTTCGGCCGGATATAATTTTTTGCGATACTTAGCACTATGGACTCAAGTATGAAATCTATTTTGGCTCTTTGGTCTCGAATTAAGCCCACCACTCGCTTTGGGCGATTCTCCTTTTTTACAATAGTCGGTAACGCGGCGCTCTGGCTTATAGAACTTGTGGCGCACCTGCCCGCTTCCGGACTGTGGCGCTTTCTACTGAAGAGCGCTTTGCTCATCGTCTTAATTCGCTACGCCTGTAAAGTGATCGGCTGGATCATGCAAAAGCTGATATGGCGCTTACGTCGTCGATTGTTGGTTACGTACGCCTTGATCGGCATTGTGCCGGTCTTGTTGCTCTTCTTGATTATGCTCGGCTCGGGCTACTTTTTCTTTGGCCATCTGGCCCGGTTTTTTGTTCGAGACGGTATTGAGCATTTGACCAGCGATTTAGAAGCGACCAATCGCGCCATGATGGTTCCTTTTATGGAGGCTCTGCAGAAATTTCCCAATCGGGACGCCGAGGAATGGACAGCATTATTGTCTCCCCTGCTGGACAGCGTGGGATCTCGGTCATCACGAGTATGGATTGATGGACAGAGTGGCGGTCGCCGGATCGCCCTGGAATTTAGCGGGGGAAGGATCGCCGCGCGCACCGGCGAGCAGGTTAAACCGGCCTGGCTCAAAGAGGCGACCGCAGGGATTTTCGAAGATGGCGACACAATGTTCCTGGTTTCCTACATACCGCGCGCCAGCCGCCCCGGCTATGAGTGGTTATTGTTAAGCCTCCCGCTGGATGCTACCGCGTTGCGGTCTATCTCAGAACGCACGCAGGTCTCCATTTACCCTTGGACGCTCGTCCGCAAACAGGGCGGGCCTATTCGCCTGGGCGACAAACAATATGCTTATGGGCCTGTATCTGCGGACCTGCGGGTCGCGTCTCCATTAAACGTCAAACAGAGCTGGTTTGATCACCTCATTCGATTTCCACACCTGCTGAACACCAGCGTTTGGGAAACCGGGCAACCCTCCGGTGAAATCACGCCTTTATTCTTTTTGAATGTAGAGTCCACTTGGTGGCGTCTGGCGCGGCGGCTCTTTTCCGCGGGCTCCGGTATCGAAGGCGACATTTCCGTAGTTTTCTTGGTTTCGATCTGTGTCGTATTTCTGATGATTGAGATAGTCGCTTTGGTTTCCGTAGTCTTGATGGCGCGGACCATCACCGGGGCGGTGCATAATTTGGACGACGGCGCTCGGCATATTTTGCGCGGCGATTTTTCTCATCGCATTCCGGTCAAGTCTCGGGATCAGCTTGGCTCATTGTCGGAAACCTTCAACACAATGACGGCATCGATTGAGCGGTTGCTAAAAGAAGAAACCGAAAAGCAAAGGCTCGAAAGCGAGCTGACCATCGCCCGCGAAGTGCAGCAGCATCTTTTCCCGCGTGAGGCGCCGCGGCTGCGCCGACTGCAGATGTCCGGGCGTTGCCAACCCGCCCGCACGGTGAGCGGTGACTACTATGATTACCTCATGATTTCACCAACCACTATGGGAATCGCCTTGGGCGATGTCAGCGGCAAAGGCGTATCGGCCGCCTTGTTGATGGCTTCCCTGCAAGCGGCGCTGCGTAGTCACTTGGGCATTGTCAGCGGCGGAAAGGCCGCAGCGGTCGGTAACCTGAGCACGCGCGCAGGGAATTCCGAAGTCGCCGTAGCCTCGCAAGTCGCGGAAGCCGTAGCCTCGCTGAACCAACAGCTTTACCAAAACACACCGATCGAGAAGTATGCGACGTTTTTTTATGGAGTCTATGAAGAGCCGGGCGGATGGTTTACTTATACGAATGCCGGTCATCTACCGCCGTTAGTATTTACCGCGGGCGGAGTCCAGCGGCTGGAAACCGGGGGAACCGTGGTTGGCCTGTTTGCGGACGTCGAGTACGAGCAGAGCCGTATTCGCTTCAGCGCCGGCGATGTGATGGTGGCCTATACGGACGGGATCACGGAAGCGGAGAATCCCAAGGGCGAGCAGTTTGGCGAGGAACGATTAATCGGGCTAGTTTCTTCGGTGTTGACCAAACCGCCGGACCGTATCGTCGCCGATATTTTGCGCGCGGTGAGCGACTGGGTGGGTCCCGGTGAGCCGCAAGATGACATGACGCTGATCGTCACTAAAGCTACCTAGCGGGGCTCATGCCTCTAACCAACCAGCCCCCACGCTTACAGCCATGACTAAATAAGAAATGATGCTTACGCCATCGTGTGTGCAAAAAAAAGAATCAGGCCGGGCCTGCCAGACGCGCGCGAATTACCTCTGCGGTCTTAGTTGAGAACGCCATTATAGAAATCTGTGGATTAACGCCCAGGGCCGTCGGAAAGATGCTCGCATCGCTGATAAAGAGGTTTTCGACGTCGTGCGTTTCTCCATTAGAATCGACCACCGATTTTTCACGTACCGAGCCCATACGACACGTGCCTAAAGGATGAAAAGCGGCCAGTCCCACCAGATCGGACACACGGATCTTGGCTCGGCTTAATCGCGCCACGTCGGCGTTCGAGCTCATTTCGGAATATTGATAAACCGGAGTGAAGATTTTCTTGGCGCCGGCCGCCAGAAAGATTTCGGCGGTAATGGCGATGCCCTTAATCAGCTTCTGCGCGTCGTCCCGATTTAGCGGGTAATGAATATTCGGACTCCCGCCCAGGCCAAGACGCACGTCACCGGCGCTGGAGTCCGAAACTCTCACGCCAAACGAAGCCATATTGCGATAATGTTTCATGAGAGACTTGTGCGGTTCCCCGAAATGCGGAAGTCCGAACGCGGCAATTTCGGGAGGTACGAACATGCCTTCCAGGGTAATTCCTTCTGCGGCGAACCGGTCAATGTAGCAACTCTGCGGAACTTCGTTCCAGCCCTCGATCGGCTCGTCAAAGAGCGCCGTAATACGGGCCGTTGGATGTATGCGCAAGTTTTTTCCCACCTGTCCGGAGTCCAAACACAGCCGATTCTTCAAGAGCAGAGCCGGCGTATGAACGGCGCCGGCCGCGACTACGACCACCTTGGCGCGAACAACTATATTGAAGGTGGCGGACTCGTTCTGCGGATTAAGCACGATCCCACTTACTCCGCACGCCGCCCGGCGTCGGTGACGCGTACTCGGGCTCTTCATCAATTCAGTCAAGATTTCCGTAGCTTGGCAATTGGCATAAATCCTCGCCCCGGATTGGCAAGCCCGGGGAAGATAACTAACATTCATGCTCTGCTTGGCTCCGATAGGGCAGCCAAAGGCGCATACACCGGAGCCTTGGCAACCCCGCACATTGCGCCGCAACGGCTTGACCTCATAACCCAGCCTGTCGGCGCCGCGGCGAATGATGGCGGCATAGCGCCCCATTTGTTCAGGGCTGACTTCCTGGACATTAAGCGCTTGCTCCACTCTCTCGAAGTAGGGCCGCATGGTGACGGGCGAGCAGTCCTTCACCTGATGGGAGGCTTCCCAATTGTTCAACACACCGTCCGGCGTGCGGAAACAGGTTCCCGAATTGATCGTGGTAGTGCCGCCCACGCAGCGTCCCAGGGGCAGCGCAATATGCGGGAGGCCGCGCGTAAAAATCAGACCTTTAGCTCGGTAAAGCTTACGGATCATGTCCACGCCGTTACGATTAAAGTCGGCGGTGACAAAATTTCCCCCTTCTTCCAGGACCACAACCGTGTGCCCTTTCTCAGCCAGTTCTTTGGCCATGACGGCCCCGCCGGCGCCGGAACCGATAATGCAAACATCGGCTTCCTCGACAACGTCCGAAGTGATCTCAGAAAAAGTGCGGATCATTCCGCCACCGTGGATTTTGGTCGATAGGAAATGGCTTGGGCCACCCTGGCGTCGTGATAGACTCCCATCATGACCAACGTGCTTAATAACTTCAATCCGGCGCGTTTAAAATAAACCGGGCTCTTCTCCCAACTTTCGATATAGGCTATCTGTTGCGCGTCCTTCAGTCCAGTGAAGGGCCTCACTTTGTTGGCCAAAGGATATACGGCAAAATTGAACAGCAGGAAGAGTCCTCGGACACTCCATATCAGGCTCAAGGGAAGGTTACTCAGATAATCCTCGACAAATTCGGAGATGCGGACGTCCTTGGCGCCGAGGGAAAAGCTTCCGCCTTGCGGAACGAGCTTTTCCGCGAAGCACTCGATAATCTTGCGCTCCGGCGCGCTGAGTGCGCCTAGGTTACGCATGCTTCCCTTTCGGTTCGGACGCTTTGGCTTTTCGGTATAGCGTTAAGATAATTAGAAAAATTGAGAAGTCTACCAGTGAATTAGCCAAATGGGCAAAGGCCCGAAAGTAAAAGAGGAATACCAGCAGTCCGGCGACCGTGGTGGAGAGCTTGGAGACTAATATGGGGATAATGTAGCCCTTCCGTGTGGCGATGTCTTGCTTGGCCATATACGAGAGAGCCGTAATGGTCATCATGAAAGAGAAGGCCAAAACCAGCCAGTATTTTTCCGGTGAAGCCGGCAAGAGCGGCAAACTGGGAAAGAGCTTCTGAGATGCCAGGTTAAGTCCGTCAAAGGTCAAGCCCGGAAAGAGCATGAAGAAAAATCCGGCTATCAGGAAAACGTAAAAGAATATGTGCATGACGATCGCCAATTGTTTTTCTTCAGGGGTTAGGGAATCCATAAGCGCCTCCTCGTTCTCTACGGGTTTCAATACTCGTTAAGTTCATCGGTTCAAAAATTCATTGTAACTGTTCAGCCCCGCCTTCGACCAAGCCTGCGGGTTTCCACGTGATTCCTAATTTCAAATTTCGTAATTGTTCAACCACCCACGCATTAGGCTACCCAGCCGATACGGAACGACCTATATGGGTCGAGCAGTTACAATTCATTAACATATTTTTCAAATGAGTGGCACAGACCATTACGTCTGCGATTAACTGATTAGTTTCGTCGACGAAGACCTGAAAGTAATTATGAATCAGTGTACTAAGCATCCGTAACCGCTATCCAATATCCAACCGTAAACAGCGCTGGTGTCTTATGGTTGCGCCGGGCGGATCGTAATTGTGTGGAAACGGGAATTGGGATCCGCCCATAGTTGCAAAACATTTGAGCCATCCATTAACTCCCAAACCCAGCTCCCATCGGCGTCCGTACTACTAATCGAGAATCCTTCCGGATAATGCCGCGCTTGGGGAAGGAATATGATCGTGGGGCCGGCCACCTCGGATGATTCTTCGAAGGTCATCTGAAAAACCTTGGATTCCAAGTCAAAGCGATAGCTTCTCAAACGACCGGCAATCCGCTGCGGATACGTTCGCGCCAGCACATTGACCAATGGTTTTTCCTCGCCATTGGGCAGCTCCAATCCCATACCGTCGATATCCCGCGCATACTCCCAATAGCTGCTTCCCACCTGAGAGCTTTCGACCTGCCGGCACACGTCATCCATGTACTTGAGATGATTGCGAAATCCGGTCTCGGTGCCGAACTCGCCTAACCACCAAGGGGTTTGCCAGATCCGTGCCTCCATATCGCGAGTTGCAAACGCCGCGCGTGTGAGCAAAATATCGAGATCTTCATAACCGCGACGCAACTCCGCCGCAGGATTGTAGTAGTGCGGCGCCGCCACCAGGTTGGTGAAGCGCATACGGGTCATGAAGCTGGGCGCGCCGGTATTGGTCACGGCCGCGGGCTCGAAAAAATAGAGCTTGTCCGGCGCCACGACCTGCATGGCTGGAATCAACCGCTCATAGAACGGTTGAAGGTACAGTAGATCAAACACCACCGGCGGGAAGTAACCGTTCCACGGCTCATTGTAGAGATCGAAACCGATCACCGCGGACTCGTCCGCATAGCGCTCGGCGACGCGAACCCAGGCTCTGATGAAATGATCCTGAACGCCGCCGGTGTTGCGCCAGAAATTCTTGAAGGCGTTCAGAACGGCCGTATGAAAATAATTCACCCACCAAGGCTCGCGATATTGATACGGTACGCCCTCATCCAAGGTGGCCCACTCGGGAGCGCCATCGCCATTGAACTTTTCGCTAAACAAATCCTGGTGCATATCGACGACGACCAGGATTCCCCTGGCTTTGGCCCATTGTATGTAACGATCGATCTCTGCTAGATAGGCATCATTGTAAACGTAAGGCTGCGGCTCAATCTCGGACCACAGAACTCCCAGGCGTATGACGTTGAACCCCCAACTTAATAAACGATCAAATTGCGGCTCCCGGTGCCAAGGCAGATAATCGGCCCGCTTATTGATAAGCTGAGTTCCCCGCAGTATGACTTCTCGTCCTTGATCGTCCTTGATCTTTATGCCATCGGTATAAAACTTCTCGGCCAAGCCCAACGTGGAGAAACTGCCGGCAACCAGAACGAAAAATATGAAAGACCCGATTAAGCGGGTTCGTATTGACAAGGTACCCATAGTAGAATCCCTTCCCAGCGCGTGAATACGGCTAGTCTGCTTCCTTGTCCCTCGTGTGGAACTCTATCATATTCCCGTAGCAACCTCCACAAAATTCTATGGCCCAAAGGCCCAGTAAAATTTCTCTTTGCAACGTCTGGATTATGTGCTATGTTTCTTTCGCTTGGTAGGCGCGCCGCGCACGTCATAGAAACTTTTGTCCGACAGCTTGCGCAGTTCGCAATACAGGGTTATCAGAGTTCGTGATAAGAAAATCTGATTCGTTTTAAGCTTAATCATTTCTAGTTCTGTAAGGGTTTTCGTTTTTAGATTAACTGGACTTACATCGTCTGTAAGCTGCGCGTTTTTCAACCATAGGGGGTCGCACGATCCGCGCTCGCTCTTGAACACCAAGAGGTTTCCTTCGCAGGAAGGAGTCATTTCCTGCGGGAGTGCGGTCGGTCGTCCAGGCGTGGAAGAACACATGGGAAGCGACAGGCGAGGCGTGAGTAGGAGGGTCCAATATGCGTTCATTGGAGGTAAAGCGGAGACTACTTCTCGCGGCCACATTCGGGTTTTTGTTGGCGTTTGCGTCCATGAGTTATGCACAAGAACTCAAGGCCATACTAGCAGGACAGCCGCCAGATCAGTCACCCACCGGCAGGCAAGCCGCGCCTTTTTTCCTAAACCTGCCCGCGCTGGAGAGCAATGGGTCTTTAGGAGAATTTATTCCTCGCACAGATGTCACGTTGGATAGTGCAGACCCTTTTTGGAACGGCAAGCCGGTCCAAGTCGAAAAGGAGGCCGACGGCAACGAGGTCGTTGGCGGCATTTTTAATTTCACGCGGATCTTAATTCCCGCGGGAGTTACCGTACGATTCAAAGGATATAAATATGTAGTCTTGGCGGCCAGCCAGGGCGTCAAGATTGACGGCAGTGTTGATCTCAGCGGCGAAAATGGCACAGCCGGGGCCATTGGCGAAGATGGTCCGCCGGGCGGAGGCGCCGGTGATGGAGGGCCCGGTGGAGCGGGCGGCGTGGGAGATCCCGGCATGGGCAACGGCGGCGTTGGCGGCGGCGGCGGTGGATCTTTTCTGCGACAAGGCGTGGACGGCAGTGACGGCGCCGGTCCTTCCAGCCCGGGCCGTCCCGGGACCTCGTGCAACCAAGATTGTAATCTTTACGGCGGCTGCGGATCGGCCGGCGGTGGAAATGGCACCAACGGAGCAGGCGGGAGTGGTCCCGGCAGCGCCCCCGGCGGCCAAGCCTTTGGCAATCCGGTCATCCCAGACGGCACATCGCCTGGCGGCGGCGGCGGGGGCAGCACCGGGGGCTGTGGTTGGCGCTGTACCGACGGAACGATTGTTGATTGTGGCGGCGGTGGTGGCGGCGGCAGCGGCGGCGCCGGTGGAACACTCATCATCCGCAGCCAAGATTCGATTATGCTCGGGGGTATCATCAAAGCCAATGGCGGCAATGGCGGCAACGGCAGCAATGGCGGCGTGATGCGTTGTCCCCCTTCCTTTCCGGTCTGGGGCTGTAACGGCGGCGGCGGGGGCGGCGGAGGCGCCGGCGGACTTATTCTTCTGGAGTCGTCAGAATCCATTACCATATCCGGCAGCTTACTGGCCGGCGGGGGCCTTGGGGGCCTAAGAGGGTTAGGTCCGGCGCCCCATAATCGGCATGGCTTTGAGGGCGGGGCCGGCGGGGGCGGCCGCATTGCGGCCTTCGCTCCACAGATCACCGGCATTACACCAAGCAACGGCAGTGCAGCATCCGGCCGCACCACAGTTGGCCAACCCACGGTCTTTATCGCCAGTGTGGAAGTACTGAGCGCCGATGTCACAGAGGACCGCATTCAAGTTCGGCTCTCGCCCAGTACCATGAGCGGCAACTTGCGCTTGGAATTGACCGGACCAAACACGCACCTTATCCGACAAGTGACACGATCGGGTGGCACATATAATGAAACGTTTGATATTCCCAACCTGGCCGAGGGCGAGTATACGAAAGTTCGCGCACAGTGGACCATTAGTGGTCGGACCATAACCGGAACTTTCGATTACCACATACGGGCGCTTGGTCGCTACCGCCACTCTCAGTACAACATCCCCTACGAGGGGCAATGCGCCGATCCGAATGTGCCGGCCTACATAACGAATCCCGCCTGTAATTTCGATCCGACTACTTTGCGTAACCAATTTGTCAGCCAAGTAAACCTGAACGGCAGTGGCAACGCGATCGATTATGGGTTTGTAAGAAGGGAAGTCTTTTGTCTCAGCCAGCCGGGTGCTCCGCCGGATGCCTCCGGCCGTTCCTTTCGAGCCGTGGCCTCTATTGACGGGGCTTGCGACATTGGGCTGAGCAATTTGACGGTCGCGCGCCGGCCAGGCCACCCCTACCTCGGTTGTGGTGATACCGTCTTCATCCATACGGTAGGGCTAAAGACGGTTACCGACTTGTGTCCCGGATGCCCAAACAACCAGCTTGATAATTTTACCTTCGATGATCGTTGCGCGGGTATTACCGATTTGGGAAACTTCATGACCATCAAGATATTTTGAGAGGTTCGCATATGTCCTATCAAAAAAGAATATGGCTTAGTACGTTCATAGCTGGGCTCTGCTTCAGCGTAATGGGGTTTGCTTGCGCTTCGGAAAGGACTTCGTCCTCAACTAAGGCGGAGACCGAAGCCTACCGTGTGGCTCTTACGAGCGAAGAAAGCAGCAACGGCGCCGCGGCGGAGAAACGGTTTACTTTCTCCGTGCTCAACAAGGCGACCCAAAACCGGACTACCTTAAAACTGTCTAATCAAACCACTCGGATTGACAAACTTCAGATTGCCGGTGATCGGTTGGTGGTGTTTGGCGAGTTAAGTGTTCGCGCCGGCATTGTGACCATACTGAATCTGCAGGGTGGCGCCATCGTAGACTATCTATACGGCTACAACCCATCGCTATCAAATACGGGTCGCTACTTGATCTTTAACAAATTCTATCCGAGATTCGCTCCAGCCGAAGAAATGAGCGCGGTTTATCTCATTTATGACTTGTCGCGCACGCCGGAGAAAAACCGGTTGGCGGAAGCGGACCCGAAAGATGGCGAGCGCGTGGGCTACCCGGTTTACCCCGAGACTAATTTCCGGCAAAAAACCTACCAGATCTTGAACGACGGTTCCCTATCGCCACACACTCTGGTATCCAATAATTTTCTATGGCTCGCCGAGGATCGGCAAGTGCTGTTTGTGGATCGGCAAGGCGATGAGAATCGGCTGGTAACGATTGATCTATCGCGTGGACTTGAAAAAGCCCAGATACGGCCAACGCCGATTACGGTTCGCGAACTCCTCACACCGGAGGCGGTGAGCGACCCGTCTATTATGGCGCGAGCGGCACGTACGCTCTATGCCACCGAGCTCAAACAGATTAGTCCGCATAAGGTCCGTGTGAAATGGGCATCGCAAAGTTATCTGCGTAGCGAAACGCTGGATATTGATCTACCCTAGTATATGGTTTCACTAAAATGTATCTATAAAAGTAAAAATGTGCTATGCTGAGAGCATGGCAAGAAAATCAACTCGTTCGAAATTAGTGTTGACCCCTGACGAAATCACGCTGCTCAATCAACTCCGCCAATCGCG
>JACOSC010000108.1 GCA_016179055.1 Acidobacteriota bacterium
AGCAAGGAAGAACAAGCGTTCCGCCACTCGCCAACCTTCATTTTCACCGTAGCGCTGCACCAGCAACTGGCTGAGATCCCACGCGGCGCCGCTTAACACGTGGCTGTCGCAATGCACTTCGGCGCGTGTGCAAACCGATCGTATATCGGACAGGGTTACCATGCATCCTATATCGCGTACGGAGGTTGGACAAGCCTCCAGAGAACAAAGGGCGCTTTCACCTTCTTGCGCCCGCCCCTCTTGCTGGAATCCCGGACCGACGCAACGATCACGCGTATGGAGCATCGAATTGATATCGGCCACAGCTTCCCCTTTGGCTCCGTTGCGCGCCCCGTTGGTGACTTGGTCAAGCCCGTGTCCCCACTCGTGATATACCACATCGCTGATCTCGCCGGTGTTGTTGCAGCCGCCGCCGGATTTGAAGAAAAACACTGCCAGAGAGTAGAAGGCATTACATCGGTTGGAAATGTTCGTGTTGACAAAAAACCTTGAATTCAACCAACGGGCCGTCGCCGGATGACCCATCAAGTACTTGGTGGCCAGCAAGCGAGCATGGTTGATCGAATAAAATGAATTCCGGCCGGCGCGCGTAGTTCCGCTGCCGGGATCGCGATCACAGTCCGTGCCGTTGCCGGCGCCAAGATCGATGTCGCCCGGCTCAGTACTGGTTCTGGCGGATACGGACCCACAGCGGTCTACTAAGCGGAAATACTGGCCGTTCAACGTAACGGCGGCATCACCGCTGGTGTAGGCGTAGAAGCCGCCCAGATCCGTGATTTGTGATCCGTTGTGTGTGACGGTCACCATCGGAAACGGCAAGACCACTTCGTTGTCCTCGGCGACGGTTCGCGGATACACTCCACCGCGCACCTGTCCGTATTTGTTGTCGTCATAGAAATCCAGCACCTCGCCGGTATGGGCGTCGACGTGGGCGACTAGAGTTCGCTCATCATCCATAATGCGAAAACTCGTCCGATAGATCAGACGATAATCGTAACCTTCTCCGGCCGGCCCATCGTAATTCAAGCTGTCCAACGGATCGCCGGTGACATTGAATCCTTCGGCCGCTACCGGCAGCACGTACAATGTGCCGGCATCCCGCACCTCGTCAACCGCCAGTAAGGAACGGTCAACGCGGCGGACCGCGACTTCAAAAGCCTGCGCGGGAGTTAGTCGGGGCGCCGCGGATAATTCAAATTGGTTGATGCGCTCCATCCCAATGTCCGTCAGATTCCCCTTAATGACTGTGAAGCTCACCATAGCGTCCAGCACGGGAACGCCTCGATATTGAGAATCATAGTGCAAATACCAGATTTGGTTGTTCTCTCCCAAATTGCCGCTGGCGTCTCGATTCAAAATCAGCGTGTCGGGATCGACGCGAAACAGTTGGAAATTATCCAGCAGGAACGCGCGGGCTATTCGATCCAGGGTATCTAAGTCACTTGACGAACCGGTAAACCATGGGATGCCTTGCCCGGCCAAGGAAGCCGGCCGGCCATTCCGTTTATCAACACTGAGCGACCAACGATCGCCATATTGCCGAACAAATTTTTTCCAGCCATCGCCGGCCTTGAAGTTCGACAAATATTCACGGTCCTGCGCGGCTTGATAAACAACATTTTGGGGCACAACGGAAGTCGATGACGCGGCTTGAGCGGGCAAATACCAGCTTAGTGTCATCAAAGAAAAAATAAATACTAAGCCTCTAGCAAACAGCGCGTGCGGGTTTTTTGTAGGCATGAATGAACTCCTCTTTGCCAAAACGGCGGCGGTGCATGGGTGGTTAATGGTAAGAACGAACTCCCTAGCGATAGTCGATGTCGTATCGACCCCTCTGCCTTGAAAAGTATAGATGAAGCCCGCCGTCGTTACAAGCTAAATCGCGAAACGTCCCGATGCCGACGTTTCCGCTAACTGTGAGCCCCCCATTTAGTGCACCGCCGCGTGCCCCATCAATCGAGGCCGTCCGCTGAGCAAACGGCACGCTGACCAACTGCTGACGCGGCAGCAGCGGTGGATCATTGCCAACTTGCACTTCTACAAGGCGATCCCCTGCGCCTTGGATGAATAGATTGTCAGGAAAGGGGCCTAGCTGGACACTGAACTGCCCTTTGCGCACCACCACGTTGGGGATGGTCGGCTGCTGATATAGCAGCGTACCGCCAACCGCTCGATCATAGATCCGAAAGGTCAGGGCGAAAGTACCGTCGCGCGGCTCGCCTTGCACATTGGTCAGCAGCCCCGAATAGCTGATGCTGTTCGGGGCCTGTGCCCACAAACTCGCCGTCCAGATCAGGCCTGCCAACAGAAGCACAGGAACCGTCCTTAAAAAATCCATTCTTCTCATCATGATTCCCTCCGCTCATTCACTGAAGTTTTCTATATTCATTTCTTTTCTTCCTTCAGCTCTGGAGTCATAACCTCTTCCAGCCGAACTTGCTCGAACCCTTTGCGCTTGGCTATAATCCGGTAATCAAATTCGATGGCGCTTTTTCCCTTTCTCAGCTCTCTCACTTCAAACGAGGCGACGGTCTTATTAGCCACATATAGGCCCTCACAGTCTCCTTGCGGAGTGAGAAAGATGTGATAGTCATTTTCTGTGTTGACCGTTTCTGCGAATATGGAGTCGAGTTTAACGACCGCTTGGCCATCACTAAGCTTTGCCTTTCCAAAGTCCTCAAACCAGTTCTCGGGACTCTCGACCGCATAGATCTGTCGTTTGCCATACGAAGGGGTCTCAACCAGAGCGGACTTGCTTCCAGTAGCTATGAAGTTTCCAATAACGTGAAGCCTGGCCGTTGGATTCGTCGTCCCGACGCCGATGTTGCCGTTGTCTTGGCGAATGGTCATATAATTTGTGCCATTTACTCTGGCGAAATCTAAGAAAAATGTACCGGCCGGGGCATTGAACCTGTTGAGCATCTTGAAATCGGTTGAGCTGTCCGTAGGGTTAGCATTGAAGTGAATGGCTGGGGCATTATTAAGGTCCGTGCTGCGAGCTCTTATGTCGCCCTGGACCTCAAGTTTAGTCGCTGGGTTCGG
>JACOSC010000098.1 GCA_016179055.1 Acidobacteriota bacterium
AAGACGCACGCGCGGCGGGGCCGGCCGGCGAAGCCGGCGGGGGAAAGCCCGCACGGCCGCGTGGCGGCGGCCCGGCGTCCGCCCCGGGCGCCGGGAAGTGGCACGGCGCCGGCGGCCGTCGACCATGAGCGGGAGGGCGGCCGGCGCGTGTACGCGGCCGGCCCTGACGGCGGCGCGCAGAGTGGGGGCGAGCCCGAGGGCGGTGACTCGTCGATGGAGACGCTGCCGGTGGCGGTCACGGCGGCCGAGCAAGAGTTGCTCAATCAACTGACCGGGTATGCGGGGGAAGAGAAGGCGCTCAACCTGAGCGAGCTGAAAGACATGAACATCACGACGCTGACCGCGGTGGCCAAGGCGCTCAATATTCCGGGCGCCACGTCGCTGCGCAAGCAGGAGTTGATTTTTGAGATTCTGAAAGCGCAGACCGAGAAGAGCGGGCTGATCTTTGCGGAAGGCGTGTTGGAAGTGTTGCCCGATGGGTTCGGCTTTTTACGGGCGCCGGATTACAACTATTTGCCGGGGCCGGATGACATCTATGTTTCGCCGTCGCAGATACGGAAGTTTGATTTGCGGACGGGGGATACGATCTCCGGGCAGATCCGGCAGCCCAAGGAAGGGGAGCGGTACTTTGCGCTGATCAAAGTGGAGGCGGTGAATTTCGAGCCGCCGGAGGTGGCGCGGGAGAAGATCTTTTTTGAGAATCTGACGCCGCTGTATCCGCAGCAACGGGTCAAGCTGGAGACCGACGGGGAGTCCTTGTCGGGGCGGGTGATGGACTTGCTGACGCCGCTGGGGAAGGGGCAGCGGGGGCTGATCGTGGCGCCGCCGCGGACGGGCAAGACGATGCTGCTGCAGAATCTGGCCAAAGCAATCACGCACAATCATCCGGAGATCTATTTAATTGTGCTGTTAATCGACGAGCGGCCGGAAGAGGTGACCGACATGACGCGGTCGGTGGACGGCGAGGTGATCAGCTCGACGTTTGACGAGCCGTCGGCGCGGCACATACAAGTGGCGGAAATGGTGATCGAGAAGGCCAAGCGGTTGGTGGAGCACAAGAAGGACGTGGTAATCCTGTTGGATTCGATTACGCGGCTGGCGCGGGCGTACAACACGACGACGCCGCCGTCGGGGCGAGTGTTGTCGGGAGGAATTGATGCCAATGCGTTGCAGCGGCCGCGGCGATTTTTTGCGGCGGCGCGCAACGTGGAAGAAGGCGGGAGTTTAACGATCATCGCGACGGCGTTGATCGACACGGGCAGCCGCATGGACGACGTGATTTTTGAGGAGTTCAAGGGGACGGGCAACATGGAGATCAATCTGGACCGGAAGCTGGTGGACAAGCGGATCTTTCCGGCGATCGACATCAACCGGTCGGGGACGCGCAAGGAGGAGTTGCTGCTGTCGCGGGAGGAGTTGGCCCGGGTGTGGGTGTTGCGTAAGGTGCTCAACCCGCTGTCGGTGACCGAGAGCATGGAGTTGCTGCTCGACAAGCTGTCCAAGACGAAGAGCAACGCCGATTTTCTTGAGCGGCGGTGTCGGCTAACTTACGCATGGGGAGGGCGGATTATCCGTGTGCGGGTAGCCTTTTCATTCGGCAGGAATTTCCGCCACGGGGTGCGGCCCCTGAGCGGCAGGAAATGAAGCGACACACAATCACGGCATCCTCGTAGCAATCCGCTTATCGGTTTCTGCAAAGACTTGGCTGGCTTCTCCTTTCGTAGCCCGCGCGGCGGAATCGGGGGTTGCGCCACGGCCGTGCAGAGACTGCCGCGGTTATCGCCGACCGTCGTCCAGTGCAAGAACTCCATGCCTCATTGAGGCCGGTTTATCAGCCTTTTTTCGCTACACCGAAAATCGCAAGTTCTGATTGACATGAGGTGAGAATTCGGTTACTATGGCTCTAGTTTAGGGATATGTGCGGGTACGGGGTTAGCGTAGACCATGACCTTAGATGAAAGTCTGCAACTTATAGAAGATGGGGTTCGCCGCTTAAAAATCGAATATGATATCTTCTTCTCCGGCGTCGCCACCAGGCCTCCGTATGACCTGCGTAACCGAGTTGATTCCCTCTTGAAGAGAGTTTCGGAAGAGAAGAAGATGTCGCTGGCGCAACGCTATCGCTACAATACGCTGATGGCCAGATATTCCTCATACCGAGATTTGTGGCGCAGGGTGTCGCAAGATAAAGAGCTCGGCATCACGACACAGTCCCGTAGAGAGTCGACGCGCGCGCGGGTCGGAGCGGGTTCTACGCGCGCGGCTGAAGCGACCGGCCCGTATGCCGGGCAAGACGTTTCAGAGACCGCACAGCTTAGTGGGTCAGCGGCGGAGGTAACCGCAATATCGGAACAATCGTTTAAGATTCAGATCTCTGACGTATTGGAGGATGTTTCGGAGGTCCAGAAGCTTTTCGATTTTCTAGCCGTGACTAAAAGCCGACTGGGCGATAAGAAAATCTTATCGTTTGAAAGTTTTTGCTCCTTAATTAAGGCTAAGACCGACAAACTCAAAGAAGATAAGAGCTGTAAATCAGTGACCTTTAACGTCTCCGTGGAGGGGGATAAACTTCGGTTTACCGCGAAGGCGGGGGGAAGCTCTTGAAAGAAAAGGCTGAAGGCTGTCGATCCGCGGGTGGGGCAGATGCTCTTGAGTTCTCCGGCATGTTGCGCTCAACCCGGCGCTACTGATGTAGTTCTTCCAGATTGATTCCAAAAGCGGCTGGCCCTCATCGACGATACTATTTCTTCAGCGTTTCGCGAATGAGAATAATTATCCTGGAGTTATCTTAGTAGCCTGCCCGCACTTTATTTCGCTGGGCTAAACCGAAGATCAGACCCTTCGCTGCCGTCCGGTGTACACCTGATAGCCGCTGCATACTACCGGATTATTATAGGCAGTCGCTACGGGCTCACAGGCACGCGAGGTGGGTGGTTAGTCCGTTCGGAAAATCGGTTTTCCATCGTAGATTCGATTCACTGTATGAGGTGACCGCAAGTCTGACCTGGGGGTTTCAACGTGTATTCAGCCATAAGGAATAATTGGGTTCGTTCGGCGTGATCACACCTTGTATTGTTTAGACCAAGTTGATAGATGATCTTCTTGGAGTGGCCAAGCCGTTGTGCTTACGGTCGGCCCGCGGTCTATTTCTTAGCGCTTCAAAGGCGGGAGATTTGCCATGATCAATGTGGGCCTTGAAGATGTCGAGTTTATTAAGTACGCCACCGTTAGCAAGATCGACCCGATCCTTTCCAGCGTCCGCGAAAAACTGGATCTTCTCCGCAAGACTTTGCAGGCCATCACGAATGTGGACTTCTCCAATGAAGAGGCTTTGCACCACTGGAAACAGATCGTAGTTCATCACCGTAGCTTGACGGAACGGTTGGACCGCACCCCGGATTTTACGATTGCGATCATCGATTATTTTACACATGTTCATCCAATCATGACGGCGCCGACCACCATGGACCAGACGGTGCTCACCAAGTTGCAGCGCTTTGCCAATACGGATTTCTTAACCGGTATTTATAATCGACACTTTTTCGATGAATCGCTTAATAAGGAGCTTGCCCGCTCCAGCCGCAACAAGTCTCGCCTGTCGCTCCTCTTTTTCGACATTAATAATTTCAAGGCGCTCAACGACAATCATGGTCACCAAAAAGGCGACCAGATGCTTCGGCATATTGCGACCATGATCAAGAGCTCGTTGCGGACCCACGATATTCCCTGCCGCTATGGCGGTGACGAATTCATCTGTATTTTGCCCGATACGCACTACTTCTTCGCCCTGGTGATTGCCGAGCGCATACGGCGCAGCGTGGCTGAATCCGCCGCCACACTCGTCCCCGCACCAGACCTCTCTCTCTCGTATGGCATAGCCACCTATCCGCTCGACAGTGACAAGCCCGAAGACCTTATACGCGTTTGCGACATACGGCTATATGAATCGAAGGTGGAATATATCGAGCGCCGGAAGGGTTCCCTGGTTGAACGCCGAGATTATCCACGAATCAAGACTCCCGGGGCCGGCGGGATCTTGTTCAAAACCAATTTGGAGAAGCGGGATGTCACCATGCTCGATATTAGTCCCGGGGGAATTTCCTTTTGCTGCCCGCAGGCCATCGAAGCCGGTAGTATGTTTCAAATGCAGCTTTTCCTGAAGCCTCCCTTCAGCACAGCTTGGGTCACGGTGGAACCTTGCCATTTACAACGACAGACGGGCGGGGAGTACCGCATTGGCGGCCGGCTGGCCGATATCAACTTTGTTTGATCCGTCAAGGTCGACGGTCCCTAATGCCTATTGGACAATGGCAGACCGCTCGACCAGTCACGGCCCGCCCCCTTGACTTATGTCGCTCCCACAAACCCTATCCTCTTCTGCTTAACCGTTTCTCCCCCGGCTCACGGACTGTCCAAGTGACGGCTTCCGGTGAAGTTCCTCTGTCAAGACTATTCAGAAATGTCCTACATCCTCTCCTGGTTTTAGGGGGGGTAAAGGAAGGAGGGCGTAGCCCGACTGGAGTTAGCCCCCGCGCCCACCATTTTGTTCAGGCTCGATTGGCTCTCTGTTCACCGTGCATCGGCGCCAAGGATGATCCGGTCCTGGAATAAATTTCTTTCTCGGCTTCGACTGGCGCATTTTCGGCGGCGCCCCGACACTGTCGGGGCCGCTCCGGGAGCTCCTTATATTTGAGCGGGCGGCCTTTGTACAGCAGATGGATCGAGCCATCCAACCATTGGCTGACCGTCAGTGGGTCGCCCGGTCTGGGTAATCCGACATTATTTTTGAGAATTTGAAAATAGCGATTGTCGCACCGGACGGTCCAATCGTTATTCACCTGGCGCGGGTGTTCGATACAAAAGACCGTCCGCAAATCCAAGCCCGGCGGCACCGGTCGATGAAAATCCACCCCGCTCTGCGGGGCACGGCGAAGCGCTTATTGTGACCCTCCAATAAGGCAAAGACCGTCCCGACTCGGTCGGGATCATCCATCATGTTCAGCAGACAGTAGGCTTCGTCGTCGGGCCCAAACCAGGGATGCGGGCTGCCGTCCATTTGTACCAACTCCCCAAAATGCTCCTTCCGCGCACGCCATTGCCGATGCTCCTTGCGCCGGCGTCGTTTCTGCCACAGACCCGCTTTTAGCAGCCAGCCCCGTAACGTCTCATGGTCCAACCCGTAGCCGTCCTGCGCCAGCTTCTCCACCGCAAAGGTCGGTCCAAATCCACTATAGCGTTCCTGATAGCGTCCAAGAATTTGCTTCTTCTCTTGCGCATCCCTCGCGCGCTTCGAGGCTTGCCCGCGACTCCGATGCGTCAGCCCAATGTCGCCTTCCTGGCCATAGCGCTCATAGATGCGCAGCGTCTACCGGTATCTCAAGTCTAACAGGGCTGACGCCTCGGTCAGCTTCATACCCTGCTTCTTAATTTTGAGCATCACCACCAATCGCTCGCGCTCCTTCTTACTCATCATTAAATGTCCCTCCACGATATACCTCCTTATTAGCAGGTATTATCCGCATAGGACATTTCTAATGAGTTTCACATAGGACATTATCATAGAGTTACAACAGGCGAGCGATTGATTCTTGACAATGGGGTACACCTTAATTTGCACTGAACGCGGTAAACCGGTATCACTCTCGCTAAGGCAAGCGCCCCGTAAGGTGTGGCCTGGGGTCGTTGTGAAAAAAATCTATCAACCCGTGATGATTTCTTGTAAAGTTTCACTACGATTTTCCGTCTTTATGCGAAAAGGAGCGTCATGAAATACAATAATCTTTACAAAACGATCGCGCTGATAATGTGTGTAACCGGATTGGTGGTCTCGGCTCGAGCCGATAACGAAGGTCCCCTGAGCAATCCTAGCCCCACGAGCGCCCCAGAGGATCCAAAAAAGCGATGCGAGAACGAGACGGGCTCGGCCGCGGCGATTTGTAGCGGCAATCTCCGGGTGGATTACGCGGTTCCTTCCTATCGCTCGTTAGGCGTAGATCGCCCCTTGCGCTTTATCTATAGTTCGATGGCCGCCGACGTGCGTCCGATCATCCCCTTCGATGCGCAACGGAGGGATTCTAATCCGATCAGCATATCGGCTCGGCTTTTTTTCAACGGAGTACTGCAGAAGAACGAGGTGTTTTATCAGCCGAGCGCTTCGCCGTTTCGCGGCGCCCTGCAAGCCGATGCCAATGGTCTGCCGACAGGGATTTATCCGTACACGCTCTCGCTTTCCAACAACTACACCATGGGCAAGCCATTAAACAGCGGCCTAGCCAGCAAGGTCGCGGTGAACAACCAAGGTGGTAGTCCCTTCGGAGCGGGGTGGACCTTGGACGGATTACAGCGTCTCGTGCGCAACCCCACCCGCGATCGCAACACAGCGCTCCTGCTGGAAGGCGACGGGTCAGCCAAGGTTTTTTCATTGGCTCCGGTCATCTCGCCGCCACCGCTATTCGATACCCTGAAGAATATCGACCTTCAAGGTCGTCAAGTGTCGGTAGCCTCCGGAGATTTTAACGGGGATGCTATTCAAGATCTTGCCGTGGCCAATTATAACGACAACAATGTCTCCATATTCCTCGGCAACGGGGACGGGACATTTCGGGCACCGGTAAATTATGGGGTGGGAACCCAACCTAGATCTGTGGTCGCGGCACGCTTAGGATCCCTGGACAACTATCTGGATTTGGCAGTGGTTAACGAAGGCTCCAACCACGTATCTATACTGCTAGGCAACGGCGATGGGACGTTTCGGCAGGCGCAAAACTACGGCGTTGGGACCACGCCTAAAGCGATTGCCGTTGGACAATTCCGAATCGGGGCTAATCCCTTGGACCTGGCGGTGGCCAATTATGGCTCCAACAATGTCTCCATTTTGCTGGGCAACCCCGATGGGACGTTCCAACCCAGTCAACCCCTCGCAACCGGCGGAACACGGCCCCGCTCCATTGCGGCCGGCGTGTTTAATGCAGAAGGGAAGTTAGATCTGGCCGTGGGTCATGATAGTTATCCAACAAGTACCGTGCAGATTCTGAATGGCGCTGGAAACGGAACCTTCACGCTCGGGCAGACCATCTCACTAGGCGAGGGTTCTCTCAACCCTGTATCCATAGTAGTAGGAGATTTCAATGGAGATACCATTCAGGACTTGGGAGTGCTTTATGTTTTATTAGCTATGGCTGAAAATGTCAACCGTTGTAAATTCTTCAAGGGTACTGGCAACAGAACATTCAGTACCACCGATGCCGACGTATTAATCTTGAATGCTGGATTTGAAGTCCCAGAACTCGGTGACGCTCGCCTACTGCTCGGTGATTTTAACGGGGATCAGCTTTTGGATTTGGCAGTGCTTGCCGATAACATATTGGTATGGTTAGGCAATGGCGATGGGACGTTTAGTACGACTGTCATTCCTGGGGCCGCTTTTCCTAAAGCCGGGGTCATTGCGGATTTTAATGGCGACGGCAATCTGGATATCGCTATGGTTACGGGTGACACTGGGTATTATCAATACGTCGGGGCCGTTTCCCTACTCGTGGGGAAGGGAGATGGAACATTCAGTGCTACTGGTTTTCAAACGGGAAATAATCCTTATTCCATGGCCGTTGGCGATTTTAACGGAGACGGAAATCCGGATCTGGCCGTGGTTAATCGCGGGTCGAATTCCGTCTCCATAGCACTGGGCAATGGAGATGGTACTTTTCAGATGGTTCAAACCCTTTTGGGGGGTTCCAATCCGGGCAGAGTAGCTGTGGGTGACTTTAATAATGATGGCATTGACGACCTGGTGGTGACCAATAGGAATACAAACTACGTTACCGTCCAGCTTGGGAATGGAGATGGAACATTTCAATCACCACGAACCTTTGCGACAGGTATGGGGCCACTCGGAGTCGTTGTGGGCGATTTTAATCTGGATGGGAAGCAGGATTTGGCGGTAACGAATTGGGGCGATGGTGATGTTGGTACGACGGTATCGGTTCTGATCAACAACACTCCATCTGGAGGGCCCTTATCTTTCCTACCCGCTCAAACTCTCACCGTTGGAACTAAACCAAACCCGATCGTACTGGGAGACTTCAATGGAGATGGTTGTCCAGACTTGGCTGTAGGCAACCAAGCTTCGGGCACTGTTTCAATCCTCTTAAATAATAGCCCGACGCCAGGCAGTTGTGCCGGCGCGTTCACGGCCGGTACCCCGATCACGGTGGGGGGCACCCTGTACTCCCTCGCGGTCGGTGACTTTAATCGGGATGGTCGTCGGGATCTGGCGGTAGGTTTTTACGAAGGTAATCAGCTAGTGATCCTCTTGGGCAACGGCAATGGAACCTTTGCAAATGGTTCATCCATTTCCATGCCTGGGGGGCCGTGGTCTGTTACGGTCAGCGACTTCAATGCCGATGGAAAGGAAGATTTGGTCGTAGCCAATCAATATTCACATGCCATATCAATCCTATTAGGAAATGGCGACCCTCTTGGAACGTTTCAACCCGCCCAAAACTTTCCGGTTGGCAACAGTCCTCGCCCGCTCGTCGTAGGCGACTTTAATTTTGATGGAAAGCCAGATATAGCGGTGGGAAACAATGGTTCATTCACGATCTCCATGCTTTTATCTCCGCGCCGTTCGCCGCTGGGAGACGATTCGACGCTGGAGCAAAACCCTGCGGTAGTATGCAGTGATGCCCCCACACCGCCATACGCCTATCGACGCACGATGAAAGATGGAACCCGGATCCATTTTGATACGGATGGACTGCATGTATCTACAGTCGATCGCAATTGCAATATCACGCGCTATGCTTATGAAGCGGGCGGTAACCGGCGGCTGCTTTCGATAACGGATCCCTTGGAATTAGTCACACGGTTTGATTATGTCGCTCCTGGGCTACGGATTACAGATCCCGCCGGCCGGCCAACCGAGTTCACCATCATTGGGGGTCGATTAACGCAAATAAAAGATCCCACTTTGGCGATCACCGCTTTTCAATACGATGCCTCGTCGCGCATGACCCAGCAAACCAATGCGCGGAATTTCACCACAAAGTATGATTATGACCTCCAATCCGGGCGTTTTATTCAATCTACGGTCCCGTTCCCAACCACTCCGGATACCATCACCCGCCTAGTGAGCCCTGGCGCATTGTACGGTTTGGTTGGGCCGTGTAGCTGCACGCCGTGCTCGGACAGCTGTGGGACCTCCGCCAATCTGGTGCCCGCGCTACTCACTGCCGGCGTGTTTGGTCAGTTTACTGACGGGCGCAATAATGCCACCACGTACAATCCGGGTCGGTTTGGTGCTGCCGACGATGTCACGGATGCTTTAAACCGCACGTCGACCATCGCCAGAGATGGCAATGGCAATCCCAGGCGCATCTTCTCGGCCAACGGGGCTTTAGTTTTCAATTCTTTCGATATCCGGAGCAATCTGATCGAAAACAGCGTTAGTCCAGATAACGTGCAGGATTACATTACAAAATACACCTATCATCCGGTTTTTAACCAGGTCGCGTCGGTCACCGACCCCAAAAACTATACCACGCGATACGACTACGATGATGTGGTCAATTGTTACAGTCCGCCCTTTCCAACGCCGCCCGGTCGAGGGAACCTGTGCCGAGTCACCGATGCGCTGGGCAACAAGACCGAATATACTTACAATAGCCGGGGACAAGTCTTAACGATAATCAACAAGGATGCCGCCGGGACTCCTTTAGCGACGACGAATTACACCTACAATGCCAGGGGGAATTTGCAAACGGTAAGAGACCCATTAAATAGGCCAACAACATTCAGTTACTTAAATGATGATGGGACAGAAGACCTCACAGGGAACATCAGGAGAGTGACGGATGCGGGAAGCAGAGAGACCAGGCACTCCTACGATGCGATGAACCGGCTGACAAAAGTTTGCGACGCAACCAACCCCACTTGCCTTGCACAACAGACGGGCATCACCCAATATTTTTATCGACCCCTTGATCTAAATTGCAACCCCGTGGTGGGGACGTCAGCTACGGACCTTATTTTTGGTATCAAGGATGCCAACAATACTGATGCAAGCAATAAGTGCACGAGATTGGATTACGATGGCCTGAACCGTTTGAAAACAGTGACGAATCCACTCGGCAACCAACGCGCGTACGAGTATGATAAGGCGGGGAATTTAACCCAAGCGACCAATGCAAGGGGACAGACCATAACCTACACCTATGATGCCGCCAATCAACTGACCAGCAAGAACGTGGCGGGCAGCCGTTTAACGTGCTACTCTTATGATTTGGTAGGAAATCTCACGTCGGTAAAATCGAAAGTGAGCACTACCTGCACAGATCCCAACGCCACATTCGAGAGCGGAGTGAGTTTCGAATCTGATCTAATAAATCGACGAACAAGAGCGCAGACCTTGTCATCTACCAGCGGCCAACCCGTGACGGACATTCGATACAGTTACGATCCAAACGGCAATCGGGAGACGATGACCGATCCGCAGACTGGGATAACTATCTATACGTTCGATGAGATAAACCGATTATCCAGTGTAAAGAACCCATTAAACCAGATAACGAATTTCCTCTATGATGTCACGAACCGTCGCGAGACGGTGACCTACCTCGTGCCCAATATTACGCGGGTTCTGACCTATGATGCAGCCAATCAATTTAGCAGCCTGGTCTACACGCGGGGTCTGACCAACCTTTTGGCCCTCAATTACCCGGAGTACGATCTGGTCGGCAATCGGCTGACGATCACCGAACAGCATGGCGGTGACCCGGTGGGAACGAACAGGTATACGTATGATAATCTCTACCGCGAGCTGACCGGGACGCATCCGCAGCCGCCCGCCGAAAGCGTCACCTATGATGGGGTGGGCAATCGCTTGACCTCGCTACTGCGGCCGGGGACCTCCTGTTTCGATGCCGCCAATCGGCTGCTGTACGACAACACGTACGGGTACACCTACGATGCCGATGGCAATCAGCGGACGCGCTGTGTGCCAACGTCGTTCCCCGCCCCATGCCCTGCGACCTGGCAACCGCCCTGTATGACCGGGACGACGATCAGTTATAACTTTGATAACGAGAACCGCTTAACGCAGGTGACCTTGACCGATGGCACGACGGTCACGTATAAATATGATGGATTGGGAAGGCGGATTGAGAAGAATGAGCGAGGGACCATCACCCGCTACGTCTATGATAACGACAATGTCTTGGAGACTTTTGACGCCACCCCGAATTGGCAGCAGCGGTTTACGCGCGGTCTGGGGCCAGACGATTTGATCAGTCTCGATCAAAGAGTGCCCAGCGCCAGTTATTTCTACGTGGTCGATGGATTGGGCAGTGTGATGAAGCTGGCCGACGTCATGGGTACAGTGCAACAAACGTATGGCTATGACTCCTTCGGCAACGTCGCGCCCGGTCCCATCAACGTCAATCAGCCTTTCACGTACACGGGGCGGGAGTGGGATGCGGTAAGCGGATTGCATTACTACCGGGCGCGGTATTATGACCCAGTGATTGGGCGGTTTATCTCCGAAGATCCGATCGGGTTTGAGGGTGGGATAAATTTTTATGCCTATGTTCTCAATAATCCGTTAAGCTTCGGTGATGCGCTTGGTCTAAAACCACGTCCGTTGATTCCTGGAGAAAGAAAGACGATTCAAGATATAATAGACAGGTTAAATAGATGTCCTAAATTCAAGCATGTAGGAGAGGACTTGCAGAGAATGCTTGATTCTGGAAAGATTCAAGTAGATCCAGATCTACCGCTTGAAGTATTTGGTGAGATTCCCCGAGGTCTTAGACGGCTCTATGATCCAACTATTTCTCTTGGCCTTTTGGGGGGTAATCCCGAGACGTTGATACATGAGTGGGTTCATACCACGCAGTATAGATTTAATCCTGCCTTATGGTTGTCCCTAATTAACGCGCTTGAGGGATTATTAAATGGTACGGGCCAAGGATTTATGGACCGTCAAGCTGACGCTGTAGCCCAGAAAATCTGTAAAGAATGTCCATAGGTTTAAAGTGTTTATGCAGGTATTTGGCAACATCTACCTTACAGCCTTATTGGTATTGGATGGCATAGCTTTAATCATAGCAATGGTGATCTTTGTGAAAAATATTATTTATAAACAAAAGGATTATGAAGAATTCTTACCTTGGTCCGTTAGGCTTTTGATATACGGTATTGCTTATCCTTTATTACCCTTTGTGGGTTTGGGTGTGGGGGCTTATTACCTAACAAAAGGCAATAGTGTTCAAAGAAGATTTGCTAGAGGCTCGATCTTTGTCTCCATTGTTTTTTGTTATTATGACGCCGTTATATTCTGGGGAATACCTATCCGGTGACTCATCCTTTAGACTGCTCCCGCGCGGTCAAATGCGTTGTGCTGACGCCAATCCCGTACCGTAGCGGTGACATATCTCCTATACTTCGGTTGGCTCCACCATAGAATTTAATTGGCTTTTGACGACCAAGCCGGTGATGACATCGCGCACAGTCTGCTTATCTTCCTCACTCAGGCGCGTCAGTTTCTCAAACTGTTCTAACAGTTCCTAATCGCCAAGGTGGGCCGCGGCCACGCCGTCTTTCTCGCCAAGTACCAAATAATCCAACGACAGGCTCAGCCCCTTCGCCATACGTTTCTGTACGTCGAGCGTCGGCTGGTTTTCCAGTCGTTCATAGCGGCCTACATGCGTGCCGCTGACGGCAATCTTGCGAGCCAAGTCCTGCTGTTTTAATCGACACTCCCGGCGCACGGCCGCCAAACGCTGACCCAAGGAGGACGAGGACATCAGCAAGAGTGTGCCCGGCGCCACGGGCAGCGGGTTAACGTGCTATTCGTATGATTTGGTGGGAAACGTGACCTCGGTAAAAGTGAAAGTGAGCACCAACTGCACCGATGCGGGGGCGACTTTCGAGAGCGGATTAAGTTTCGGGTATGATTTAATGAGCCGGCAGACCAGCGCGGGAACGCTGGCTCAGTCGACCAGTGGGCAACCGGTGACAACGATTGGATTCAGCTACGATGCCGACAGCAATCGCTGGACGATGACGGATCCTCAGAATGGGATCACCAATTATACCTACGATGCCTTAAATCGGCTAGGAAGTATAAGCAACCCCTTGGGTCAACTGACGAGTTTCAGTTACGATACCCTGAGCCGTAGGAGGACAATTAGCTACCCGCTCCCGCCGCCTCCCGGTTCTCTACAGAGCACGATCGGGTATGATACGGCCAGTCAATTGACCAGCCTGGCGTACACGCTGGGTGCGGCGAACCTATTAACCCTCGGTTACACCCAGTACGATGAGGTAGGCAATCGACGGACGATCACCGAACAGCACGGAACCAATCCCGTGGGTACAAACACTTACGGGTATGATAATCTCTACCGCGAGACGAGCGGAACGCATCCCCAGCCCAGTAATCCCCCAGAAAATTATACCTACGATGCGGTCGGCAATCGATTAACCTCGCAACTGCCGGTGGGGCCGTCCTGTGTGGATGCCGCCAATCGCTTGTTTTATGATGGCACGTACGGTTACACTTATGATGCGGATGGGAATAATACCCTGCTGTGTATCCCGACCAGCCCCCCATCCACCGCCCCCTGCCCCGCGACCTGGGTACCGCCGGGATGTCAGGTCGGCACGACGATAAGTCAGAGCTTTGATAACGAGAACCGCTTAATACAAGTGACCTTGCCCAATAATACGACCGTCACGTACAAGTATGATGGATTAGGTCGAAGGATAGAAAAGAACGAGGTCGGGACGATCACGCGGTACATCTACGATAATGAAAACCTATTTGAGACATTTACTGGCAATAATGTCTTGCAGCAACGATTCACACGAGGGCTAGGAGTCGATGAGCTAATCAGTTTCGATTGGGGAATGTCCTATACTTAGTTGAAATGGAGGCATGACCTCCGTTAAAGTAAAGTGATTTTGGTCATTAAACTTATACTTCAACAAGGAGATCATGCATGAAAAGAATAATTCAAACGGACGGAGGAAGCAAGAGCAAAGA
>JACOSC010000087.1 GCA_016179055.1 Acidobacteriota bacterium
ATGAGGCGGGAGTCAAGATTCCCGATGAAGCAATGGAACGTCGCAATCTTCGACTGCATCAGATCAATCCCAAGTGGAACTACACGATTTCGCCGCGGCAAGTGGGGCGTAAAAGTTAAACTTTATTTTGTGGAGAGCCCTAACCTCCGCAGTGTGGCCGCTAAAGGTTGCGATAACGTCTCCAGAGGCAACGGACCATATCTTGATCGTCCGATCATTCGATGCGCTAGCGATCAACGTTCCGTCCGGCGACCATACCACGGAATTCACTGCACCGGCATGCCCGCTCAGGGTACGTACCAAATTACCAGTATCGCTTAGCCAGATGTTGACGGTTCGGTCATAAGAAGCGCTGGCAATTCTGGTAGTATCGGGCGACCAGGCTACAGAACTAACCGGTCCGGTATGGCCGGTGAGGGTCTGCAGCAAATCGCCATTTTGGGCGTTCCATATCCTAACCGTTTGGTCCCCGGCGCCGCTTACAATCCTCGTGCCATCAGATGACCAAGCCACAGACGACACCTCATCCGTGTGCCCTCTAAGAGTTAGTATTAACGCCTCGGTTTCCGTGAGCCATACCCGTAAGGTCTTGTCCGAAGAGCCACCGACAATCTTAGTGCCGTCGGGCGACCAGGCCATGGCATACATGGCTCCGGAGAAACCGGACAAGGTTCGTATGGGCGTCGCCGTTTCGGCTATCCACATTTTAAGTTCAAAATCGGAGCCGCTTACAATCTTCGTGCTGTCGGGCGACCAAGCGAGCCCCAACACCGTTCCGAAATGATCAGGAAGGATTCTGTGCAATTCTCCGCTATCGACCCTCCATACTCTGATGGTTCGATCCACTGAGCCGCTAGCGATACGGGTTCCGTTCCGCGCCCAAGCCAAAGACCACACGGGCCCTTCGTGCCCCGTAAGAGTTTGAATTGTTTCACCGGTGGCGGCATTCCATACTTTGACAGTAGTATCCTCAGAGCCACTAAGGATCTTTGTACTATCGGGAGACCATGTCACCGCGTTTGTGGATCCGCTATGCCCAGTTAGAGTGCGAATGAGAGTTCCTGTGGCGGCATTCCACACTTTGGCGGTTGCATCATCAGAGCCACTAACAATCTTCGTGCCGTCCGGCGACCATGCTACGGAGATCACGGGCACCGTATGGCCCGTTAACGTGAATAATAACGTGCCCGTATCGGCGTTCCATATTTTGATGCTTTCATCCTTGGAAGCACTGACGATTTTTGTTCCGTCGGGCGACCACGCTACCCCGTACACGGTATCGGCGTGTCCGACTATTGTTCGAATTAAAGCACCGGTTCCAGGCAGCCATAGCCGGACCGTCTTGTCATCAGAGCCGCTGACAATCCGGCTTCCTTCCGGCGACCATGCGACACCAAACACTATAGAGGTGTGACCCGTTAGCGTGCGTATAAGGCCGCCACCTTCGGCATCCCAGATTCTAATAATGTGACCAAAAGATCCACTTGCAATCCTGGATCCATCAGGCGACCATGTTACGGAGAACTCGATATCCGTATCGCCGCTCAACGTTTTTAACCGTTCCCAGGATTCAACATCATGGCAGGACGCGAGGGCGTAAGGATACATGATCAGGCTGCTACACGTCAGCACCATCTCAAACAGTACAAGAATTAAAAAATGTGAAGATTTTTTTTGTGCGTATACATTAGCCATCCTCCTTCCTTCTTGTTTCCTGATTTCCCCCAAGGGGATCCTCTTTCGGTCGTGTCCTACGATCTCAAGAAGCACTTAAAAACTTAACGTATTATTTTGTAAATACTAATTAATAAGTGAGGCGATGTAACACGTGATTGTCTGCCTCATGGAGTCCCCGGCATCAGCCTTCAAGTGTTTGCAGTGTGTCCCCCCTATGATTGAAGCGTAAGCCGGTATGACTCTAAGTAGCCATTTCTTTCTGACGGTCTCATCTTACATTCAGAATTTCATCAAAGTCAAGAAAATTCTGACCCCACGTGTCCTAAGGTGGAAGAAAAAATGACTACTACAAATTATCAAAAGCCTGTCTACTATTTTAGTGACTTGCCTGAGGGGCCATAGCACATGAGGACAATCAATGCCGATCTGGCCATGGTCCACCATACGCCGATGCGGTTTGCTTTTATCCTTGCTACCGTGATTAAGCAGGGATTTTTTTGTAAGGACACTAAAATATCGCCGGGTCAATTTACACTTATTGGTCTCTGAAATTATCCGCTCCCGGAAGGATGAAGAGGCAGGCCACCGGAAGGAAAGCCAATAAACTACGCTTAGGCTAAGGCGGATGTCCTGCCGGAACGTTCAGACCTATTCAAATCTTACGGGCCGAGCCAGTGGCTTACTTCTGTTCAATTAGAAGATCAGATGGGGTTAGCCAGGGCACGATCGGAAATCTTACCCTACGCCCCATAAGCCGATAGGGAGGATCTGTGTTATTATGTTGCGGAGAAATTGAACGACCCGTCCACGGCCGTGGTAAGCTCGATCAGGTGCGGGCTGCCGATCTCCCAGCACTGTGCCTCGGCAACACAAGGCAAGGACGAGTTGGCGCCGGCAACGCTCTCTTAATGATGGAAGGGATCCTCTGATTTATGTTTTCCACTCGGACCCAATGGAATCTAACACCCAATTCGCTGGCCGTACGGTTGGCCGAGCGCCGGCGCGCTGGTCTCCCCATACTCGACTTGACCGAATCCAACCCAACCCGCTGCGGGCTTAACTATCCCGCCGGCGACATCGTGTCGGCGCTGACTTGCCCGCAGAGCCTTATGTACGAACCTCATCCCAAGGGACATCCCTTAGCGCGTCAAGCCATCGTCGACTATTATGCGGAGCGACACATTGCCATCGATCCGAGCCAGCTTATCCTTACGGCCAGTACCAGCGAGGCTTATTCGTACCTGTTTCGGCTGCTGGTTAATCCGGGCGAACGCGTGTTAGTGCCCCGACCCAGCTATCCGCTTTTTGATTTTCTGGCGACGCTAAGCGATGTTGGCCTCGACTCCTACACTTTGACTTACGATCAGGGCTGGCGACTTGATCACGGAAGCCTCGCATCGATTCTTTCTCCCCTTCACCGAGCGATTTTGGTGGTCAATCCCAACAACCCTACGGGCTCGTTTCTTAGTCAAGAAGATAGGGCTTTCCTAGTTGAAACCTGCCGGCGAAATCAATTGGCCTTGATATCCGACGAAGTGTTCTCCGACTATGGATATCAACCCAATCCTTGCCGAGTTGAGACCTTAGCCGGCGACCAGAATATTCTCACCTTCTCGATGAACGGCGTCTCCAAACTCCTGGGGTTGCCGCAGATGAAATTAGGCTGGATATGCGGCAGCGGCCCGCCCAGCCTGATCAAGGAGGCCCTGGATCGGCTTGAGATTATTGCCGACACGTATCTTTCCGTGAACACGCCGGTGCAAGTCGCCCTTCCGGCATGGCTGGCCAAGCGAGGACGTTTCCAAACGCCTATTCTAGATCGTCTGCGCGCCAATCGGGAATTCCTTTTGGCAAAGATGACCCTATCCCAGCTCTGCCGATGTTTGGACGCCGAAGGCGGCTGGTACGCCGTCCTGCGGGTTCCCCGAACGCGAACCGAAGAAGAATGGATCCTGGAATTACTTAATCAGGAAGGCGTGCTGGTCCACCCTGGTTATTTTTTTGATTTTGTCACCGAGGGTTTTCTGGTAATAAGCCTGCTCCCGCCGGCAGAAATATTCCAGACGGCCGTCTCACGTATGCTCGCCCGCCTGGAAGCAGATCCGTAATCGACAAGCCAGCCGTCTTAGGCAACCATGAGGCTTGGCTGTGTGACTATTCACGGTCACGTCGCCGCACGACTAACGTGTCATTGGGATCGGCGCATGGACGTGAACCATGGGTCATGGTTGCCGCTTGACATACAAGCTCCGAAATGGTCGTCCTAATTATTGTTTCTGTGCTTTGTTAGGTTTGGACTACTTTGACGCAGCCCTGGGTCGCAGGCGTCGCCGATGCCGTCTCCATCCCTATCTTCCTGTCCCGGATTATATACATTGGGGCAATTATCGTCATAGAAATTGACAACCTTACCGAGGCGAGGGGTATAGACCGCTGAATAAGCTCCGTGTGTCGGGATGCCGTCATTGTCCTCATCATCACAGACGCTGACTCTTACATCCGCTCTCGTTGAATACTCGCCGCTTGACGTGTCCGAGTTTATCTCTATATCGTTCAGTCCCTGATTCATTGTGACGTTGTCAGTCGTTATTTCGCCCGTGGAGAGCAATACATATAAAGAATTATAAAGCTTGTACCGGCGGGTGTAGCCGTCGTACTCGAGAATATGGGGAGAGGTATCATCAACCGAGAGACGCACAGGGAAGGTTATCTTCTCCCCGTTGACCCTTATGGATGGATTGACGAGGACGCTCGCGCCTTTTTCCTGCAGCCCCTTTAACGAATGAAATAGCAGAGAATAACTGCCGGGCTGCACTATAATGTATACTGCAATGTCCTTAGTGTTGCCGTACCAGTAGTTCCAGTGTTTTCGCAACGAGGAGTAATCCCACCATCCATACCTAGCATTAACATTCGAGGGGTCTCCAAGCACAAGATCTCTCCTTTCGGCGAAATCAACGGTGACGTTAAAATCTCTATACCCGAATATGCCGTCTGACAGATGTACTATTACTTCCTCTCCTTTTCTGTCACCGGTGATTGACAGGCCCATACCTCGTTTGCGCGCTAAATTGAAGGCCCCCGGGATAAGAATTTTGCAACCCCCCGTAGAGGATCCGCTGTTGGTAATGCTCACTACTCCCTGGCTATTCACCGCGCAGGAGATATAGTCGGCGCTCGTGCTGACGCTTGAAGGGGGGATGCTCGTAAAATTGCTGATGAACGTATGACGCGCATCATTAAAGAGGTAGTAATCGAACTTCGGCCTTATCTCGACTTTCAGCTTCTGATCCCCGAAGGGATTCAAGATCGTATAAGGGAATCCTCCGGCGCCATTCCATAGGGCGTACTGTTTATCAACTTTTTTCTCTATCAGATTCCAGCCGTTTACGGTGCTGATTTCGGCTTCGTTATCGAGCTGCTTCAGATGGTCTTTTATATTCTGGGGGACGAGGCCCGTATCTATGTCTTCCTTGATGAGCTGATGATAGACGCCGATGAGGTCGAAAAGCGGCGTGAGCAGGCCGTGCTGCTCATAAGAGGACGACAACTGCACCCCGATCGAAGTGTCGAGCGATAGGACTTTCGTCATGGCATAGTGAATGTCATCGAACGTCACCGAGTCAAAATCAAATACGCCGCCCGAGAGACTGGCCCCGTGAATCTTCCACCACCCCATCTCTCCCAATATCTGCGCATAAGGATTCTGGTTCAATATGCCGGCGGCTTTGTAGTATTTTGTGAAATCCTTATTCTTGAAGACGACGCCGTCCCATGTGGCCGACCGCCCGTGGTAATACCATCCGTAGGAGAGAGAAAAATCGTCCCCGAACTGGACGGGAGGGAAATTGTCGAGCTTTTCGAGATAGGGCAAGGCCCCATATTTGTGTTTGTAATTCGCCGAGACGTCGGATTTCATACCGGGCTGGCCGGCGAAAACGCTGCCGTCCATATATACGAAGCTCACATCTAATCGTCGTGCCAGCGCGGCGAATGAGTCAGTTGATATCTTTTTGACTTCCTGATCGTAGGGATTAATAAATAGCCCTAGGTAATACGGAACAACGTAGACCGCGCTGCCCGAAGAATGCGAACTGGCGGTCGTGGAGAATTGCCCTCTGGCACAGCTCAGCAACTGATGACCGCTGTAAGAGGTGCACCTCAATATCTCTTCGTCTATCAAAATCAGATGCGCCCCGGCGTGCGTATAGCCTATCTGGTTAAAATACCGGAAAATCTCGCTTTGAGAAAGGTCACTGTCGAGAACAACGGCGCCTACGGAAGCGGATATATCCCCAACGAGCGTTCCGATCCCTTCTTTGTACAGGCTCATGCTCACCGGGTAATACAGAGAGTCCGACGGGTCAACTCTGTTAAACATGGAGTGAATCCCTATCTTGATGCCGTCTGCAATAAACTGATCCATGGCGGCGTAAAATGCCGCCTGGTTTACGAACCCTGACGCTGCGGTCGGCTGGTCATAATGACCATACACCAGAGGATCAATAGCCAGAAACTGCGGGAACTTCCCTCTTTTTGCATAATCCAGCAGAGCCGGATAATTACCCGCAGTCACAGCCGCAAATAAATAGGACTTTCTCATCTTCTTGGATTCTCTGAACCACTCCCCGTCCAGGAGCACGTTTGGCAGGTTGTACTCGGCGATAAGCTCCTTTATCGCCGTATAGTATTCAGATTTCGGTGCGGTAATCAGCGCCCCGCTCATGCCATAAGTATAGTTCACCGGATCGACGTTATGATTAAATCCCATCCACTTGACGGCTCTGCACCCATAGTACGAGCTGGAGGCGCCGCAGATCGCCTCGACGTACAGCGGCAGAAAATTCAAAAATAATTCATCATCGGCCGCCTCTTTGGCCCAGACGGCGTCTCTTATCGGCAGATGTTGAGGATCTAAACCATACAATTCAATCTCATCAATAGTATCAGTGGGGTTGCTGACATCCAGAATCGTAAATATGAAATATCTCGGTTCCGGGGTGACCTTGAGTATGGTTTGAGTATTGGAACCGAAGTATTCAATCCTGTATGTATTATCGCCGAGGTCGGCGATATGTTGCGCTTCCGAGAAAGAACCGTCGCGGAAATGTATTCGGCTGAGCGCTGAACTATCCCTCAGTTGCTCCTGCCCGTTATATTGGAGAGATTCGACGATTCCCAGACTGTTGAATGTGAGTGTCGTGTAGCCGTTTTGAATTACATAAGGTGTAATAACAAGTTCCTGGAAGGTCTCCCCCGTGTAAGCCTCCAGTTCCGGCATGGTCAGGATTCTGTTCCACACCACGACGTCATCTATTAGCCCGTTGAAGAAATAGGAAGGCGGCCCCCCGCACATAGTGCCCGGCCCGTTTTGTGCGCCGATGAAGACGGGTAACTCCCCGTACGAAGTCCCCTTGGCATCATTATCCCCGTACACTACTTGTTCCACGCCGTTAACGAACAATCGTGTCCCCGTCTCACTCCATTTCTTCAGCCAAAAAATCCTGTACGCCTGCCCGTCCTGCAGCAATCTTCCCGAATACAACATTCCTGCGGTAGGAGGATCATAATTAGAATAAAACATGAAATATATCCTGTGGTCATAGACGTAGATGTTGAAATGCCCTTCATTATTGCAGGGATGCCTTCGCGAAAGTATTACCTGTTTGCCGGCGTAATCGTCCGATTGTATGAATGCGCCGAAGGTCATCTGTCCCACCACGCCCGTGTTAAATGCCGTGCTCGAGGCCACTTCAACATAACCGTCGACGCCGTCAAAAACGAGCGCACCGTTTACAAGACCGTCAGCAGTCCACACGATCCCGCCATGTAAAATGCCGTCATGACCGTCTGCATCATCCTTCCCGGGATTCGCCTCGTCGTCAAACGTCCAGCGGCTCACCATCCCTTCGGGATAGCCGCCGTTCGCATTTACGGCATAGGCCCCCAACAGCAGAAGCGACAGAATTATCAGCAGATTCTTTTTCATTGTGATTGATTCTCCCGGGCGTGTTTGTTCTGAAGACAGATAAAGGACAACATATTCGCCGCCGGTGCAAGATTTCTATCAATAAACGTCTCACCTGATTTTATCACTAAGGTGTACCCATTGTCACGGCAAAAAATGACCTTGTCATTTAAGATTGAAAAGTGCGCTCTTCAATTTTTCCTGATATAATCTGATCGGCCCGACCGCGAACTTTGGCGCCAAAGGTTGGGACCGGCACCTCGTTTCCGGAATTCCGTTTCAGATGTTTTTAGGCCAGCCCGATAGATTTTTCTCGGTGCCTTCGCCTTTATCTAGGGTTTGAATTCTTGCCGTCATTGGGTGAGGAGAAAGTAATGTTACATAGAACTTTGAGTGTCCTGGCGGCGTTCGGTGTTATTTCGCTCCAGTCATTCGCTGGCACGGGCAACTTCTTTTTGCCACCTGTCCAGTCGGATGCCGGATCGAACCCGTCTTACGTTGTTTCTGCCGACTTTAATGGGGACGGGATTCCCGACCTCGCGATAGTAAACGGCAGCGATGCCATGACGTCGATCCTGGTGCTCGCGGGCGTCGGAGACGGTACCTTCCAGCCCTATGGAAAAGTTGAAGTCTCCTTTCCGCCGCGGCCGTGGTTCAGCCTGCAGGGGCTATGCGCCGCCGACGTGAACAATGATGGCTTGGCCGACTTGGTGACCGCCCTTGGGGACGTCTATCTCAACCTGGGCGATGGCACCTTCCAGAAGGTGGCCGAACTGCGTGGACGAAACTGGGATGTAGTTGCCGCCGGTGATCTCGACGCCGATGGCAACATCGATGTTGTCCTAAGCTATACTTTCGGCCTCTGGGTATTTTGGGGTAATGGGGACGGAACCTTCTCCAGTCGTTTTGAAATTAATGGATTTACTGCCAGCGGGTCGGGTCTATTTATTGGCGACTTTAACAACGATGGCATCCTCGACGTTTTCAAACTTTCAGGCAATGTTGGGCTCGATGGGCTTGTTGCTTATGGAAGAGCGGATCGGCGTCTCACGTGGACACGAACTATGATATTCGGTGAGTCGTATGATGCCGCGATCGGCGATTTCAACGGGGACGGCAAGTTGGATGTGTCAGCCCATCTGACTGGAACGGTGAGCCGCCCGCGCGGCTTTGGAGTTTTCTTCGGGACCGGTGAAATAGGCCCCCCCTTCCCCTTTCGATTTATTGGGGATTATGAACCTTACGGAAGCCGCGGCGTCAAAGCGGGCGATGTCGATGGCGACGGAATTCTCGATTTAATCGGTAAGGGCTTTGTTAACATTGGCAATGGAGATGGCACATTCAGCGAGCCCATTCGGTTTCAAGCGGGACAGTTCGATGGCATCGAGACGGCCGATTTCAATCAAGATGGTTGGGTCGATGTTGCTCTCATCAATCGCGCTGCTGGAACGGTAACTGTGTACCTGAACGCGGGCCGTAGTGAATAGTGGCGCCGGCATCCCTGCCGGCGAATCCCGTAGCGGCTCGAATCTACCCTTGCCCCGACGGTAGTCAGGGCGCTCCCATGGGCGCCGTTGCTATTTTCATTCGTCGGTGTGCCTCACCCAGGGGTTTGAACAACTCACGTATAAAATCGTCTTCGCAGAAAACGTCAGCCAATCTATAATACGGCGCTAAGATCACACCGCGTCGGTTCGCGGCGATGCCCCGTTAGAATGTCTTGGCCAGTGCGCTGCACAGGAACAAGACGACCGGTAAATGAAAGAGAAACATGATGAGGGAATAACCCATTAAATCGCGCGCCCGCATATTAAACAGCCCGAGAATCGGCAGCATCCAAAACGGGTTAATTAGATTCGGCAGCGCTTCGGCAATGTTATAAATGTTCACGGTCCAGCCCAAATGTACGCCGTGCAGTTTGGCCGCTTCCATGACGTAAGGCGCTTCGATCATCCACTTGGCCCCGCCGGAGGGAATCAATAGGCCGAGAACGGCGGAATAAATCGAGACCAGCAAGGGAAAGCTTTGGGGAGTCGTGCCCTTTACAAAGAGTCGAGCGAGACTTTCGGAAATGGAGGAGTAGCCTTCCGGCGCGTATACCATGATGCCGAAGATGCCGGCGTAGAACGGAAACTGCAGCAGGACCCCGGCAGTCGCCGGCGTGGCCTTGGCCACGGCCTTCAGAAAGGAAGCCGGCGTCCAGTGCAGCAGCATGCCCCAACTTAGAAAAATCAGGTTCACCATGTTAAGGTCGAGCGCCGAAAGACCGCCGGATCGCAGCGTCATCATAAGGTAAGTTGTGCTCAGTGCAAAAAAAAGCAGCGTCAGCAGCGGGCTGTGCTCCAGCCATTCTCCCGGCGTACGCAGGTCGGCGGGGGTTTTCCCAAACTGCAGAGGCTCATAAGCAATGCCCAGGTTCTCCATAGTTCGGGCTTGAGCCGGCATAGGCGTATAAAAGTAAGCCACGATGAGCGTGATCAGAATCAATACGGCGATGGACAGGTAATTCTGCCATATAAATAAAGTCTGGGTCAGCGGAATAACTCCGGTGATCTTGACAAGCGGGGCGGGAAGCGCCCCGGGAGTCGCCATAAGCAGCGCGGCCGAGGAGGAGAGTCCCTGTGCCCATACGCCGCCCAACCCCAAGAAGGATGACGCGGCGACGGCGCGAAAGTCTGTGCCTTTCACGCGCTGCGCCACTTCCTTGGCCAGCAATCCGGAAAAGATCAGGCTGAATCCCCAGTTGAGCAAACTGGTCATCAGCGAAAACAACGCCACCCAACAAACCGCCTGCCGGGGCGTGCGCGGCCAAGTGGCCAGCTTGCGAATGACCCAATATACCGGCGGTGAGGCGGCCAGTACGAAACCGGTGACGATGATCATGGCCATCTGCAATGTAAACGTCAGCAGACTCCAGAAGCCTTTGCCCCAGTGGTTGCAGATGGCCGCCACCGGCTGCCCCAAGGCCACGGCCAGTATGAAAACAAAAGCGGTGGCCAGCAAGGCGAAAATGAAAGCATCGGGAAAATACTTTTCCATGACGCCGGCAACTCCAGCGGCCCACGCGGCAAACCGTTCTCGAAACCCACTTATTTTTGGCATACGATTAATCTGCGGATGGTGGCGCGCAGCCACTGCGCCAGGGAGGTAATTCCTAATTATTAATTAGGAATTAGGAATTGATCGCTCAATATAGAGGGAGAGCCGGCCAGCCAGTCCGTAGGCGAATGGGAGTAATAGGCGTACTTTCAACCGGGCGCCCAAACCAAGGGGAGGATGTAGGCTGCCCGGTGTCCCGGCGGTCCCGTAAGGGGATGGCCATTGCCCATGATTCCCTATAACTTCCCATCATATCCATGGCACATCCCCTGCAATCCACACCCATGCGAACGAAAAGAATTTGGCGCCCATCTCGTGGCGGTACTGAAAAAAACATACCAGTAGGCCGGCTGCTTGCCGTTAGTTTCGAGCGCTCGCTGCGGGAGAAGTCTCCTGGGTTGTCGTATAGATATAGTCTCCAAATCGGCTGTTATCGCCATCGGCGGCGTTACCGGCCGCTCCGAAGCGCACCGTTCCGGAATCCGGCGCTGTCCAATCAAAGGACCACTCGACCGGGCCGTCCAGTGTTCCATCGAAGGTCCCCGTGTATGTCTGTTTAAGATATTGCACGCCGGTGTCGGGATCTGTGCTGAGCTGCATCTGGTCCAGGTTGGTCACCGTAATCCCTCCGGCCTGTGCGCCGTCTTCGACAAAGCGGGCGGCCAATTCAAAACCCCACTTTTTCTGCAGGGGTTGGCCAAGGCTAACTCGAATGGTATACGTCTGTCCGGGCGTGTACTGTGGCGGGACGTCAAGAATGTCAAATGTTCCGCCTTGGTCCCGACCAGAATCTACAGGAAAATCCGAGTGACAGAATGTGCAATTTTGCTCGCCAAAATCGCCGGTGACTCTGTCGATGGGACCATCCTGACTGGCGTAAGTGACGAGAGCGGCTACCGTCACCAAAATTACGACTTTCAAACTCAACTTACGATTTGAGAAATAGCTCATCTTGCTCAACCTCCTAAGTGTTTGGCGCCTGAACACGCATAAGTCTGTACTTTCCAACCCTGGCTTGATAGTAGCCCATGGCAAAGAATAGACTTGGGCTTCCAGGCAATCATCAGCAACAGATCTTGGCTCCTCCCGCAGAGAATACTTTTTCCACTATACTCCACCCTGCCGTCATAATCAAGCGCGCAAAAATCTTGACACAAATCAACACAAAAAATATTGACAGCGGTTTCTGGGAGTGTGACAAGAAAAGTTGATGAAATCGATCGGTGAAGCCGTTGTGTCGGCAGAGTAGGCTGAGCCAACGCAGGGGAGTTGCGCAGGCCGGCCTTAGTTGGTTTCCAGTGCGCGGGCGCGGCGGGGCCGCTTGTTGGCCGGCAGTATCTTCTTGCGCAGTCGAATCGAGGCGGGCGTTGTCTCGACGAATTCATCATCGTTGACAAACTCAATGGCCTGCTCCAGGTTAAGCGTGCGAAATGGGATGAGGCGTATGGCCTCATCGGCGACGGACGCCCGCATGTTGGTCAGCTTCTTCTCCTTGACCACGTTGACATCCAAGTCTACTTCACGGGCATTCTCCCCAATGATCATGCCTTCGTAAACCTCCGTGCCGGGCCCTGCAAACAATTCCCCGCGCTCCTGCAGATTGTAAAGCGCGTATGCTGTGGCGCGGCCGGGACGGTCGGCCACCAAGGCGCCGGTGACGCGCATAGGAATGTCACCTTGCCAAGGGGCGAACCCATCGAAGAGCGAGTTCAGGACGGCCGTGCCGCGGGTGTCGGTCATCATCTCGCTCCGCAGACCGATCAAACCACGGGAAGGAATGGTAAACTCCAAACGCACTCGCCCGGTGCTGTGGTTGACCATCTTTACCAGCTTGCCTTTGCGGGCGCCCAGCTTTTCGATAACCACCCCGACATAGGATTCCGGGCAATCCACCACCAGCAGTTCCATGGGCTCGTGGGTGACGCCTTCCATTATTTTTGTCAGGATCTCCGGCTTTCCCACCATGAGCTCGTAGCCTTCGCGGCGCATGGTCTCGATGAGAATGGCCAATTGCAACTCGCCGCGGCCCATCACCTTGAAGGCGTCCATCTGATCCAACTCCTCGAGGCGTATGGAGACATTGGTCAGGAGTTCCTTGTGCAAACGCTCGCGCAAGTGACGGGAGGTGACATAGGTTCCCTCACGTCCGGAGAGCGGAGAGGTATTTATCGTGAACATCATGGCGATGGTGGGCTCGTCAATACGAATCGGCGGCAGCGGTCTGGGCGTTTCGGGATGCGTGAGGGTGTCGCCAATCGCTATGCCTTCTACGCCGGCGATGGCCACAATATCGCCGACTTCCGCCTGCCGGAGCTCGATTCGCTCCAGACCGTCAAACGTATAGAGCTTGGTGATTTGGGTTTTTTGTAGGGTCCCATCGCACTTGGCGATAGCCACCTCGTCGCCTTGCCGCAAGGTCCCATCAAAAATCCGCCCAATGGCGATGCGGCCGAGGTAGGAGCTGTAGTCCAAGTTGGCCACGAGCAGGCGCAAGATGTGATCCATGCTCCCTTCCGGCGACGGAATCGTTCGGAGGATTTCGTCAAACAGCGGCCGCAAGTCGGTGGAGGGCTCGTCGAGTTCGCGGTGCGCAATTCCGAGCTTGGCGTTCGTATAAAGAATCGGAAAGTCCAATTGCTCATCGCTCGCTTCCAAATCAATGAACAAATCATAAATTTCATTGGTGACTTCTTGTATGCGCGCGTCGGGACGATCGATTTTATTGATGACGACAATGGGCTGCAGCTTGGCCTCGAGGGCCTTATGCAGCACATAGCGAGTTTGCGGCAGAGGTCCCTCGCTGGCATCCACCAGTAGCATGACGCCGTCGACCAGTTTGAGCGCCCGCTCAACCTCGCCTCCGAAGTCGCTGTGGCCCGGCGTATCGACGATATTAATTTTCACACCGCGGTAGTGAATAGCCGTGTTCTTGGCGAGAATCGTGATGCCACGCTCGCGCTCCAGCTCATTGGAGTCCATGATGCGTTCGACGATCACTTGATTGGCGCGAAAGATCCCGCTCTGATGAAGCATGCCGTCGACTAAAGTAGTTTTGCCATGATCGACATGCGCAATGATGGCGATGTTACGGATATTGGGATTCAATTAATTACTCCTCGTTGTATCGTACAAGCCGTATGAGGGGCGAAGCCCTGGGCCGGTTGTTTTATTAATGAATGACGGCCTTCTCTCTATCCTTAATGATATGTGTTGGAGAATCCAAGAATCGGTTTTCGGGGAGCGTGTATTCGTCATTTTTTCCGGGCAATTTTGTAGAAATAGAGGGTCGCCTAACGCTCCTTTACGTTATCTCCGAAACACTCCTAGTCTTCACCTTAGCGATTTCATTGCGGTGTCCTTGTTTGTTCTGTGACGCTGTGTATCATAGCAGATTTTCGTGACCGGCAGAAGAGGGGGCTACGCGTTGCTCCTGGAGCTTCTTTCTCGCGACTACACGCGCCCCCAAGAAGGACGACGATTTTGGGAGCTCGATCTCAGCGGTGTGTAACAATGCTGCCGAGGCCGGCCGCGGCGCGGCGCTCGCCTCCTCCTTCCCTATCCTTCCCTGAAAATATCGGGTAGCGCCGGCATCCCTGCCGGCGAGTCCCGTTGCGGACCGAGTCTACCCTTGCCCCGACGGTAGTCGGGGCGCTCCCCAGGGTGTCGTTGCTATTTTACTCCGTCGTGGTGCGCCCACAAAGCGCATGAGTGACTTCCCTGAATGAACAATGCTGGTAAGACTTGGTAAAAATGTGCAACTAATTTCACCTATGTGAAAAATATTTCACAT
>JACOSC010000122.1 GCA_016179055.1 Acidobacteriota bacterium
AAATAAAGGATTAAATCAGGCCCTCACCAAAAAGCTGAAAAGAGGCTGGAAGGGTATTCGTTAAAGGGGGAAAGTAACATTAGCAGGTCTGTCGCTCTTCACGTATTTAATCCCTGTGGCACACGGCGAAAATCACTGAATGTGGAATCCATGCGGGCGGGCATCGAATTGTACAAAGCGGTGATGTTTGGCCGGTCGGGACTTTCACGCGCTGAGCGTGAAATGCTCGCCACCGTGGTTTCTCAAACGAATAGCTGTTTTTATTGAATTGAATCACACGGGGAGGATCTCCGTCGCCTAACGAAAGATGATGAGCTCGTTGCAAAAATTAAAACCGATTATCGACAAGCTCGTTTGAGCGATCGCCAAAGAGCGCTTTGTGAATTTGCCCAAAAGCTTACGGCCGCACCGGCAAAGATGACTGAGCACGATATCGAGCTATTACGCGCGGTCGGGCTTACCGATGGAGATATTCTCGACACGGTGCAAGTGATCAGCTACTTTAATTACATCAATCGCCTGGCGGACGCGCTGGGAGTCGATCCTGAGACGTGGATGCAGAAGGTCCGGGAGAAGGACGGTGACCCCAGCGAATGACCGCACACGAATTCGATCCTCCGCATTACACGTGAGGAAGATTCGTGCGCTTGGCCAAGATAATTAATAATGGGACTGCTCTCGGAGGAAAGATTTAATTTATCACCGAAGCGGTCCATTTGATATGGGCTAATGCGGTTGGGTCGGGCTTATCGACACCAATCCATTCTTCAGAGGCGGTTGACCGAAAGAGAGTGTATCCATGGGGCAGACCGAAACACAGATGCCGCAGCCGATGCACGAACTGGTGTGGTTGTCCAACACTTGTTGCTTGAGCGCGTAGCTCATCACGTCGATGCCCACTTGGCAGTTGCGCGAGCACTCATGGCAGGCGATGCATTTTTCATTGGCCACGATCTTAAAACGGCGGATGCCCAGCCGGGCATAGAACGCGCTCATCAACTGCATCAGCTTGGCCAGAGGGCACCAGTACCGGCACCAAACTTTGCCGCCCAGGAACGGGTACAACGTGACCGGCAAGATGCCGACCATCCAGACATCGACATACAACCGATAGAGGCTGACACCCCAATCGGCCGGCTGGCGGAACAAGGCGACCGCATCCCGTCCCAACATTAAAATCGTGACGACGCCGGCCAGGATCAGCACGGCCGTGTTCATAGACTCCCAACGGATACTGGTCTTACCTTTGGGCGCCAGGTGTCGCCAGCGATCCCCGAACGTCTCGGCCAGCCCGCCGCAGCCGCAAATCCACGAGCAATAGCGCTTGCCGTGAAAGAGCGCGAAAATCGGTATCAGCACAAACGTCAAAAACACGCCCCACACCATCCAGACCTGGTGCGGGCTATAGAAAAAAGTGTAAAAGAACAACGGCCAGGCGTAGACGATTCCGTAGCTGCGCCAGGCCTGCTCGGCAAACTGCGGATCGGCAGCCAATTTGTGGCCAACCCATTCGTAGTGGATCGCCCACTGGAAGAGAAACTCCGGTATGAGGAAGAAGAAGACCCACTGGAAACTGATCAGGCTGGTGTAACGCCAGATTTGGAATTTATCCCGACGGTCCAGTCCCCAGCGTTTGAGCGCGCCGAGGCCGAAAACCGTCATCAAGCCGGTGTACAGCACCGTATACCAGAAACCCCAGGGCCGGCCAAAGAAGGAGAAGGTTTTATAACCCCATCCGGTATACGGCCAAAACTCCGCGCCTTTGCCCATTTTAATTCCATAGACGGAGTACACGGCGAGAAACGATACGCCCAGCCAAGCGTAACGGTCGCCGCGGGCGCCGCTCAAGATCAATGCGGATAGTGACGCGAGTGCCGCCAGTCCGCCCAGCCATTGCGGCACATGGCTGAGGGAATAACCAAACAGGGCGGCCTGGCCGCCAAATAGCCAAAGTCCGGCAAGCGTACATAGGGTCAGGGCGATCGCTCGTACAAAGCTACCAGTCCAGTCGTTTTCCACGCGCAGGCCGAGCGATTTGAGAAACTGCACCGGCACGTCGGCGCCGACCAACACGAAGGCATGTTGATACGGCGCCGATATAAGTTCCTGGCGCCCGCCTCGATCAATCGCCAGCCGGGCCTCATGCTCGCCGAACTCTTGGACCTGCGAATGGAAGAACACCTTGATGCGGCCGGCCGCGACGGCTTCGTTGAGCCGGTGCGCGTTGTCCTTGAAGAGTCGACTGAACTCGCCGCTGCGATAAGAAAGAGTCACACGATTTTGCTCGGACAAAACCAGGGCCGCTTCGACGGCGCTGTTGCCGCCGCCGACGACTAGTATGTCCTCATTCTTGTACTTGCGCGGGCTGTAGAGCCGGTGATAGACCTGCTCACGTGCTTCGCCCGGCACTCCTAGCTTACGTGGATTCCCGCGTTGGCCTGTGGCAAGGATCAAGCGCCTGGCGCGGTAAGTGGTCTTAGTGCTCTTTACCAATAGGGACCTGTCCCGTTGCCGCTCAAAGGTCTCCAGCGCTTCGTCGGTGTGCGCCTCCAGATGGTTATCACGGACAATCTGATGCCAGCGGGCGATCAAATCTTCCTTCTGTGCGCCGTCGAGCCAAAGCTTGCCTTTGGGCGGCTGAGAATCCGGCTCGGCATACACCCACTTGCCCTCTGGAAAGTCTTCGATGGTATTAGCGATCTTGGCCTTCTCCAGAACCATCACCCGCAAGCCCTTATCCCGGGCGGCCAACGCCGCATTAAGCCCGGCCGCTCCCGATCCCACAACGATCAGATCGTACATCGAAGTGTCGCCGGCCTTGGCGTCCGGCAGCGAAGCGATGTGGTCAATGACCTCGACCCCTTGGGCCATCGCCAATTTGATTACCGGCGCGCCGGCCAGGTCGCCGATCACGTATACGTCGGGAATGTTGCTTTGGTAATGTTTGTCGAGGAGAGGGCGTCGTTGATCGGTGCTGCCGCTGCTCAGTATGCTCTCCAGCGCTGCGCGTAATTTATTTAGCATGCGAATATACCTATCGGCTATTTGAATGAAACGTGCTTTCCAATCTTAATGGGTGTCTTTCACCCGCTGTACTTCCGACTCGACTACCGGCGGCCGCGCGGCGCCGCAGCCGGGACAGCGGTTGGCACAGGGATGATGCTCGGCGCCACAAGCCGGACAATGCGCGGGGTTGTAGGTGGTCCCAACTTTTGTCGTCCCCGACGGCATACCGCTCGGAAAAGCGGAAAGGGCTTTAGCCGAGCGCGCCCGCAATGATAAATAGGCCACGAAATGGGTCAGGAGTCCGGCGAAAAACCAGCGGACGGGAGAAAGCCCACGCGGAATGGCTTGGTGCGCGCACAGCGCCGCCCATACCAATGCCATTACTACATATACTCCTACAAAAAACCAGAAAAAACGGATGGGGCTTGGCCGGCCGAACTCTTCATGAAAGAGGGCCGCCCGCGGCTGTAATTCGGCAAAAACGGATTCAGCCTTCTGCACGAAACGTTCCGTGCACGCCTCGTTATGCAGCGGCACCTCCCGCCCTTGTACAGTATAAACCCAATCCTGAGAAGATAGGGTAGTCCGGCAGATGAGGCATCGCTCCCAGCCGTATGGGGCTCGACCAGCCGGCTGCTCCAGACGCAGGATCTTTGGCGTGGCCGTCGTTTCGCCTGGAATGTTCCAAGCTACGGCCAGAATTCCAGTCGCCAAAGCCAGCACACTGAGCCAACCGATACCCCTCTTACGCATATTCTCTCCCTCAGCGGGTTTATTGAGAAGTGCGCGCGACCTACTTCTCGCTGTCCCCGTAAAGTCCCATGAGGCATCTTTCGAAAAGAGCGATCCTCCGCACCGCCACGGCGGACCCATGTGGGATGCGATCAACGGGATTAACCTCAGAACATAGATCATACTCTATAGCTCTACTGTCTTGCCATACTTCGTTGCTTTTTAAATTAGCGTCCTGAGACGCAGTGTCCTTATCACTCCGATCACCGGTTATCATTTAAGCTCCGTAGGAGTCTCCCAGCTTGCCATGTCGGGAAGCAGATACCAGGATGAAACTAGGAAAGCCGCGTGACCGTTCACGGGTCTTATGAGTAAAGAAGCTTATCGAAGGGGAGGCGATGGCCCTGAAAGGGCCAAATATAATAGCCGGGGGTGGAGCGCAGCGGAACCCCCGGACCAAGCCCCACCCAACGTTCGACCCTGAAAGGGTCGCACCGCTCCATGAACCTTTTATTTAGGGGACCCCTTCAGGGTCCGGTCATCTGCGATTGGGCTTCCGGGGGTTCCGCTCCGCTCCACCCCCGGCTATTATAGGTCTCCCTTTCAGGGAGAGCTTTATTGCAGATATTCAGGAGATAGTTAAACAGCACGACCCCCCTGAATAGTTACGAAGTTTCTAAGGGGCGACATGTGAACCAGCACGGCCGACCACCTGTCGCTCCTACGGAGCTTGAGGCCTCCCTCTGGGTACACTTGATTATAAACATGCCGCCCCTACCTGTCCGCGTGCCTCACACGCAGGTGGGGCTGATACTAATCCTGATCTGATGATAATTTTCATCTAGCCGAGTACATCATACGGAAATCACATACGGGCTGAGTCGATTGGCTAATTCTATGGTGAAAAGAAGTAGGGGCATGAATCCGTCTCATGCCCCCCGCCGGCGTTAGCTGCCGCCCATCATCTTCTTCATTTGTTCCATCCACATGGCCGCCTTTTCCGGACTGGCATCGCTGGCGAAGGCGTCCAGCGTGACGTGCGAAACTTCGCCGACTTTGAGCAGGACCATCTGAGGACGTTCGATGCCATAATCGGCCAAGCGCACATCGAACTGGCTGGAAAGACGTATTAGGTTGCCGGGCAACTTGCCCATCGTTTCCTGGCTTTCCGGCAAGTACGTCACCTGCGCGTCGACCAATATGTCCTTCTTCACACCGTGCAATTCGAAGGTGCCTTCCGCTTTCACCGTCACGGGTTTACTCGGCGGCAGCTTGTTGGCGGACGCTTTCTTGATGCTCTTGATCGTGAAGGTAGCCTTGGGGTAGCGCTCGGTGTGCAGATACTGCTCGCGCATATGCGTGTCGCGCAGGGTGATCCCGGTTTTGAGCGAACTCAGATCAACTTCAAACTGACCCAGCGTGCCGGAAGCTTTGAGATCGGTTGGATTCACGTGGAACTGGCCGGTGATTTGGCTGGTCGTGCCGACGATATCTTCCAGCGGGGCTTTGGTGCGGAACTGCACCACATTGCGTCCTATCGGATCCATGACTTTAAACTCATTTGGAGACTGGGACGATGCCAGGCCGATCATCAAGCTCAGGATGACCGACAGAATACTGATAGTTCGTTTCATAGTTTCTCCTTTCTACTGATTAGTAGTGTAAGTTCATCTATCGATTACTTATTTTTTTGGCCGCGTGGGTCATGACGATCCACGCGGCCGGCGGAAGTGGATATAATTGAATGCTACGCCCTCCTATTTCCTCTGTCTGCGCTTACGCCAAAGTTATTTGGCTCCGCTCACTGTGATGATCCAAATTAGAAAAAGGATTCAAAGGCTTTTATGCGATTTTTGGGATGAAAGGTTTCCGCAACGAAAGTGAAAGATTGGAGGGAGTAGTATTTTTCGGAGGGGCCTGGCAGAGCGGGTCTTAACAGCCGACGCTGCCGAACGGGAGAGGGAGGGTTAGAAGAAGGTCGATTATCTCATGGTTTGAATTCCAACTCATCCTCGATTTTTAATGGAATAGTGAGATCAGTATCCTTTGGAGGAAGGTTTGATCGTTGTTGCCGGTTCCAACAGAAAAGCGTTATGTTCCGATTATTTCACTAAGTCCTTCAACTACTTGAGCCAATGCTTCTGGAGATACCCTCCCAAGTTTCTTGCCGATTCTCTCAATAGAAAGAGTTCGTATCTGGCTAATCTTTACCCATGAATGCTTGGGTAGTTTTTCATTTCTTAACTCAAGTGTCAAAGGGAAATCTGCTCTTTGCGGCTGGCTGGTCAGTGCCATCGCTATAACAGTTCCCGAACGTTCGTTAAAGATGTCCTGACTCAAGATTAAAACAGGTCGCATGCCGGCTGGCTCATGACCACGCGCCGGATTTAAGTCCGCCCATCGAATCTCACCCCTTAGTATTCTGGCCATTCGCTTAAATCCTCGGACAAGCCTTCTTCAGCCATCGCTTTCTCAAAAGCTGAATCCAATTTGGCACATTCTTTGGCCAAACGATGGCGCTCTAATCTTTCTATCTTTTCATCCACAGCTTCTTGAATGGCTTGACTACGATTCAGGAAAATATTGGCATGGACGAGATGGTCTAAACGGCTAATGGAATTTTTATCAAGGGTTATTGCAATTTTTGCTTTACGCATGTAATCACCTCCCGGTATTACTAATTATCATACCAAGTACCGGAAATACGGTCAAGCTGAGTTCGCCGCTTTAACAACGATCTGCGCGAGCCCATCGAGTGCCTGGATGTCACCTGGCGGAACCGCGCCCGCTGGCCGCTTATCATTAATGGGAATGGGGGTGGGCCGCCGCGCAGCGGGGTCGTTGCGCTCGCGGCCAGCCACTTTGGTCAGGACTGGCGCTCGGATGAGCGTGTTTGCGCGGAGGCCCTCGCTCCGGTAAAGTAGACGATGAGCAGCAGACCGGTAAGCGCGGTCACCAGAGCGCCGACATAAAATGGCGTGGGGTAAAAGCGGAACTGAATTTTATGAGGCCCTTTTTCCAGATAAATGGCTCTGAATACCAGGTTGGCTTTGAGTATAGGCTGCGGCTTCCCATCCACGTAGGCGCGCCAGCCCGGATAATAGATCTCGCTGAGAAAGAGAAACCCATCAGTATCCGGGGCAGCCTCCAGGGAAATCGAATTTGGTTGATAGTCGGTCACTGTAATGGCCTCTGACCGCGGTTCCGCAGACAGCAACGAGTTATCAAGTATCATAAATTTATCAATGTTTATTGGAGCGTACCCGAGCGACTCGAGCCGCAGGGATTTGAGATCTTGCTTGAGCGGGCCGAGCGATAGGCTGACCGTTTTCCAATCCGTATCCCAATCCTGCGTCGGCGCGAGTTGGAGCACCCTTTCCACAGACGACGCCGGGCCGACCATTTTTATTTTTAGACCAGCGCTGGTCTGATTGGCCGAAGTATAACGAAGGAAGAAGATCGCCTCCGGGAGGTCTTGGTCAAGGCTCATTTCGTATGTGACAAAATCTTCGGCCTTATTTCCCCAATACGCCAAATACTCTCCCATTGAGGCGTTACTTCCTTTAGCCACACTGCCCCGAGAGATAGCCTTATAATGTTCGCCCTCAATGGCCACCGGACGCGATAGGTGAATTATCGCCGGCGGCTCCGGCTCGTACGGGCTTTTTTTCAGAAGCAGAACTCTTCTGGGATCGAACAGTGGTGAACTGAGGAATTGCAGGATCTCTTCGTCCTTGGGCAAGATCAAAGCCCGGGGATAGAATCCGAACGGCGGCAAACAATGGTTGTTTTTGTAAATTCGATACCAATTATTGTATACCAGCTCATAGCGAGGGGGCGGCGGCTCGGGACCGGTCTTTTCGTGAAAGACATCATTAGTAACCAAGTACTTGACCGCTAACAAATCCCATAGCGGAGAATTAAAATTAAATGGTCGATCCCATTCCGGAATTCCGGCATTTAAGGTATGAGAAAATTGGGACAGCAACCTCCAATAATCCTTCAACTGCATGGGATTGTATCCGTAAATGTTGGGTATCTTAAAAACGTTCGATCCGTTCTCCATACCGCCCGAAAACCAAGCCGTTCTAAAATTTCGGTCATGATCTTTTTTGATTAAATCCAGCAATACCGGCGAGCCCTCGATACGGTCAGGGGTCAGCGCCGTCTTAGGATTCGACGGCGCTGTGTTAAATGGCTGGTTGTGGCTATAGGTAAATATATCCACGAGCAGGACTAGTATGATAAGGACCTTAATCAGCGGTAAGGGGAGGACTCTTCGCTGATACAGAATCAAAAGTCCGGCGCTGCCGGCAAAAAAAATGGCGAGAACAATAAGTTCTGAGGTACGAATAACGAGCGGGATACGGTTCTCTTCCTTGCCGGCCGCGAGGAAGAGATAGGAAATAAGAATCCCAAACAACAACAGCATCATAAAATTTATGAGCTTGCTGAAAAAGCTATCCAGCCGCTCTCGATCCTCCACCCGGTTGTCGGCGAGCGCCTTCATCCCGAACGCCACCAATAGGCACAAGCACAGATTCGCTACGGAAAGATAATTCACCAGCCGGCGCAGTAAGTTCAGAACCGGCGCCAAGTAATAGACGACATCGGCGAGCGCCGTAAAGTCGCCAAAGGAAAGCAGGGTAAAGGTAACCAGACAGACCACCCAGAAATAATCTCGTTTAGTCAAAAACTTAATACCGACAACGGCCAAGAGCAAAGGCATGATGCCAAGGTAAAGGTGCGTCTCCGTCCACTCCCGGGAGAGCCACATAGGTTTGTTTTTTAAACCGCCAAAAAAATTGGGAAGCAGTAGAGTGATCAAATGGATAGGCCAGCCTCCCCCGGTGGCCTCTTCGTAAGGCAACAAAGTACGGACGGAAAGATTTCCTAACTGACGCGTGGGCAGGATTTGAATGGCCGACACGCCGAGCGCGATGGTCACCACCAGACCGGCGTATAGGAAAAGTGGTTTGGCCGGTTGCCATCGTTTGCTTTCCAGAATCCGCAGGGCCGACTCCCATAAATAAAAGAGTAAAACCGCCAGCAGCGTGTAAGCCGAGGTTTGTACATGGCCCGCTAAAATTTGTAGGCCCAGAACCAGACCGGTGAGCACGGCATAGCGCACGGCATCCTGGATCACCGACCGGCGAGCCAGGTAAAAAATTAACGGCATCCATATTGCCGCATTCACCGTTCCCATATGCTGGGCGTGCGCGGTTAAATAGCCGCTGAACATATAGACCAGCGCCGCCAGCAGCGCGCCAAAATCGTCCACCTTAAAGCTTTTCGCCAAGATGTACATAAACACACCGGCTAAAAAATAATGAAAAATTAGTTGGCATTCGACGGCCTTATAAGGCAGAGGCGTGCCCAGATGGAGCAGGAACATGATCAGGTTTACAGGATAAAACGTGCCGACCTGGGGATCCCCCACGATGGGAAAGCCGGAAAACACGTAAGGGTCCCATAGCGGAAGCCGGCCATGACGCAACTGCTCGTGGACGAAACTTAAATAGGGGTGATGTTGGGTTTGTATGTCCCAAGGGAACGCGTATTTGTTAGTGAATAATATTTTCCAATAGAAAAGCGTGTTGACCAGAAAAAGAAAAGTGATAATGAAAAAGGTCTTCTTTCTCAACTCGTATCTCCCAGTCGGACAGGGCATGCGCACTAAATTTTTGTCGAGAAGCCTTGACCAAGGCATGAATCAACTCAGCCGGCGCTTCCAGGTATTTTCAAGGGAGGAAGTATATCCGAGTTAAATAGGTTTTCCAATCTTTGTTTTCAATAGGGTCACGAAGGGAGAGGGAGTGGCAGAAATGCCCCATGCAACGGCAGAACCGGATTATATCCACGCGGAGACGCGGAGTGATTTGGGAGCTTCGCGAGTTTTTCGTCAACTCCGCGTCTCCACCGTTTTACATGGAGGCCCTCGAATCAAGCGGCGGACTTGGCGTCAATGGTCTTGGCTTCGGGCGCTCCTTCGATCTTGACTTTGTGCATTTTGCCGCGTTCCTGTAACGGAAGCGCCAGTTCGAGAACCCCATTTTTAAAGGTCGCTTTGACATCCTCCGGCTTGATTCCCTGAAGTAGTGTAAACACACGCTCAAATCGACCATAGGACGATTCGGAGAAGTAATAGTTGTTACGCGTCACTTCATGGCTCTTCTTGCGCTCGCCCCGCAGATGCAGTTGATCGCCTATCACGGTGATTTCTACATCTTCGGGTTTGACGCCCGGCAGTTCCACCCTGAGGATCATTTGATTATCCTTTTGGAACGCTTCCACCGCGGGCGAATAGCTAGACAACGTCTCACTTGTGCGACCAGGCAAGAGCTCCTGAGAGGAACCGCTCGTCGCACATGAGAGCGGTATGGCTTCCAAATAGGTTCGGCGGAATACTCGATCCAGATCGTTGAAAAGGGAATTCATCTCATTAAACGGACTCCAATATCTCATACGTATACCTCCTCCTAAGCATGGCCCACCCCCATAAGACGCTGGGCCACTGTACAATCTTTAATGTGCGATCCCACATAGATGGGTCATCAACCGTCTATAGCCGGGATCTCCGATTTGTCTTTGGGATTGATTCAATCCTTCCGCTAGAATGAATAAGTCTCGGCTTTTCGATTGTCAAGGCTTGAGTTTATTTCTCAGCGATTCTCGGATTAGCTTTCCATATTGGACATGGGGATCGACGGTAAGCACCGTGTCGGGTGCGGCTGGCGCGCGTAGAACGGTGGCCCGTGCAAGGAAGAAAAGCGGCAGGATGCCGCTTCCACTGGTGAATTCCCCACTATCTCGGCATGGATTTCTGTTGATGCATATTTTACAATACTAACAGAGGCTCTAATTCTTGCAGAAGGAGGTTGCTATGGAATATGATCTGATAGCTATATTTAAGAAATGGTTTCTAAACCTGCTCATTATTGGAACGGCCATGGCTATCATGGTCGGTCTCGGTTTAGCGCAAGAAGAAAGAAAATCCTTCGAGGTCAAGCTCACGCCGAACGATTTATATGCTTTTGACACGGTGTCGTTTCGCGGAGACTTCCTGCAGTTTACTGCCGCCAACGGCCATATGCAGCTCGGTGTAATTGATCCGGGAGTCACCGTAGTTATTTTGATGGGGGCGGGAGAGTTTAAAATCACTTCACTGCCGGAGTTCAAGGAAAAAGTTAAGGAAGGATTCGAAGTCTATCCGATCGTCGGGAAGTTTACTAAGGCCTATGTGCGACTCAGACCAGAGGACTTTGAAGCAATGACTAAGAATACGAAGCTTACTAAGCTGCCGGACGAGAAAGTGTTTAATCAAGCTAAGGAGATATATACAGAAAAGTTCTTTGGCTCCTATCACGCCGGTGATAAGGCCACACTGCCGCCCGAACGCTCAATTTTTGTGGATTTCGAGTCGGATCCCTACGGCCAGGTTATTGTGGAAGACGGATATTGGATGCGTTTGGTGCGTATCGCGCCTTACAAGTCGATCTATCCGCGCGGCTTCGAAAAGCCGGCCAAGAAGCTTTAACTTTCAGCGGTAGTGGTCGAGTAGGCCGGGGAGAACCCGGTCGCTACCGCTCCCGGTTCTGTTTCGCTATACCCATGCCTTTGTTTGACGCTAAGCCGGACAGATCGCCGTTACGCACAAGCCTTTCATGATACTCCTGCAGGCTGCAAACGGTCAACTGGTGTTTGCGCAGGGCCGCCATGCCGGTCACTGCCGCACGGGCCGCGGAGAGCGTAGTAATGCAAGGCACCGCGTATTGTGTGGCGGCGCGCCGTATGGCGCCTTCATCATAGAAGGAGCGACGGCCGAGCGGCGTATTGATCACCAGATGCAGTTTGTTGCTCTTTAACCAATCAACCACGTGCGGCCGGCCCTCGTTAACTTTGTAAATGGTTTCGGCCGCAATGCCGCTCGCCAGCAAGGCTTGGCATGTCCCTTTAGTGGCCACGAGAGAAAAACCCATATCCGCAAGATCACGCGCAATGGCAATCGCGTTCTTCTTGTCATAATCATTAACACTGATGAATACCGTGCCCCGCTCCGGCAAGAACGTTCCGGCGGATATTTGCGCTTTCGCAAAGGCTGAGCCAAAATCATCGGCGATGCCCATCACTTCACCGGTTGACCGCATTTCCGGTCCCAGCAACGTGTCGACGCCGGGAAATTTGATGAAAGGGAAAACCGGCGTCTTTACGCAACAACTGCGGACCGCCAGCTCCTGATGAACGGGAAAGTCCCGCAGCGTCTGTCCTACCATAAGACAGGCAGCGATTTTAGCCAAGGGAACGCCGGTGGCTTTGCTGACGAAAGGCACGGTTCGTGACGCCCGCGGGTTTACTTCCAACACGTAAACGACGCCATCTTTCATGGCATATTGCACATTCATCAGCCCGCGCACCTTAAGAGCCAGACCCAACTGACGCGTGTACTTGCGCATGACGTCCAGATATTTTTCTTCGACCTGGATCGGAGGCAGCACACAACTGCTGTCGCCCGAATGTATCCCCGCTTCTTCGATGTGCTCCATGATGGCGCCAATCACGACTTGCCGCCCATCGCAAAGCGCGTCGACATCATATTCGAACGCGTCTTCCAAGAACTTATCAATGAGAATCGGATGATTGGGCGCCGCCTCTACCGCCGAGTTTACATAGGCCTCTAACGCGCTATCGTCGTAAGCGATCACCATGGCCCGGCCGCCCAAGACATAAGAGGGCCGGATTAATACCGGATAGCCAATTTGCCGCGCGACTTTGCGAGCCTCTCCCACGGAGCGCGCCGTGCCATGCTTCGGTTGCGGTATGCCGAGCCTGGCCAGTAGCTTGCCAAACCGCTTACGGTCTTCCGCCAGATCAATCGATTGTGGCGATGTGCCGATAATGGGCACACCGGCCTTTTGCAGACGCAACGCTAAATTGAGCGGCGTCTGCCCACCAAATTGGACGATGACGCCATCAGGTTTCTCGACGGCCACAATAGCCAGCACGTCCTCCACAGTCAGGGGTTCGAAGTACAAACGGTCGGAGGTATCGTAGTCCGTGGAAATGGTCTCGGGATTACAATTCACCATGATCGTTTCATACCCCGCCTCCTTGAGCGCAAAGGCGGCGTGGCAGCAGCAATAATCGAACTCAATTCCCTGCCCGATTCGATTGGGACCGCTGCCCAAGATTATAATCTTCTTGCGATCGGTCGGCGCCGCCTCGCACTCCGATTCATAGGTCGAGTAAAAGTAGGGGGTATACGATTCGAATTCGGATGAGCAGGTATCAATGCGCTTGAAAATCGGACGAATACCGGCCGCTTGACGCGCCTGCCGCACATCATCTTCGGTCACCGCGGCCGCTGTGCCGTTCTCATTGAAAAGCTGCATGAGACGAAGATCGGAAAAACCATACTGCTTGGCCTGCCTGATTACTTCGTGAGGAGCGGTGGCCAGTGAGTAGCGGCGCACCAGATTCCCCATATCGACGATCTCCTTGAACTGCTGCAGAAACCAACGATCGATGCGCGTGAGCTCGTAGAGTTCGTCGATAGCCATGCCATCAGCCAGCGCATAGCGAATGTAACCCAAGCGGTCGGGGCTTGGCGATACGAGGTTCTCTCGCAGTTTTTCGGGGTCGATTTTTTGCGCGGCCAGCGTCTTGCCGGTTTCCAGGGAGCGCAGCGCTTTTTGGAAGGCCTCCTTGAACGTGCGGCCGATGGCCATCACTTCGCCGACGGATTTCATTTGCGTTCCCAGCGTGGAGTTGGCGCCGGGAAATTTTTCGAAGGCCCACTTGGGAATCTTTACCACGACGTAATCGAGAGTGGGCTCAAAAGAAGCCGGTGTTTTTCTGGTAATATCATTGGGAATCTCGGCCAGCGTATAGCCGACCGCCAATTTGGCGGCAATCTTGGCGATGGGGTAACCGGTGGCCTTTGACGCCAGGGCCGAACTGCGAGAGACGCGCGGGTTCATTTCAATCACTACTATTCGACCGTTTTCGGCGTTGACAGCAAACTGAATGTTGGAACCGCCGGTTTCAACGCCGACTTTGCGGATGATTTGAATGGCCGCATCGCGCAAGGCTTGGTATTCGCGGTCGGTTAACGTCTGCGCCGGCGCCACGGTGATGGAATCGCCGGTATGGACTCCCATCGGATCAAAATTTTCAATCGAACAGATAACGACGACATTGTCGGACAAGTCCCGCATCACTTCTAACTCAAATTCTTTCCAACCGATGACGGACTCTTCAATCAAGACCTCGTGTATGGGACTCAAGGCGAGGCCGTGACGAACGATTTCGCGAAATTCCTCCGCATTGTAAGCAATGCCGCCGCCGCTGCCGCCCAGCGTAAAGGATGGCCGTATGACGGCCGGCAAACCCACCAACTCAAGAACGTCCTCAGCCTCCGACAAGGTCCCGGCGAAATCGGAGCGCGGTACCTCCAGGCCAATATCCTGCATGGCGCGTTTGAAAAGGCGGCGATCCTCAGCGATCTTGACGGCGGGCAATTTGGCGCCGATCAATTCGACACCGTATTTATCCAGCAGACCGGCCTCCGCTAGCTCCACCGCCAAATTCAACCCGGTTTGCCCGCCGACCGTGGGCAATAGGGCGTCCGGCCGCTCTCGCGCAATAATCAAGCCCACCGCGGCAACTGTGAGCGGCTCGATATAGGTACGATCCGCTAAATCCGGATCGGTCATGATGGTGGCCGGATTGGAATTAACCAACACGACTTCATAGCCTTCGGCGCGCAAAGCCTTGCACGCCTGCGTTCCTGAGTAATCAAATTCGCAGGCCTGCCCAATGACGATGGGTCCCGATCCGATAATCAATATTCTTCTTAAATCTGTTCTTTTTGGCACCTTGTTCTTCCTACCGCAGATATACTACCGGCCTCCCCGACAAATCGCAATGGCCGGCTTAATAGAGAAGTTGATGGTGGGAAAATCGATCACGTAGATTCGGGCTAAAGAGGATTATGTAATGGCGCGTTGGGATGAGCGACTAGCCGTAGGTCTTTCACGAATTCGGATGCATCGTTTTGGAATGATGAACGGGGATACATTGATCCGCCATTCATCATTCCAGGGTTATTGCTATTTTAGGGCTTCTTCACGGCCTCCGGCTTCTTGCTCTCGTTCTTGGCCGGCGCCTGACCGAAGGGTGTCATCGTCCCAGGAGGTGATGTCGGAGTCACTTCCGGAGGCGGAGGAGGCGGTGTCGCCGCCTTTAAGGTCTCTTCATCAATACTCGCCTTCATGGCGGTCCATAGCTCTTTCCGCGTGGCGTCAATGGAATCTTTTTCTTTATTGGCCTTTAGCCGACGCAAAATGCTCGGTTTTTCCTTGTCAAATTCCCGAAGGCTGGACGGCTTCTTCTCCTCGGCTTTGAGAATGTGAAAGCCGGTTGGCGTCTTAAACACTTCGCTTAGCTTACCCATCTCGATGGTAAAAGCAACCTTGTCAAAGTCCTCTCCGCGCAACCCCTTGGAAACCCATCCCAAGTCGCCGCCCCGATTCTTGCTCGCGCGATCTATGGATTTTTCCTTGGCCAGGTCTTCAAACTTGGCGGTCCCTTCAATTAACTGCGACCGCAATTTCTTCGCCTCGGCTTCGTCCTTCACCAATATATGCCGCGCTTTCACCTGCTCGGGAACGGTAAATTCTTTTTGATGAGAATCGTAATAGGTCTTGACTTCCTCATCGGTGGCATTGACCATCTTGGAAAGTTTGCGCTGATAGGCGTAAGTCAAAATCTGCTCACGAGAACTTTGCAATTGCTTTTGGATTTCCGGATCCTTTTCCAATCCTTCCTTTTCGGCGGCCATGGCAAATACTTTGCTCTCTAAGATGCGCTCGACCAAGTTTTTCTTCCGGTCAAACGTATTAAAAGCGCCGCGAAACTGGGGAGGATACTGGCTGATCATATCGTTAAGTTCTTTCAAGGTCAGCTTGAAATCACCCACTTGGGCGATGACCTTATTCTCATCAACGGCGGGCGCTTTTACTTCCTCAGCTTTCGCCGGGACAGCTTCTTTCTTAGCCTGCTCCGGCCACGCCAATGCCGGAGCGATCAGTAGCGCTGCCAGGGTGATTAACCAGATTATTTTCATCGTTCCTCCTAATTAAAATTATGTGACTATACAAAAGCTCGGGTTCGACTCCCACAGCATCGACGGTGCATTTTCATGGGTTCGGCCCCGACAACAACAGGCTAAAATGCGCGATACGAAACGCCTACCGGCACAACGTCGGAAGCCAATGCCGACAAACGGCCGTGCCGACGCCCGTCGCCTTCTTACTTTTCGCGAATTATACAGCCTCCCCTCGCTCCATACAACTTTCTGTTCCGTCGAGATATCCCAAAACAGACCTGAAGGACTGCTCCGTTTCTATTCAGGGATCTATGGGCTGACGGAATGTTCAGCTTTTACGGTCTTCTCCGCGGTCCTATCGCTGTTCCAGTGGCGCCAATTTCTGTGGATAGGGCAATCCGGTATATTCAGCGCGCGGTCTGATCAACCGATTATGCTTCAGTTGTTCCAGCACGTGTGCCGTCCAGCCACTAATCCGGCTGATGGCAAAGACTGGAGTAAACAAGTCGATAGCAATTCCGAGCATATAATAAACGGAGCCCGAATAAAAATCAACGTTACAATTGAGACCCTTCTCCCACTTAACGATTTCCTCAATCTGTCTGGAGATCTGGAACAACTTCACATGGCCCGTCTGCTCGCCGAGTTCCTTCGACATCTGCCGCAGATGCGTCGCCCGCGGATCCTCGGTACGATAAACACGATGACCGAATCCGGGAATTTTCCGTTTCTGCGCAAAGGCGTCGCGCAAATACCGCTCGACGCGATCAGGCTGCTCAATTTCCAGCAACATGCGCATTACCGCCTCATTGGCGCCGCCATGAAGCGGTCCCTTCAGCGCGCCAATACCGGAAGTAATGGCCGAATACATATCAGTTAATGTGGATGCGGTAACCCGTGCGGCAAAAGTGGAGGCATTCAACTCATGATCGGCATGCAGCACGAGAGCGATATCCAGCCCGCGCGCGCTGGTGGAATCCGGCACCTTGCCGGTGAGCATATAGAGAAAATTTGCGGCATGGTCGAGATCAGGCCGCGGCGGCACTACCTCCAGTCCCTTCCGCAGTCGATCAAACGCCGCGATGATGGTAGTAAATTGCGCTAGTAGCCGCAGGGATCGTCGAACATTGGCTTCATACGAATTATTGCTGAGATCAGAATCATACATTGAAAGCATGGAAGTGACAGTTCGCAGAACATCCATAGGCAGTGCACTTCTCATCTGCGAACTCATCAGAGCCAATAAGTCCATGGGCAAGTTGCGCTCCGCGGCTATGGCTGCGCGCAATTGGCCAAGTTCCGCGCGGGAGGGGAATTTGCCGAACCAAAGCAAGTGGGCCACTTCTTCGAAGGACGTCCCTAAAGCTAAATCGTGTATATCATAGCCTCGATAAGATAGTACCCCTTGCTCGCCATCGATATAGCAGATATCCGAAGCGGTCGCGACGATATCTTCAAGACCTTCCTTAAAAACCAATCTTGAGCCCGACATATAATGCCACCTGATAAAATATTAGCGAGAATTCAAGCCGACACCAAAAAATCAAAAACAATTTATTACGCTGAATGCACCTAACAGATACCAACCATTATTAACGCTATATATTGACAGAACCGCCGCCTTAAAGCAAGGTCTCTCTTCAACATTTAAGCCGAATAAATTCAGATGAATTTTGCCGTAAATGACCAGACCAAACTATACGACACACGCTGTGTAGATACGAACCCCCCGCTATGCCAATTTTCCACAGGAGCCTTTCCAAGCGGAAAAAAATCACGCAGATAATTAACAGATCAAAGGTTACGCGGTAAGCATGGTGGAGGTGGCGGGAATCGAACCCGCGTCCGAGAGAGTTCAGCGTACAGGCTCTACATACTTATCCTTTTCTCAATTGTCGCCGCATACGAGATGAAAAGGAAAACTCGGTCCGCAGCCAGCCCTAGTTTAGATTCGCCGGCGACCCTAAGGCGTAACGCGCCGACTATCCTACTAAGTGACGCTATGTCCGATCCCGTAGGAGAAAACCGGCATAACGGGCCGCCTAATTAGGCAGCCAGTGCAAACTCTGTGTTTGCTCTTAAATTTATTTTCCACAGTTTAACGAGATGCGGAGAACTCGGTATGCCCCTGCCGCCTCTTCACCCTCGTCGAATCCAGTGCACCCCCACTGATTCAGCGTGGCCCAACTTGAAACAGACTCAATAGACGAGAGAGCTGAGCGCATTCCTAACGAACAATCATTCCTAACAAACAATCAAAAAATACCATAGGGCGCTTGGCTTGTCAAATCGGCAGCGCGTCCCTGGAATTCCTGGTCGGGTGTGATGTGGCGCGGTCTCAGTGAATTTCTTTCGGAAAAATTGTGCCCCCGTCGATCTTGTGGAATTTTGCTATTGCGACCCCTGGTAATTTATACTACAGTATTCTTGTGATGATCGAGGTGTTGGCAGTTTTCATAAGCGGGCTCATAATCGGCAGCTTTCTAAATGTCTGTATCTATCGAATACCTCGCAATGAATCGATTGTCTTCCCCGGTTCCCACTGCCCTGAATGTCATCAGAAAATCGCGTACTACGACAACATTCCCGTGTTTAGCTATCTTTGGCTGAGGGGTCGTTGTCGTCATTGTAGGCGGCCCATACCGCCCCACTATGCGACGGTCGAGCTTCTGACGGCTACCATCTATGCGATCTGTTACATTAATGCGCCTTCCCTCTCGCTCTTCGTGATCGGCGCCGTGTTTGCCACTTTGATCATTCCATTGATCTTTATCGACTATTACCATTTTATACTGCCCGATGTAATTACCTATCCGGGAATGGCGCTCGGCCTGGCGCTTAGCCCGCTTCATCCGATTGAGCACTGGAATGATTTTCTGACGATCAGCGTGTATGACATGCTTAACGTTCACATGAACTCTCCCATCGTTCACTCGCTGGTCGGCTCACTGGTTGGCATTTTTCTCGGCGGCGGCATATTGTGGGTGGTCGCGGAGGTCTATTTTCGAGTGCGCAAGATGGAAGGACTAGGTCTTGGCGACGTAAAGATGATGGCTATGGTCGGCGCCTTCCTCGGCTGGAAACTGGCTTGGTTGACCACCTTTTTCGGATCCCTTGTGGGATCGCTTTATGGCGGGTTTCTTATCATTACTCAAGGCAAAACCCTTCAGCATAAGCTTTACTTCGGAACGTTCCTGGGCTTTGGAGCTATTGTGGCTCTGTTATATGGCGGAATGATTCTCGACCACTATTTTCGCGTTTAGTTGTCCAGCCCCTCCCCCTTCCTAATCATCCGAATATGAGTGACTGACGAAGCCTCGATGAGAAGTGAATTTCCTTCTGGGATTAATTTCGTGCGCCGTATGGGTAAGACCCTGCAGTCCCACGGGCGGGAAGTGTTGTTTACCGCTCTTTTTTTTGTTGCCGGAGTGCAAGCCGCACGCCTTTATGACTATTGGCATCGCCGCGCGGTTTGGCCACTACCGCTAGGGAGCGCGGAGAATGGCGGTGTAGCTTATTTCACATGGGTGGCCCTCGTTCTCCTTCCCCTTATTCTTTTTGGATTGCTATGGGAAGTGGCGGTTTCCGTTAAGACGCACCGCGGCGGCGCCGAAAAAAGAGTCAGGCAAGCCCAGGCCGCCGGCGGCGGAGTCTATCAGTTCATCGGAAAACTTAAAGCGCGGGAAGTGGAATTGCAACGGCATCACCAAATCGCTAAGGAAAGCGCAGAACGCCATGAGCAGTTCAACGAGCAAATTATCCTCAGCATCGAAAGCGCCTTGCTCACTATTGGCGAGACCGGTGCGGTGAATACTTTCAACCCGGCCGCCGAAGAATTATTCAAGCAGCCGGGGGAAACAGTCAAAGGCCAACCCTATGCCCAAGTCTTTGAACGCAGTCCGGAGTTGGTAAGACTCATCGATGGCGCCCTCCATCAAGACCTATCCTTCCGCCGGCAAGAGTTCCATATCGCGGACCATAACGGGCAGACACATCATGTCGGCGCCGCCGTGACACCCATACGACAACCCTGGGGACAGACCACCGGGGTGCTATGTCTCATTACGGATCTCACGGAGATCGTCGAACTGCAACAACGGATCAAACTGAAAGAGAATCTGGCGTCCCTAGGAGAAATCACGGCGGGAATCGCTCACGAATTTAAGAACGCTCTGGCGACGATTGGCGGCTACGCCCAGTTGATTGCCAAGGAGACGCAAGACGCCGAAGTCGCCGAGAACATACACGTCATCCGCATGGAGGTCGCCGCGCTGTCACAGACCGTGTCCAATTTTCTCGACTTTGCCAAGCCGGGCGCCATGGTCATGGAAGAAATTTCTCTAGCGGAGCTGGTCGAGAACTGTATACGAGACTTGGAAACGGAATCCCAATTTACGCATGTGCGCTGGGCGATGGAAGGCGTCTTTTCCGAAGTACGCGCCGATCGCATCCTGTTGAAGCAGGCGCTGCTCAATATACTACGTAATGCCGCGGAAGCGACCCCTAAAGAGCGGTCCGAACGGGTCGTCGAGGAGACGAGCGCCACCCGCGTACTGGTGCGCGGTCGTATCGAACAGCATGGTGCGGACAAGCAGGTTGTCGTGGAAATTGAGGATAACGGCGTTGGCCTCTCCGTCGCCGACCTGGAAAAGATTTTCTTGCCGTTTTTCACAACAAAGCCCAGTGGCACCGGCCTCGGTTTAGCGATTACGCAAAAGCATATCGTCTTTCACAACGGGAAAATTACCGCCGTTCGGCGGTCGCCCGACGCGGGCATGCGTTTTATCATCTCGTTGCCGGCGGTTTGATCCGGGGAAGACGGGAACGGCCGTCATCGTTAAGTCTGGCGCACATACGCGCGAGCTTGGTCTCGTAGGCCTATGGACAGCCACCGGTTACTTGCGGGCTTCCAACCTGACCTTGGCTTTAAGGGATTGGCTGTTGCGAATGACAACCACCTCAACCTCGTCGCCGGGCTTTTTGCTGCGCAAGGCATAAGTAAAGTCCTGCAAGTTGCTGATTTTCTTCCCATCGAATTCTATCATACGATCCGCGGCTTTCAAGCCGGCTTTAGCGGCAGGGCTATTCTCACGAACGTCGGCAAAGAGCACGCCCACCACTTCTTCGGCCATATCCGGAATGGATCCAAAATAGGGACCGTAACCTCCTCCGCCGCCACTGGCGCTGCTGCTGACCACGGGCAAGGCTTCTTCGGGCACTTTTGTGTAGAGCGGCCGCGGGTCGGCGCCGTCGAGGGCGCGCGTCATCAGGTATACCATTCGCACGACTTTCTCGGCGGCCGGCGCGTCGATCTTTTGCCAAACATCCGTCGGCTTGTGATAATCGCTGTGCAAACCGGAAAAAATGAATAAAACGGGGACGCTCTTGAGATTAAATGAGGCATGATCGCTGGGGCCGCGGCCGCCGGCCGATGGCTCTCCGATTAAATCCACCTTCCGACTGGCCCACGCGGCCAGCTCCCGAAAACCGGTGGAAGTGCCGACCCCGCCGATCTTGATCTTGCCGGCCCGCGACCGGCCAATCATATCCATATTGATCATAGCTATAGTCTTCTCGAGGGGAAACCTGGGATTCTTGGTGTAGTATGAGGAGCCGAGCAAGCCTATTTCTTCCCCGGCAAACGCCAGGAAGATAATGCTCCGTCTGAGATGCTGCTTATCACGCGCAATAGCACGAGCCAGAGTAAGGAGGCCGGCCGTCCCGGACGCATTATCGTCCGCGCCGTAATGTATTTTTCCCACGGACTTCGGGGCCAAGGAATTTCGTCCGCCGAGACCGAGATGATCGTAATGTGCGCCCAGCACTACGGCCTCATCGGCCCAGGGCGACCCGTCAGCCTGCAAATACCCAACCACGTTGCGGACGTCCTTCCGCACGTGCCGGGCGTCAATCTCGATCGCGGCCTGCGCGCCATGCAGTGGAAAAGACTTCGGCGTTAAAGCCGTATCGATTTCTTTTTGAATTTCACTCAGACGGGTCTTGTAAAGCGACAGTATGGAATCAGCCACGGCGACCTTGATCCTGACGATGACGATACCGAGATCAGCCGTCGTCCCCTGTGGGGAGGAGAAATCTTCTTCTTTATCGGCAGGATGGTTATTGATGTCTTTTACAATCAATACGGCTTTGGCGCCATGGTTCTTGGCGTTGACCGCCTTGCTGGACAGCGAGGAATGAAAGGTTGGCTGTATCCCATTGAATTTGCTTTTGGGATCATTCTCCTGAGGCTCATCGTCCAATATCAAAACAATCTTATCCGTAACGTCAATGCCCCGATAATCATCGTACTGATATTCCTCCGCCGTGATTCCATATCCGGCAAAGACCAGCGGGCCGCTTAACTGATTTTGATCGCTCTGGCCGGCAAAACTACTTAGGCGATAGCTCTCGTTCAGCGTGAGATCGAGTGATTTCTGCGGTCCTAGGGTAACGCGGCATTGATTACGAGGGCCTAGTTCCGTGCTGGCAATGATCGAAAATTTTTGGAAGTAGCTGCCGCCCTCGCCTCCCGGGGATAGGCCGGACTTTTGGAATTCCTTGGCGATGTATTCGGAGGCGCGGTCCAGTTCGGGAGTTCCATTTCCCCGTCCTTTTAACGAATCGCCGGCCAAATATTTAACTTGCTTTAGATAGTATCGAGCCGATATGCTCTTATAGCCGGCCGCCTGCTCCACGGATGGCAACGCGTTATAGTCCGCTCCCCACAGTCCAACGGATAAGGCGGCGGCCGCCAGCAGAAGCCATACGGACAGTGCCCGCCGTTCCATCTTAACTCTAGTCATAATGTACCTCTTGAGAAGTGTCGATTGCCGGCCTGCCGTCGCCTAGCGCCAAGCGCTACCGCGGCCGTTTGCTCAAGGCCGTTATTCATTAATATCCAAAAGTTGGCGCAGATCGTCAATTAGAAAATCCGGGCGCGCCGCTCGCAATTTTTCCCCGCCGATCCCATAGGTAACGCCGCAAGTAAGAACTCCGGCGCGGCGACCGGTTAAGATATCGTTGGCCGTGTCTCCAATCATTAAGGTTTCGTTTGGAAGAGCTTGTGTGGCCTCGAGCAGATACAACACCCCCATGGGATCCGGTTTTTTTCGCGGGAACTTATCACTGCCCAGAACATAGCGAAAGTAATCGATGATGGCCAGCTTGGTTAGCATGATTTGCGTAAGCTCGGTCAGCTTATTGGTCAGGACCGCTAGCGGTTTCTTTTGCAGCGCGTGCAGCGTCTCTAACACACCGGGAAACAATTGCGTGTGATCCAGCATGTGCCGTCGGTAATCCTCGAGAAAGTACGTCAGCCCTTGTTTCCGTTCCGCTTCGGGGGTCTCCGGCGGAAGCGCCCGTTGGACCAAAAGGTGGGCGCCATCGCCAATGAGCCCATAAATGGCGCTCAATGGTAGTTCTTCATAGCCCATCCGTCCCCGCATGGCGTTAACACTGTTTGCGATATCCAGCATGGAATCCAACAATGTACCGTCTAAATCAAAAATTATCAGGCCAGTCTTGATTCTTTTCACTAGGGACGACTCCACGGCATTATAGTTCCCACGCCACCGCTCAGAAACTATACCAGAACCTAGGCCGCAGATGCCAGCGGTATACGGGCAGCAGGTTTGTATCAAATTTGTTGGTGGTTTGAATCAACCAAGAGGATTTTCTGGTTAGGGTTTTGTATATTTATGGTAGGATTCATTTAACCACAAAGACACGAAGACACAAAGTTGAAAACGTTTAAGCCAATAACACGTGAAACGGAGAGGATTGAAAAAATAATCGGGGACGCGTTTAATGTAACAACTCTGGGACCAGGATTGAAGGCTGGAAGTAAGCGAATGGTTTTGTGAGCTTAGTGCCTTTGTGTCATCGTAGTAAGATTTATTCTGAATCCTTTTTCAGCATTCAGATACTCGGAAAAACCCCATCTCTTGTCCATTCTTACCTATATTCTTGACGCGCACCCCCTCGGAAAGAGATGGAGCAGCTTCGCCTGCTCCGTGAAAAGCTTACCGGGTAGGTCTCATTTCGAAAGAAGAGAAGGCCGCGTGGTCGGGTCGTTGATAGTGGCGCCTGCGCTCCGTCGCCGTGGACAGGGCGACGGAGCGCAGATGAAATGGTCGACGAAAAACTTAAGATCCGGTAATGATTGGGTCGTACTGAACGTTCAGCAGGATTTCATTGTTTGGCGGATTCGACGGCAGTCGTGCAAAACTGTCAATAATACTGCCGAACAATCCACAACCCGAGGACCTCGGCACGCCGAACTCATTGTTGACATAAGTGGCGGTGCCAAGCGACTGGTCATAAAGCACTCCGACCAGCGAGCCACTGCTGCCGGTGGTCATAATGGCATTGATGGGGCCAATGCCACAATTCGATCCCAACAGCGAATTAATCAGGCGAACCTTTAAAGATATTGAGAAATTGGCCTCTCCGGTGATCGGATTTAAAGCCCCCATCGCATCACCCTGAGGTTCCATCCTAACAGTTATATCCCCAATCAGCGGAACAGAAATCACGGTGTCTGGGAATTCTATACCAGAAATCGGGATGGTTACGATACCGTCAGTGTCAACCGACCCACCAATCGATGGCGGAGAATCCGGGTTAATGTTAAATTGTTGTGTCCCGACTTTGATATATCCACTGGTTGCCGTAATGACAAAGTCCCCCGGGTTATCCACGGTATCGGCCAAGGTGAAAGGAGACGAGACCATCGCGAACAGGCTAATGGCCAAAAGCACAGCCATAGAGATTTTATTTCGTAACATCAAGGTCCTCCTTTAACGAACGCCCAAATAGTTCAGCGATGGGACTGGGCACTAGAGACAATCTCCATTTCCCCATCGCCGTCCGCGAGAATATGGGTTACTAATTGAAAGTTAAAGTCAAGGATACGCATTGAAGCCTTGGTGCTGGCGTTCCTGCACGTTCCCTTTCTTAATTGAGTTTACCAGGTGAAAGTGTATGCCTGCGTTGTACCCATCGGATCGTCGTATACGCCTCCACCCTTATGCTGGGATTCATTATAACATGGTTAATTTATTTTTCGATATTGAAATTTTGTAACTGTTCACGTGGTCTGCACTGATACAGAACCGGGAGCGGTAGCGACCGGGTCTATGAGCCATACGGTGCTACCCAGTCGCTACCGCTCCCGGTTCTGTATTGGCTGGGTGCCCTACGGCGTGGGCGGCGGAACAGTTACGAAATTTATACGAATTTGTAACCCCTCCTTGGCGAGCTCCAGAGCCTTTTCTCATCGCCAATCGATCACGCACACTTTCTTTGATGAACCGCACTCAATACATGACCAACTGTACATATTCTTGTCGTCTCCCCGAACTGGTCATTATGACCGCACCGGCGCACGCAATCGGTCAAAGTGACCGATCGCGTTAAATCGCAGCCGGCCCAAATCACGACTTTCCTCAGAAAATACAGGCATTACCGATTGGAATTAATCTTGCTGACTTCCCGGTGACCGTATGCGCTCATAAGGTGACGACCTATGTTGAGCCGACCCGACCATCAGTATATATGGGAAGTATTTCGGAACTTGGAGGTATGTACATGACGCCCCATAAATTTTCGCTGAGCAGCTTGCTGGCTGCCATACTCATTCAATTCTGCACGCTTGTAGCTTTTGCCGATACGGAGAAAATTGCGTCCGACTTATCGAAGCAGATAAGCACAGGCTCCAACAGGCCCGTGCGGATTGTAGTGCGAGTGACGCCTGAAACTGCCAGCGGTGAAATCGAGCAGATATCCCAGATGTATCCACTTAGGAACTTCCAGCTCGTTTCCTCGCTGCCGGGTTTTCGAGCCATCATCGCACCGACCGATATCTTGTTGCTGAGCCAAGACCCGCATATCAAGAGCATTACGTTTAATCGCATAGCGAAGGATTTATGGAAGATTATAGATTCAGGTGTAACGGGCATGCAATGTGTGATCGTGCAGGCACAGCCCGAGGGCTTCAGAAGTAAGGATGTTGAGGAATTCCATCATTACTTCGGTCTTCAGCCCCTCATCCCCATGAAATTGGTAAACGGCGCCTCAGCGGAAATTCCGGTAGAGCACATTGTCGCCTTCTCGCAACATCCGGCGATTCAGCACGTATCACCGGATCGCACCGTATCCTCGACGATGGATATTACCGGCACAGCCACTTATGCCGATTATGCGCAGCGCTTCTTCGGCCTGACCGGCGCCAACATTGGCGTGGCCGTCATTGATAGTGGGATAGCGGATCATCCCGACCTTATGGCCTCCCCCGCCACGGTTGGACGTCGCGGAGACCGGTTGCCGGGACGCTCCCGAGTCGTCTATCGGCAGGATTTTGTAAACGACCATGCCGGGCTGGATGCCTATGGGCATGGAACGCATGTGGCGGGGATCATTGCCGGAAACGGCGCGAGCTCTAATAGACCCCATGCTACACGTACGTTCATGGGCATGGCTCCCGTTGCAAACCTGGTCGATTTGCGTGTGCTCGATAGCCGGGGACAATCTCCCGTAAGCCGTGTAATCTCGGCCATAGAACGGGCCATTGCCTTGAAGCACATCTATAATATTCGCGTGATCAACCTATCGATTGGCCATCCGGTGATGGAGAGTTATGAGACGGATCCGCTCTGTCGGGCCGTCATGCACGCCTGGCGGCTGGGAATCGTAGTTGTTGTGGCCGCCGGCAATCAAGGCCGTCAGAACGCCTTCGGGCTTAACGGCTATGGCACCATACAATCCCCAGGGAATGATCCGTCCGTCATTACCGTCGGTGCATTAAAGACAATATCGACGCTTACTCGCGTAGATGATGTTATCACCAGCTTCAGTTCTAAAGGACCGACGATGGTTGATCAAGTGGTTAAACCGGATCTGGTAGCGCCCGGAAATTTCATCGCATCGCTACGGGTACCGGGATCTTATCTAGACCGGACTTATCCACTCAATCAAGTGGCCCCCGCCACCTACCTTTCCGGAGCTTCCCCGGCCTCGGTTACGTCGTACTTTGTCCTCAGCGGAACCAGCATGGCGACACCAGTTGTGTCCGGCGCGGTGGCCCTCCTACTGGAGCGCTATCCCGGTCTTTCACCGGATCAAGTCAAATGCCAACTCATGGCGTCAGCGTCCAAGGGATTTCCCAGCCCGACGCAAACCTCCGTACTAGGAATTACGTACACCAACTACTACGATGTCTTTACCTACGGCGCAGGATACCTGGACATTCGCAACGCGCTCAATACTAGATCGCAGTCGCACACCTGCCGGTCGCCGCAGTTAGTGCAGGCCTCCGACGGCATATACCTAGCTGGTCCCAACGAATATGGCGCTAATAGCCAGGATAGCGAGAATGGCGACATGATGATTAAAGTCTTTGACCCAATCACCGGCCCCACCAGTGTCGTATGGGGCAACAGCGTAGTCTGGGGTAACAGCGTAGTTTGGGGCAACAGTGTCGTATGGGGCAACAGCGTGATCTGGGGAGACAGTGTCGTATGGGGCGACAGCGTCGTATGGGGTAACAGCGTGGTCTGGGGCAACAGTGTTGTATGGGGCAACAACGTTCTAACGGGCGGTGAACAATAGGAGCGTTGATCCATTCGATCGGAAGCCGACCTTGGAAGTGACGGCATTGCCTCCCTAGGTGGTTTCAGGGATTAGCGCTCGACGACTAGCGGTTCAAGCAAGCCGGGGGATACTTCCAACAAGCCGGAGGCTTGGCAGCTATTAGCCGGTGGTTGAACGCAGCGATACCACCGGTCAACGAACGAACAAACGCATGCACACTGCAGGGGTGCGAGCCAGCGTGAAGGATTTTCGCTGGGCATCGGCGGGCCGCCGACCATGTGCGAGACGTTGGCGATGGCGGGCATTGCGTCTAATCCAAACTATCTTGATTGAATGTCCGAGCCAGACGTCTCGTGATTGCACCCCTCCGGGGTGCGCTGGTTTTCATGGCGTGCTTTCCGGTGGTGTCGCTTCGCTCAACCACCGGCTAATAGCTGGAAACCCTCCGGGTTTCCACCTGGAGTTTCGATATTTAATACTTCCCGGGCGGTTTCAGATCTGTCGTTTCGTGCAAACCAACAACCTTAGCCGGGCGCTCGTACTCGCAGCTCCGAAGGAGCGTCATAAGATAGCCAGGGGCAGAGTCCCGCTACTGCGGGATCGCCCCTGGGAAATTAAAATTTGCGTAGAAGCCCTGAAGGGGCGGAATAAGGCCGACATTGCATTTGTCTCCTCTATTGCGCCCTTACAGGGCTTAGGCACACGGGGTGATTTCCTTTCCAGGGGCGACGCGCTGCGCGCTCTGCCCCTGGCTATCCTATTTCGCTCCTTCGGAGCTTTGCACACTGGCTATTCACAAGATCGTCCAAATGTCCAAACTCCAGGTGGAAAACCTACAGGTTTCCACACCATCACGCGCTGGTGTGATGACCTGTAAGACTTGTTTTGCTATCATCATCCTTCTACGTCTTTACTGGGTGGAGTTCCTTCGTGGCAATCGCTCGGTCGGCCCGAGCCTAATTGCTTCTCTTTAAGCTGTAGGAGGTCAACTTAATGCGACGGAAATACATAGGGTACCGGCTACTATTCATGACATTCCTGGGCTTTCTTGCCTTATTGCCGGCAGAGACGGCCAAGGTTTCCCCCGCACATATAGCCATCGTCGGCGGCACTGTCGTTCACCCCGAACGGAATGGTCCAGCGACCTTAGAGCGCGACATGACCATCATCCTATCAGGCCAACGAATACAAACCATCGGCCCGGCTAAGACCACGCCACTTCCTAAAGACGCCCTGGTCATTCAGGCAGGAGGAAAGTGGATCATTCCGGGCCTGATTGATTCGCACGTCCATTTTTTTCAATCGGGAAACTTGTATACGCGACCGGACGCGGTAGACCTGAATAAATGGGTGCCTTATGCCAAGGAGCGCGCCCGCAATACCGCGCGTCTCCCGGCGACATTTAAGGTCTGGCTCGCCAGCGGCGTCACCGGTGTGGCCGACGTTGGCGGCCCATTTTGGAACTTCGACGTACGCGAGGCGGCGCGCCGCAGCGCGGCCGCACCTCGCCTCGTAGTAGCGGGTCCTTTGATCTCTATGGTGGCGCGCCCCCAAATGGCCCTAGACGACCCACCGATTATCAAAATCGACACACCTGATGCCGCACGGGCTCTGGTAAAACGTCAACTCGAGCGCCAAACGGATTACGTAAAAGCGTGGTTTATCCACCGCAAAGGAGACGACCTGGCCGCGCAGGAGGCCATTGTCAAAGCCGCCGGCGACACGGCCCACGCCGCCGGAGTTCGCTTGGCCGTACACGCTACTGAGTTGTTGGTGGCCAAGGCGGCGCTGCGCGCCGGCGCCGACCTGCTGGTTCATTCCATTACCGACCAGGCCATCGATGATGAATTCATTGAATTGGTCAAGAAGAATCGCGCCCTCTATACACCCACGCTTTTTGTAAGCATGGGCTACGCCTTGGCTCTCTCCGATTCCTGGAAGCCGACCGAGGCCGAATTGCGCTTGGGCGATCCGCAGATTCTTCAGGCCATGAACGATCTGAAAAAGATACCCGCCGATGAGCTTCCGGAACGCATCAAACAACTCATGAGCCGAAAGGTCGCTCCCAAACCATCGTCGGCGGCCATGTCGAATCTGCGGAAAGTGTGGGACGCCGGCATTACGGTGGTCATGGGAACCGACGCCGGCAATATCGGCACGGTGCACGGGCCATCGGTCTTTCGCGAGATGGAACTCATGGTCCAGGCCGGTCTCACGCCGCAACAAGTCTTGCTCTCGGCGACGGGCAACGGCGCCAGGACGCTCGGCCTGCAAGCCGACCTCGGCGTATTGGCTCCCGGCAAACTGGCCGATTTAGTGATTCTGGACGCCGACCCCTTGGCCAACATTGCCAACTTGAGCCGAATCCACCGCGTCATTAAAGATGGGGCGCTCTTTGATCCCGTTCAACTCATCGAGTCCATCCGCTAAGCGCACGTTGAGAAACCATTGCTTCCAACAGAGAGTCGTGCGGGATGATTTGGGGTTCGTGCGCCGCGGGTTACTTTAGCGCGCGTAATACAAAAGTCATAGCCTGCGCTCTCACCAGCAGGCACAGATAGTTTTCCCAAAACTTCCGTATGAATCGCAAGGATTCGTAACGGATCGAGCCGTTAAGCATGAATTGAATTCCGAGGCTTCGCCATATACGAGCCATATCAATGCGGATCGATTCGGTATGAAATCGAGCTTTTGTATAATAATTGGTCGCGTAGTCTGGGTCAAAATATCGGAAAGAGTACGACGTCAGGTGCCAGCGATGCGTGGGGTCCGTCCACGAAATGCTATCCGAGTAATGCGGGGTGACTATCGTCACCTTGGCATTAGGCTTGGCCAAACGGTAGATTTCTTCCAGGGCTGTAACGACTGAGTCGAGGTGCTCGATAACATGCGTGGCATATATTTCGTCGAATGAATTATCGGCAAATGGATAGGGAAACTGGTCCAAGTCCCAAACGACGTCGACTCCCTCAAGCTTTATTCGATCAATGCCTATAGCGCCTTTGACCTTATTCTTACCGCAGCCAATATCCAACGATTTTATCGGTACGCCCATGTAGATTCAATCCTGTGCGGCCTTCCTTAAAAATAACGTAACCGCTCACGGGGGTGGATACCCCCGGCGGAAGCCGGGGGAGCTTCAAGATCCAGCCTAGATCACAAGCCCCTCACCCCCTGGCCCCCTCTCCCCGCCAAGCGGGGAGAGGGGGTGGGGGGAGTGGGGCGTCGCCGGAGTAGGCTGGGCCTGAGTCTCCCCCAGCTTCCGCTGGGGGTCTCTTGTGTGGTCTCAGAGAACCCCGTGAACGGTTACAAAATAACTACGGCACAACAGAACCGGGAGCGGTAGCGACCGGGTATGTCTCGCCCCGGCCACCCGCACGCAACCGCATGCAGTTCTGTCTTTCATTCTTCGTAGTGCCCCTCACAGCCCATTAACAGCCACATCGGCCACGGTCTCAATAGCGATAGACACCAACGCGGCGGCGTAATCGAGGTCGATATTCCTCATGGTATCCTGCGTATCGTGATAGCCTTTGCGATTAATGTCATAGCATTCCATGAAGAGCACTACGGGAATACCGGCATCTGAAAAAATCTGAGCATCGGTGTTGTAGAGACTGCTGGCATAGTGCCAGCTTGGCCGTATCTCACCGGCCAGCGCTGGATGAGCCGCGATGGCCGGCAATTCTGTGAGGCTTTGGACGCGCCGATAGGGTGGAGCTTCCCGCCGGGCCGGCACAGCATTCCAAATCGGTACGGATTGGTTCCATCGTTCATTGGCCAAGTGAGCTCGCTGCGCCAGGCGGGCGGCATCAGGTCCCTCTCCGGTGGCAATCTGGAATACGTAGCGATCGTGATCGTTGTTGTGCGCCACCATGTCAAGAATATAAGCTCCCAAGACCCTTACCGAAGAAAGATCGACTCGCCCGACACCCTCGGCCTCGACTACCAACGTCCGTTCGACGAGCCGCTGTGCCAGATTTCGTGCGCCCAGGCAATCGGCCGGAAACTCTTCCCCGGTTAGGTGCACGAGCCAAACGTCGTGCTTAAGTTTGCCCGCACGACTCAACGGCAACAATAGGTCAGCGGCCATCATCAGCGCCGCGGTGGCCGAGTGGTTATCATCGGCGCCGGCCGCCGCGGCTCGCGTAAAATCGCCACCTTGCTCCTTTTCGTAAATGTCCTCCATGTAGGCTGTGTCGTAATGATCCGCCATGATCACGGCAGAATTCCGGTCGTGGCCGGGAATTATCACGATGATGTTTCGCTCGCGGCCGCCGCCGGTTTGATTACGCGACCAGCCTTCCGACCAAGTAAAGTCAAAATCGGTGGTCCACCGGAACCGGTGATCAGCCACTTGTGCGGCTTTGGCCATATCATGGCGGACGATCAGATCTTGATAATACGAGTGGAGATAGTCGCCGAGCGCTTCCAGATCCCGCACGGCGCGCGCGTTGGGAGAAGAGCGTGTAAGGTCCGCGTTATTTTTTTGGATAAAATGGGAGGCGGCCAACTTCTCGATCATCTTCCAGTAACGCTCCTCAAAGCTGCGATGCGCGGATACCGCAAAAGTTTGCGAATGCGGTAGCTTTGAATGTGGGTCGGAAGGGAGCGGCGGATCGACCGGCTGGATTCTTTCCGCCAAGGCTGCCGCCAGGCGCGGCGCCCGCTTGGCGTGGGTTGTGCGGTCGGGCAGCGATTCCAGCCATTGCTCCAACGAAGTTTCTTTGGGGACGGTAAGTAACTGCCTGGCGTAGGCGCGCGTCAACGGCCGGCCATCTAATAGGTCATAGGCCTCGAGCAGTTTGCGTATGTTAAAGGTGGTCGTGTAGCGTCGCAGACCTGGCTCATGTTCGAAAAGATCGATTGCCGCTTGATGCGGTTCACGGTTATCGATTTTCGGCCACATCTCGACGACGGCAGTGGCTTCTGCACAGTAAAACTCCGGCGCAGAGGCCGTAAGATATCCCAGCGGTCCGTCAAAGAGGACGGTCGGCTCTTGGTCCTGCCGCGCAAAGAAAGCCACCAGAGGGCGCTGCCAAAACACTTCGTAAGAACCGACCCGCATGGGCGGAAAGAGAAAGCGATAGCCAAAGTGGCCGCCCATAGCCAGCGCCCGCCCAGCTTCCTCAATTCGCTGGCGACTATCCCGAGGACCATTCAGCAGCAAACGATAATCATGCGTCCAAATTTCCGCGTTGCGTGCCATCGGCTTGCCATAGAGCCCCATATGTTCGGGTTCCGCGCTGAAGAGCGCGTCGGCGACTCGATCATCGTATTTAATCAAATCCATCTCATTTTCGTCGCGATGGGCGCGGTTCCAGCGATGGGTTCTTTTTATATGACTGACGACGCGGCCGTGCGTGAATGCCTGTGTAGGCGCCGAGTCATGACGTTTGGGCTCATCCAGCCAACCCGATTGCAGAATGCGCATGCCATAGGGCGCCGCGTGACGGGAAGGAAAGCTACGGAGGAGAGGAATTTGCATGGCCCCGGGCAACTCGTCCGCCAGCTTGCGATAACCGGGATGCCCGTAGAATATCAAGCTGCCTGGAAAGGGTATCAAATGGAGCGCGCCGCTCAGGTAGGCACGCTGCACAGCCAGGGGCAGCCGATCAAAAGGACGAAAGGTTAATAAATAATGAATATCGTGGATCGGTGCGTTCTCATTTATTAGATACTCGTCGGTCCAGGACGGGAGCGGCCCAGAGTCCCCGTCAGCAAACTTGGGATCCGCCTCGTTCGGTAAAATTCGGAAACCGGCGCGGCGCAAATCGGCAACTTGATTTTCCGGCAAGCCGTAGACTTGGGATAGCAGATTTTTTAATATGGACGTACCGGCGTCCTTACCGAGTACACCAGTGGGGGACGTTTGAAAGCTTCGCCAGAAGGCGCGGGCCGGCCCCTGAGCGCCGGCGCCAAAAAAAGTCCAACGAATACGACCCTTGTCGTCGAGGGTGCGCGATAGTGCCAGAGGCAGAAGCACGACATAGCGCTCATGTCGCAAGGACCCGGCGTGCGCCGACAAGGTTTCCGGCCAGTACAGATTATCCGTCAATAGGTCCTTCGAAAACGAGTGAAGGCCATTAGCCAGTTTGCGCAACTCCGTGAGCAGGTGATGCGCGACCTGCGTAAGACCCGGCCGCAGTTGCTGCTTTTCTTGATATTCAGAGATGCGCCAGCCAAAGGGGTCGTCAAGCGAGACCGTAAATGGATCGACCCCGCCATAGGGCTTGACGCCGACAAAGGGACCGGGCATGAATTCCGAGTAGGCTGGGAGAGGGAAACGATTGTCGCCATGGAACGCCTTCCCCTGCGAAAGCAAGCGCGGCCACCCCCCCTTATCGACATTACTCATCCGCGATGGGCTAATGGAGTTATTTGCTTTTGTCATGGGAGAAACATATCAAAGCCCTCGGGAAAAATCAAAGGCCTTCTGGGCAGAGGATCGCGCTATCCGAATAGTACGGCGAACTGAAGTTCGACCATAAGAAACGCGCGGATGCCGAAATCCAGTCCCGCGGGATCCTAGAGTTTGAACATTTGTAGGGAGAGGGGTTCCGCTTGCAATCCGAAGCTCCGAAGGAGCGAACTGTAATAGCCAGGGGCAAGCTCAGCGCAGCCCCTGGAAAGAACGCGTCCCCAGCACTTCAGCCCTGAAAGGGCGTACTAATGAAGATCAATTCCTTCGCCGCCTTAGTTTTCTTCCATGCTTATTCATCGAGCCGAAGGGTATCCCGCCCTTTCAGGGCTTATCACTTATATAACCTTACATACCAGGGGCTGCGCTGAGCTTGCCCCTGGCTATTATAGAACGCTCTTTCAGAGCTACGCGAACCAGCTTCGGGCTATGGCTTGGCACCCGCTCGAAGTGGTAAGGACGAAATGATCGCGCAGGGCTATGGTCAATGTCCAAACTCCAGAGCCCCCGTGCAGGGCCGGCACCGCTACCGTATGATTGGCTTATGATCGAATCTCAGTACGGCGAACTCGGCGCTTGAAAAATAGTATCTACATCAGGAAAATCTAGGGCATATGATGGAAACACGACTCGATGTAATAGTTGTGGGCGCCGGACCCACAGGGTTGGCGTGCGCGATCGCCGCCAAACGCGCCGGTTTGACTTGTCTGGTCCTTGAGAAAGGCTGCCTGGTGAACTCGCTGGCCAATTTCCCGCGCGACATGGTTTTTTTCACCACGTCGGAGCTTCTGGAAATTGGGGGAATTCCCATGACCAGCTTGGGTTATAAACCGACGCGTGGCGAAGCGCTCAAGTATTACCGCGCGGTGGCGCAAGCCTTTCAGTTACGCGTTAACCTCTACGAGAAAGTTGAAAGCATCACACGAGTGGACGGCGATTTCCACGTTCGTACACAAAGGCGAACGCGCCAGAGCTGCGGCTACCGGACTCGCACGATTGTGCTGGCCACCGGCTATTACGATCAAGCCAATCGGTTAGGCATACCTGGAGAAGATCTAGACAAGGTTTTTCACTACTACACGGAAGGTCATCGCTATTACAACATGGACGTCGCGGTTATCGGCGGCAAGAATTCCGCGGCCGAAAGCGCGCTGGATCTATTTCGCAGTGGTGCGCGCGTCACACTTATCCATCGCGGGCCGGAAATCAGCGCGGCCGTCAAATACTGGATCAAGCCGGATATTGAGAATCGCATCAAAGCCGGGCAGATTGCCGCTTACTTTAATGCGCAAGTAATCGAGATACAACCAACGACGGTTGGTCTGGCTACGCCTGAAGGGGTACGCCGGCTGGCCAACGATTTTGTCTTCGCGATGATTGGCTATCATCCCGACACCCAATTCTTTGAGTCATTGGGCATCGAAATTCAACCGCTGACGAAGCAGCCTACGCATAACCCAAAAACACTGGAGAGCAACGTGGCCGGCATATACTTGGCCGGAGTCGTTTTGGCGGGCATGAAGTCCAACGAGATTTTCATTGAGAATGGTCGTTTTCACGGGACCGTTGTGATGGAGACGATTGCGCAAGCGCTATCCGCGCCATCGGCATCGCCGTAAACAGCCAGCGGAAGGCGCTAAGTAGACGAAGGGAGAATAGTAATTATGGATGTACAAACGATCGCGGTCATTGGAGCAGGCATCATGGGGAGCGGCATAGCGCATGTCGCGGCCATCGCCGGCTTTCGTACCGTGCTGCACGATTTGTCGCCGGAATTGTTAAGTAAGGCGCTCAGCAGCATACAGAATAACATGGCCAAGAGCGTCGAGCTGGGCAAGCTCAAAGAAGCCGACATGATGGCCGCTCTAGCCCGATTGGCTTGCGATGATAAGCTAGAGAACGTTGTACAGGAAGCCGACTTGGTTATCGAAGCGATCAGCGAGAATATGGAGTGGAAGGTCAAGCTGTTTTCCCGCTTGGATCACCTGTGCGGTCCTGACACGATTTTGGCTTCCAACACATCGGCGTTGAGTTTGACCGAGATGGCGGCGGTCACGCGGCGCCCGCACCAATTTATCGGCCTGCACTTTTTTAATCCTGTCCATGTAATGAAGTTGATTGAGGTCGTCCGTGCCCTTGAAACCAATGAAGCCACAGTAAGCGCCATGGAAGCGGTCGGAAAGAGAATGGGTAAGGAGACAGTGGTGATCAAGGAGGCCCCAGGCTTTGTTACCAGCCGCATCAATGCGCTCCTCGGCAATGAAGCCTTTTATATGCTGGAAACCGGCCTGGCGTCGGCGCGTGACATTGACAAGGCCTTGAAACTCGGGCTCAACCATCCCATGGGCCCCTTTGAAATGGTCGACCTGGTTGGCTTGGACACACGATTAAGTGTATTGACTTACTTGCATCAGACGCTGGGTGAGAAATATCGTCCCTGCCCTTTGCTGGTTAAATATGTTAAAGCCGGCCGACTGGGACGAAAAACCGGAAAAGGTGTTTATGAGTACAAGAATCCTTGAAGAACAAAAACTAGGCAACTGATCCCGGATTATGCACAGTATCGGCGGGGAGTCCTAAGGCATGCGAATCTATAGTAACCATAAAGTAGAATTCGGATATCACAGTCTGGGTTTGTATCTGACAAGATGAAATTGTGCTGACACAAGCGGAATGTTTTCTGGATTTAGCTTGGTAGGCTTTATTCATGCGGGTGTTTGAAGCTTTTCCAGCGTCACCAACTTTTTGATTTTTACCAGATTGCTTCCGGCTCGTCCGGGTTAGCGTTAATTCGCGTGTATTCGCGGTTACTAAAGAGGACAAATAACGGCACTCAATCCATAAAAAACCGCTAATGAACGCGAAGTGATAAAAAAGATTTTTAGCGCCTGATCTGACTCTTCGGTCTAATTTATTATTGCTAGGTCTTAATTCTATGTTTCACTCGAATAACAATATATGGCGCACGCATAACGGAGTATTTACGAATCGTTTATAATAAGAACTGTGGACGTAAGCATCATGGTTAAGCACCACCAAACCATAGGATTGAACCGTTTTTCCATGTCGCGGAAAATGAGCGGATAGGATAGTTACATGATAAAAGTCTTGATACTGGCCGGAGGAAAAGGAAACCGACTTCGACCTCTCACGGTAAACACACCAAAGCCGATTGTTCCTATTGCCAACATTCCATTTCTCTTTTATCAAATTGAGCAAGTCCGTAAGGCCGGCCTCACGGAGATTATTCTGAGCTTGTCGTACCAGCCCCGAAAGATTAAGGATCTTTTCGGCGACGGGTCCCAGTTTGGCTTAACGATTCGCTACACCATAGAAGAGGTGCCCCTCGGCACCGCCGGCGCGGTAAAAATGGCTGAGAATTTGATCGACGATACCACGGTGGTTATGAATGGCGATATCCTGACGGACTTGGATCTGCAAACGGTGATCGATGAACACAAACGGCGCCAGGCGGCGGTGACTATCGTACTTAAGGCGGTCCGTAATCCTGCGGCCTACGGCCTGGTCGAAACGGACCAGGACGGGCACGTGCAACGGTTCATCGAGAAACCGAAGGAGGATGAGATCACCTGTGACACGATTAATGCCGGCACGTATGTGCTGGAGCCTGGCCTGCTAAAGTACATTCCCGCCGATGAGGAATACTCCTTCGAGCGGGCCTTCTTCCCCACCATCCTTCAGCAACATGAACGCTTTTTCGCGATCACCACCGACGCCTATTGGCTGGATATCGGAACGCCCTTCAAATACCTTCAGGCCCATTATGATATTATGGAAGGCAAGATTGCCTTGCCCAATTTTCCCGGAACTCATCAGAAAGCGGAGCGGACAAATTTTAGCGGGGCGCTGATCGATAAGACCTCTCTCATTGAAACGGATTGCCAGATTAAACCGACGGCGGTGATTGAGCATTCCGTGATCGGCAGAGGCTGCCGCATTGAAGAAGGCGTTCTCGTTCGTAAATCGGTCGTATGGCCGGGAACGCGTATAGAAAAACGAGCAATTTTGGATGGGTGTTTAGTCGGTCGCAATTGTGTTGTGGGCGAGGCGGCCAAGATTCACGATGGCAAGATCCTTGGCGACAAATCGATCATCGCGGATTATAGCGAGATATAGACTGGAATATTTAGCTTACGAAGTCTTGGCATTTTTTTCTTTGACAAATATTTTCCGTCCGGTAAAACCTTTTTGAACTGGCCAGCATCTGAAAAGATGCCACATCTTGCGAGACCCTAGATCCACGGGCTGCATAACCCGGTTTTACCCTCCTTTTGACCGGGTTATCTCGGGAGGGTTACTTGATAACCCTCCCGGAAACTACTTTTTCACGGCATCCCATGAGGCCGCATTACACTGTTCGGGTAATCTTGCTTAAGGCGCGCGGCCGGTCCGGATTCAAGCCCTTGGCCCGAGCCAGCAAAGCGGCAAATAGCTGCCCCGGGATTATGTACGGAATGGGCGTGTAGAGTTCCTTAATGGAGCCCGGAACCAGTATCAGCCGGCGGCATGAGCGGCGTAGTACTTTCACGCTCGATATGACCAGCGTATCGGCGTTAAGCGACTGCAACGTGCGGAGCATTTCGCAGAGTCCTTTATACGTCGGTCCCGGCGGCATAAACAGTATCAACGGAAACGAGCGATCCACCATGGCGATCGGCCCGTGCAAAAAATCCGCAGAAGAGAATCGCTCGGCCACGACATACGACGTTTCCATTAGCTTGAGGGCGAGCTCGTAGGCGTTGGCATAATTCAGTCCGCGCGCCACAACGGCACATTGGTTCATAAACCGGTAACGTTCCACTAGCGCTGCTATGTTTTTTTCTAAGTCAAGCGCCGTTTCCGCAAGGTCGGGGATCCTACGCGTTTGGTCTGCCGGTAGCGCGGCCCCCAACGCCCAAGCGACGAGGTAGAGCAAGAGTAGCTGGCCGGTATAAGTCTTCGTGGCGGCCACGCTACGCTCCTTTCCGGCGCCGACGAGAAACACTTCATCGACTAGCCGAGCCATCTTGGAATCAGGTTCATTGGTGATACCCACGGTAAACGCGCCTTTGGCTTTGCAGGATTCGAGGACGAGATTAACGTCGGTGCCTTCTCCGGACTGCGAAATGCCGATGACCAGAGCATTGCTCAGTCGTAGGGAGGACTTATACAGGGTGTGTATGGAGGGGGCTATCAGTGAGACGGGAATACCCGTGGTAGCCTCGAAAAGGTACCTGCCAAACATGGCCGCGTTATCGGAGGTGCCCCGCGCGACAATCAATATGATCCGAAAATCGGACCTACTTGCAAAACGACGAAACGGTTGTACGTCTCGCCATCCTTGTATAAAAGTCTTGCGGAGAACTTGGGGTTGCTCACGGATTTCGTCTAACATGATTGACATAATTTTTTTCGCCGGCATGCCTTATGAAATAGCGATCTAAACCGGAAGTGGAAAGCTAACAAAAAGCCTGGCCAGCGTCCAGTGGCGAGGTTAGTAGGCACCACAGAGACACAGAGGCCGCCGAGAAGCAAAGAAATGGATTTGACCAAGATTACAGAACAAAATAGGCGACCCCACCCAGGTATTTTCAGATCCGTGGTTGGCTTTCCGGTTTTGGTATCCTGTACGATTATTGGTGCTGAAAAACGATTCGGTCGTAGAGTGAAGTACTTGAGAGTGCCAAGTTGTCCACTAGCCGGCCAGTCGTAGACCCTCAGCCCTGCCTACATCTATCCGTTCGATGAGGAATTTTGTGAAAGGAGACCCCTGCCGGTTACCCACGAGAAATTCGGGAAGGCTTATCCTGA
>JACOSC010000125.1 GCA_016179055.1 Acidobacteriota bacterium
CAGGGACGCGACCAACCCTGGGCTGTGTTCCGCAATCCCGTTGGGATTGTTTTCGCGCCCCGCCGCCAATCGCTATGGAGTAAATGCCAAACATCAATAAGCAACGAGCCAAAATGTGCGTGGAAAAATGGAGGCTATGCACCGCCAAGACGCCAGGATAAACGCCACCTTTTCTTGGCGTCTTGGCGGTTTAATTTCTTAGGGATGCTCTATTCCGATTACTGGTTTTTTAATTTGCCGAAACTGTAGTATACCCCGACTTATTGAGAAGATACCTAAAAGGTATTATCCTGATGCGACATTTCTATTCAGTTTCCTATGTGACATTATCATAGAGTTTCGACATTACAAAAAAATAGGCTTGACTAATCTTCACCAGCTATAGTAGCATGAGGTTGTTTGTAGCAGGATGAAAATTCTGGGCAGTCACGCAGCATGAATTTATTCACCAAGTAACGGGGGACCCCATTTCCAAACTTAAGGGCTATTGGTCAAACGGCGGAGCATTCTAATTGCCTTGGCCTCCGCGAGTGGGCGCCACATTTTCAATGATTCCCGGCAAAGCCTCCACCGTCAAGATAATGTTTTGATAATCTCTACGGACCTAATTTACATGAAAGCCGGCGTTCGAGAAACCAAAGTGCAACAATCGAAACGCACTTTCTCCGGCTAAGCCCCGTTCGCTTTCTACGCCGACGCGTAGCGTGGCGGTCTGCCGGATATACGCGCTTCCGGCCATAGAAAGGCGGCATACGCCCCTTGGCCTTTTGGTCGGGCGACTATTAGAGGTTCGATATGCTTGAGTCTTCTGATTTCCCTTCGCACGAGTCCTGGGCCCCAAACCCGTCAAAGACAACTCATGTTCCCTCTCCAGTGCCATTTAGCGCGCGCCGAACGCGCGTTCCGACCATCGCAGTGATTTGGCTTTGCGGGGTACTCTCGCTTCTAATGGCGCTGGCTCAGCCCGTGCCGGCACAGACGATCGCTTCTTTATATTCCTTGGTCGGCAATACAACACTACGGTCTCCTAGAGGGATTGCGGTAGATTCTACTAGAAATATTGTTTACATCAGTGATAACACAGGTCGAATTAGGCAATATGACAACCTCGGCGGAATTCTCTCGTACATGGGAGGCGCCGGCGCCGGTGACGGCCGTTTTAGCAATCCCGGCGGTATGGCTTTGGATACGACCGGTAACCTTTTCCTCGCCGATACGGATAACCATCGGATTCAAAAATTTGGCAGCGATGGCGCCTTCCTGCTTAAGTGGGGAGCCTTAGGCTCCCAGGATGGCCTGTTTAGTTCCCCTCGGGCGGTGGCGGCCGATGGGAGCGGCAGCGTCTATGTCGTGGACACGAACAATCACCGCATACAAAAATTTAGCAGCACGGGAACTTTCCAACTCAAGTGGGGATCCTTCGGCAGCGGTAACGGTCAGTTTTATTATCCGCAAGGAATTGCCGTCGATGGCCCCGGGAATGTCTACGTGATGGACACCTATAACCAACGGGTGCAAAAATTCTCGAACACCGGGGTCTTTCAACTGAAGTGGGGATCTTACGGCAGCGGCAACGGTCAGTTTAATTATTCGCAAGGAATAGCGGCCGATAGCGGGGGCAGCATCCTCGTGGCCGATACCAATAACCATCGTATTCAAAAATTCAATAACATTGGAACATTCCAGACCAAATGGGGATCCTTCGGCAGTAGCGACGGTCAATTCCAATACCCGCAAGCCATTTCAACCGATACCTCGGGCAACAGTTATGTGACCGATACCAATAATAACCGCATTGAAAAGTTTAATAGCGCCGCTACGTTTGTGACGGCCTGGGGAGGTTGTTGCGGGGCCGCGGGCCAGTTTAACGCTCCCTCCGGCATAGCGACGGCCGTTGACGGCGCTTATTATGTGGCCGATAGCAACAACCATCGTATACAAAAACTGAGCCCGCAAGGGGCCGTTTTGCTCAAATGGGGCGCGCTCGGCTCCGGTGACGGCCAACTGCGCAATCCACAAGGTCTGGCGATCGATCCGGCCGGTCCGATTTTTGTGGCGGATACTGGTAATCATCGTATACAAGTTTTTTCGGGCGCCGGTGTTTTCCAATTGCAATGGGGAACGTTCGGCTCCGGCGACGGACAGCTCAATGCCCCGCGCGGCGTCGCCCTCGATGGCTATGGGTCTGTCTATGTCGCCGATACAGGCAACCACCGCATACAGGTGTTTACTACTGATGGCCAGTTTGGGTTGGGCTGGGGGTCCGTTGGTTCCGCACCGGGCCAGTTTAATTCGCCCAGCGCCATCCTTGTCGATTTGAGCGGAAAAGTGTACGTCGCCGATACGGGAAATAACCGCATACAGGTGTTCGATGCCAACGGCGCGTTCCTTTATAGCTGGGGCGCATCGGGCCGCGACAAAGGAGAGTTTGATTCTCCGCGCGGGTTGGGTTTGAACTCCGCCGGGGAAATTTATGTGGTCGATACCGGCAATCACCGTATGCAGAAGTTCACTCCCGTCGGAAGTTTCCTTTCGATGTGGGGCGGCTTGGGAGCGGCCACTGGCCAATACAGGACACCCCTAGGCCTCGCGCTCGACGCCTCCGATACGGTGTATGTCGCTGACACTGGTAACAACCGGATCCAGAAATTCAGCCTTGAAGGCCAGCCGTTGCTTAGTTGGGGCGCCGGCCAGTTTATTTCTCCGGTAGCCATCGCCGCCGATGCGAGCAGCAGTTTCGTTTATGTCCTCGATAGCACCAATAATCGGGTTAAGAAGTTCACGCGCAATGGCGCGTGGCTTTCGCAGTGGGGCAGCCGCGGACGGGCTAATGGCCAGTTTGAATCGCCGCTGGGTATTGCTGTAGATCGTGTCGGCAACGTGTACGTCGCCGATACGGGAAATCATCGCGTAGAAAAATTTGACCGGGATGGGTCCTTTCTACTGACTTGGGGAATCTTGGGCGCCGGGAACGGGCAATTCAACACGCCCGGAGGAGTGGTTGTCGATTCTGCGGGCAATATATATGTTGCAGATACGCAAAACCATCGGATTCAAAAATTTGGCAATGACGGGAGCTTCTTGCGCGCCTTCGGTCGTCTTGGCCAAGATCCCGGACAATTTTCGTCGCCCAGAAGTGTCACGATTGATTTTGACGATAGCCTGTATGTGGCCGATACGAACAATGCACGCGTACAGGTTTTCGACCGAGACGGCGCATTTTTAATCCAGTGGGGCTCGCCGGGCAGCGCCCCCGGCCAATTCAATGCGCCGACCGGTATTGCCGCCGATATCGCCGGCCGTGTCTTTGTGGCTGATATGAACAATCACCGCGTTCAGTGCTTTGATATTAAGGGGTTCTATGTGTCACAGTGGGGCTCGCGCGGTCCCGGCGATGGGCAGTTAGACAGCGCGCAGGGGCTGGCTGTCGATCCGCTCGGAAATGTGTATGTGGCGGATACGAACAATCGGCGCATACAACAGTTTACCCGAGATGGGGCGTTTGTTATAGGCTGGGGCGCGAACCGCTTTCGAAATCCCGACGGGCTGGCCCTCGGTCCTCGCGGCAATGTATACGTTGCCGACCGAGACAATAACCGTATACAGGTATTCGATCCGCTGGGCGCGCTGTTGCGCCAATGGGGAAGCGTCGGGACTGGAAACGGCCAGTTTCAAAGTCCGTCAGGGGTAGCCGTCGCTAACAACGGCTACGTGTACGTGGCCGATACCAACAATCATCGCATTCAAAAGTTTTTGGAGAATGGACAATTCGTTGCGCTCTGGGGCGGCATTGGCTCGGTCCCGGGCCGTTTTTCTTCCCCGCGTGCCGTGGCCATTGGCGTAGTCGATGGAAATATCTATGTGGCCGATACCGGCAACCATCGGGTTCAGATCTTTACCCCAGATGGCGACTTCCTAGGTCAGTTTGGTCAGTATGGCGCCATCGAGGGCCGTTTCAATGGCCCGGAAGGTATTGCCGTGGACGGCCTTGGCTTAGTTTATGTGGCCGATACGGGCAACCACCGCATTCAGGTATTAGACCCGAGTGGTGCTTTTATAAGTATGTTAGGGGGCGGAGGGTTTGAAGACGGTTTGCTGTCCAGTCCGCGCAAGCTCGCAGTGGATGCCGACCGTAACGTGTACGTCAGCGATACCGGCAACCACCGTATACAGGGCTATACAATCTTTGGCGATGTATTCATTGTGTGGGGCGGTAACGGAGATTACGATGGACAATTCCAAAGTCCTATGGGCATTGCCGTAGATCTCTCCCGCCGTCTCTATGTGGTCGATTTTAGCAACAAGGTTCGTCAATTCACCTTTGCGGCCCGTTCCGGCATGACCGCAGAATTGCCGTAGGAGGGCCGCTATGCGTCCCCTTTGTTTCACAGCCGTTGTAGTATTCCTGATACCAACTCTTTTTCTGGCAGCCGCCAGGCATGCCCCCAACGTGGGGAGGGCATAATTATGATCGGTTCCGTTCACAAGCATGTAATGTTTGGCATTCTTCTGTTCCTTGTGTCGATTTTGCTCTTGACCGGGTCGGCCGGCTCCGCTGAGCGCCCAGCACTCAGCGATCCCTTGGCGGTGGACCTACCCCTTCCGGTGGACTTCATCCCGGTAGGAATTCGCCCCGTCGGTGTGGCCGTCGATCCGGCCCTCGCATTGGCGGTAGTCGCCAACCGCGACAGCAACACGCTTACCTTGGTGGATCTTCCCTCGCAGGAAATTTTTGCGACGATCCTCGTCAATACTTCACCTACCGGTGTGGCTGTGAACACTCTGACGGATATCGCCGTGGTGACCGAGAGAGACAACAACACGATTTCATTCATTGATCTTGCCGCCGGATTGTCGCTGGGCTCCATTGACGTTGCCCTCGCCCCCACCGCCGTGGCTATTCATGAGAGCAGCAACTTGGCTATCGTAGTCAATTCCGGCAGCAACACGGTTTCGATCATAAGTTTGGACACTCAGACCGTAATTGCGGAAGTACCCGTCGGCAGCAATCCGCGCGGCGTCGACGTAGATCAAGCCACGGGCATAGCCTTGGTCACTAACCGTGACAGCAACACCCTCTCATTGGTCGACATGAACGATCCGCGAGAAGTGGCTACCATTCCAGTTCCCACGGCCCCGGAAGGCGTAGCGATCCGCCCCAATACGCGACGAGCGCTGGTAACCACACGTAACGCCGACGGCACCGGCCAAGTTAAAGTGGTCGACCTCGACACGCGAACGGTCGTGGCTACTATTGCTGTGGGCAACAATCCCACGAGCATAGCCATTGTCGCGGTGAGTTCGCTGGCCGTGGTGGCGGACACGGATTCCAACGACCTGCGCGTGCTCGACCTTTCGCAGAATCCGCCCGTGGTTTCCTTCACGATCCCGCTGGCTTTTGAACCGTTGGGCGCCGCTGTTTACCCAGCCGGTAATCAGGCTCTCATAACTATTCGACTAGCGGATCCTGCTGAACCGGGACTGCTGGCTGTAGTGCGGCTGCCGAGTCCTGCTCCCGTGGTTACCAGTCTCAATCCCCTTAATGGGAGGCGGCTCGCCGGGAGTCCGCAGTTTACTTTAACGGTCAATGGTTCGAACTTTTTCAATCGCTCAGTGGTCAGGTTTGACGGCCTTCCGTTGGATACGACGTTCGTCGGTTCCGAGCAACTGACCGCCATCGTTCCGGAAACGCTGATCGCTGAAGCTAAGACGGCCCGTATCGATGTGCGTACTCCGGCGCCGGGCGGAGGCACCTCCAACAGCGTTTCATTTGAGATCACCAATCCGCAACCGGCCCTCACCGCCATCTCGCCGGCGGAGACCTACTTGGGCAACGGCCTTATTGTTACGGTTGATGGCTCCGGTTTCTTGGGAGCGCGACGGGGCGACTCGGTGGTCCGTTTGGCCGGCACTCAATTGCGACGAACTCGTGTGAGTCTGACTCAGCTACGGATTCTCATCCCGTCCACACTGGTTGCGCAATCTGGATCCTATGCGCTCGCGGTAACCAATCCGCCCCCGGATGGCGGTATATCAAATAGTCTGAATTTCACGGTGCGCACCGACAACCCGGCGCCGGCGATTAGTTCCATCTTTCCGGACGCGAAAGTTGCGGGCGATGGCGCCTTTGTCTTGATGGTCAACGGCAGCAACTTCGTCAATCGGCCGGGGGCCGCCTCATCGGTCCGTTTTGGCGGCACGAGCTTGACTACGACCTTTGTCAATCGCTCACTTTTAACCGTGACGGTTCCAGCCAATCTGATTGCATCCACGGGGACTGTTCCGGTTACAGTGTTCAACCCAGCGCCTGGCGGCGGCACTTCCAACGCCATTAGCATTGCGGTTAATAACCCGGCGCCGGCTCTAAGCTCGCTCGCCCCCGCTGCAGTCGCGCAGAGCAGTCCGCCAACTTCCATCACGATGAATGGCGGTCCCTTTATCGGCGGTACGTCCGGTACTATCGCGAAATTTAACGGATCGGCGCGCCCGACTACTTTTATAAATTCCCGACAGTTGCAAGTACAACTGACCGCGGCGGACTTGGCCAATCCTGGGTTGTTCACGTTGACCGCGACGAATCCACTTCCGGGAGGCAAGACCTCAAATCCGTTAGGCCTCACGGTTTTCGCTTCCGGTTTTCGCGCTGCCCCCGTAGCGTTTCCCTTACTCGGCGCCGCGCCTTTAACTGTCCGATTCATCCCCAACGGATTCGATTCCGGCGGTACGATTACTCTCTACCGTTGGGATTTCTTAGGGACCGGATCGTTCCAAACCAGCGATGAGGTAGCACAGGTACGAACGTTTACCTATACGGATCCCGGCGTCTATAATGCCGCGCTGGAGGTGGTTAATAATCGGGGTCAGCGGGCGCGGGCTGTGGTAACGATCACGGTGCTTCCGCCGGGCGTGATGGCCTCAGCCGTGCCGTCCAATGGCGGTGCGCCTTTGCCGGTCACTTTTACGGTAACGCCGCCCAGCGGTGTTCGTGTGAGCCGCTATGAATGGGACTTTGAAGGTCGCGGAATGGTGGATTACACTTCGACAACCACGGGCAATACGACGTATACATACCAGCGCATGGGAACATTCCTTGCGCTCTTGCGCATGACAACCGTCACGGGGAGCGTCGTGACGCAAACCGTCACCGTGCGCGTGGGAGTACCGGGCACGCCTACGGCACTGGCGCAGGCGAGCGCCAATTCCGGGAACACGCCATTCTCGGTGACTTTCAACGGCGCCAACTCTTCCTCGCCGCCGGGGACGCGCATCGTTCGTTATGAATGGGATTTTGTCGGAGATGCCACTTTCCCCTTCAGCTCGGACCGCGTTTCGCTCGCGCCCTTCACGTATCGGACGCCCGGCGCCTATCAGGCTACTCTGCGTGTCACCAATGATCTCGGTATATCCAGTATTGATCAGGTCATGATTACCGCCAATTTAGGCGTGAGCTTATCGATCTTGCAAGACACTCTCAGCACAGCCCAAGGTCAGACCACAACCATACGGACAACGCTAAGTTCGCCAACGGTCGTTAGCGTGCGGGTGGCCGACCAATTTGGCGGCGTCTTGCGCAATTTGATCACCAGTGTCACCCGCCCGGCAGGAACGTTCAACGACGTGTGGGACGGCAAAGATAATAGCGGGAGGTTCGTGGCCGAAGGCGCGTACTTTGCCATACTGGAATACTCGGTGCTCGGGCAAACGCAGTTGCTGGACTTAACGGCTGCTACCGGCTACGGACGATTTAACCCGAGCCGAACGTATATCCCGCCCAGCTACAATCCGTTTGCCAACGTCTTTGTGCCGATTAACTTGACTTTATCGCAAGCCACTTATGTTGACGTGTTTGTCGGCTTATTTAATACCAACACGCGGTTCGTGACGCTCCTCAATCGACAACCTTTGGGCCGCGGGACGTACAGTTTTATTTGGGACGGAATCGGTCCGGATGGCCGCATCGCCATTCCGCCGCCCGGCAGTGGCGGGTTTCTTTTAGGGACCTTCGGCTATACACTGCCCAGCAACGGTGTTGTTGTTGTTGCGGGCGGGCCGCAAATTACCGGGGCATCGGCAACGCCTAATTTCTTTGACCCAACGGCCCGGCTGACACTGACCAGCGCTAACCCCACGGTATCCATTTCATACAATCTGACCAGACCTGCTACAGTGACGACGAAAGTAATCAACATGGATACCCAGCGGGTCCTACGCACCATCACTCAGGCCAACGTTCCAGCCGGTCGCAATCAAGCGATATGGAATGGGCGGGACGATGCCGATACCTTGGTTATCAACGGAGATTACCGTATGGCGATCCAAGCGAGCGACGCGGCGGGTAATCGCTCGATTCAACTTAATGTGGTAGTAAGGGTATTTTATTGATCCAGCGCCGATGCTTTCGACTGCGGGAGCAGGGCTGCCCAGTCGGAGCTTCCCGCCTTGCTTCTTATAAGGCGTGGTCAATATTTTGTATCCGTTCACGGGGGTCAGGGATCAGGGGCCAAGGTACCAGTGGTACCGATGGCTGTTTGGAATTGTCGTGATTTAGAGATTGGGTAGTGGGGCGAGATGCTTAACGGATTGCGGACGTCTTTGGTAAAGAAATCCAAGCAATATCGCCCAACCCCTGAACCCCGTGAACAGTACAATATTTTTTCATTGGTTCTTAGGAGGCCGCATGCCACCGCTCATTAATTTATTGAAGAGGGGCTTGGTTTGGAGTTTTATCGGGCTGTTAATCATAGGGATCTCCCCATCGGCGCGCGTGTATGGTTTTCACTTACCGTGGGATCAAGGTCATGATACGTTTCAGCCCAATATGCCTCCCGACGACAAGCCCAAAGATCCGTGTTGCAAGTGTGACAACAGTACCGGATCGCCGGTGTTTTTGGCCAACGGCCGCTACTTTCATACGGCGGTTGATCTGCGAATTCCCGCGCGTGGATTCCCACTCGAAGTTTCGCGTACGTACAATACACAGGATCGTCACAATGGTTTGTTCGGCTACGGATGGGTTTTTTCATTGGACACCCATTTGATCCCGGTTACTGACGGAGTCGATCGCTTTGCCATCGTGCGCACTCCGGATGGCACGCGTGCCCGTTATCGGCAGATCACCGACTCGACCTTTGCTCCGCCGCCGGGCTCCTTCAGCGTCATGACTAAGCTGGCCAACGGTACCTATCGACTGGTCGACAAAGATGGCCGCACGGATACTTTCAACGCCGATGGCAATCTTACGACCATTACCGACCGCTATAGCAATCGCCTAACTCTTACGTACACGGCCGATGGCTTCATCAGTTCGGTGTCCGACAATGGCGGTCGCAGCATCCGTTTCACCTTAAATGCCAACGGCAAAGTTGCGAGCATCACCGACTACACGAATCGGACCATCTCGTACACGTATGACGTCTCCGGCCGCTTGACCGTGGTCCGCGATGCCGCCGGCAATGCGACGACCTATACGTATGATACCAATGACCGATTGGTTCGGATCACGGATGCCCTCAATAAGGTCATAGCTCAGATTAGCTATGACAATCAAGGAAGGGCCACCCGCGTTATCGATGCGGAAGGCGATATCACTTACACGTATGGCGTTAACGAAACGCGCAAGATCGATAACGCCCCCGATGCCCCGCTGCGTGGAGCTACTTGGGTGTATCGGTATGACAGCCGCGGCCTCTTGTCGGATGTGCGCGATCCCTTGAACTTTGTCGAACGTCGCATCTATGACAACAACGGCCAACTCACGCAAGTCGTGAATAAAAGAGGAGACACAACCCGCTATCAGTATGATGCGCGGGGCAACATGACCACCCGCTTCGATCCCGCTCCTTTCAACTACGCCACTACTTTTACTTACGAACCGAATTTCAATCGTATGACGTCAAAGCGAGACCCGCGTGGCGTAATCACGAACTACGAGTACGATGCGCAAGGTAATCTTCTACGAATGACGGAAGCCGTCGGCCAGCCGGAAGTGCGCAGTCTGAGTTATGAATATGATGCTTTTGGCTTCGTCTCTCGAATCGTTTATCCCGACGGCAGCAGCGAACGCTTTACGTATAATGCGCTGGGTAAAGTTCTGACGCGTACCGATGGATTGAACAATGTCACGAGTTATACCTATGATTCGCTCGGACGTACGCAGTGCCAGACCGATCCTAATAATCATAGTACTTGCTATGAATATGATGTGTTGAACCGAGCGACGGCCATTATCGATCCACAAAGCAATCGTGCGGTATTGGCCTACGATGCCGTCGGTAATGCCGTATCCTTGACCAATAGTGTTGCCGAGATCAGCCGGTTCACTTACGATACCTTCCATCGGCTCTTGACCATCACCGACCCGCTGGGCAACGTTACGACGTATACTTACGATTCGCATGGGAATCGGACTTCTCGCCTTGATCCGAATGGCAAGATCGTTTTCTTCAAGTACGATGCGCTTGATCGGCAGATTCGGACCATTCAGAAAGTCGGCGAGATCCTCGATCGGATTACCGCTAATGACGCCGTCACCGAGATTACCTTCGACGCCATAGGTAACCGTACCAGCCTGAAAGACGCTAACGGCAATCTGACGCGCTTTGAATATGACGCGCTTCAACGTCTTACCCGTGAAATCAGACCCAACGGTTTGAGCCTTACCCACAGCTATGACGAAGTGAGTAATCGCCTTCGCACACTGCGCTCGGACGGTTATGCCCGAACGCTCCTATACGATCGCCTTTCCCGCGTGACTCAGGAATCCGATACGATTGGCGCGATCACCAGGAACGGGTACGACGCCATGAATCGGCGCATCACCGCTACGGATGGTAACAGCAACCTCTCGCGGTATGCGTATGATCTTGCCGGTCGCTTAACCAGCACTACCGACCCGTTGGGCCGCGTATTCCGTTTCGAGTACGACGGCATCGGCAATGTTCTGCGTTTAACCGATCGGGAGGGCCGCATACGATCGCATACATACGACGAGCTGGATCGGCTGCGCACAATAACCGATGCCTTAAACAACACGGTCACGCTCGCTTTTGACGCGATTGGCCGCATTGTCAGTTTCCGCGACGGCAATGGGAATGTTACCGCTTTTACGTACAGCGGTGCTGGAAGACGGCGGATAACCCGGCATGTGTACGCCGACGGACGCTTCATGCAAGTAGAATTTGACGGGGTCGGCAACGTTGTAAACCGAACCGATGGCGCCGCGATCACTTACGCCTACGATGATCTCAACCGCTTGATCCGCCGCAGCTACCCCAGCGGCAGTCCGGACGTGTTCACTTACGACAAGGGCGGTCGTATGCTGACGGCGACCAATGCAGATGCCACCGTCACCTTTGCTTATGATTCGGTCGATCGCCTCACACAGACGGTGCAGAACGCAGCGACGCTCTCCTATTCCTATAATGTGGCGGGTACCGAGCGCACGCTTACCTATCCCGGCGGACGACGGATCAGGGAGACCTACGACGGGCGTTATCGTCTGGTCCGTGTGGAGAATCTTTTGCCGGCGCTGAACACACTGGCGGATCTAAGCTATGACCTGGGCGATCGCTTGACAACGGAGCGCCTTCTTAATAATGTCTCCACCGGCTTTACGTACGATGCCAACAGCAACGTTGCGCAAATGAGCGCACTCCTCCGCGGTGCGTTGGTCACAGGATTTGAATATGGCTTGAACCGGGAAGACCGACGTCTTTCCAGCAAGCGGCTGCACGACCTGGGTCAGTCTGAACGGTATATCTATGATCAAAACCATGGGCTAAACCAATTTAAGCGGGGTACGCTCGACGTCTCCGGTGAAATCCCATCTCCGATCACGCAATCGGCATGGACGCTGGATGGCGCGGGCAATTGGCCGCGCCGGATTCAAGATGGAGTGACGGAAACTCGCACGCATAATGCGCTCAATCAGGTGGCGACTCTCAATGGGCGCAGCCTTAGTTATGATTTCAACGGCAATCTGTCGGACGACGGCGTCAACACCTATACCTATGATTTCGAGAATCGGCTAACCTCGGTGACCCGCCGCTCGGACGGTCAGTTACTATCGCGTTTCCGCTATGACGCTTTAAAACGCCGGGTGGCCAAAGAGGCAGGGGGCGTCACAACGAATTACCTATACTCCGGGTGGAACGTTATTGAAGAAAGGGTAAATAGTGTTCCGGTCGCGACCTACGTTTATGGGCGGAATTTGGCCGACGTTTTAGCGATGGAGCGCGGCGGCCAACAATACTATTATCACGCTAACTCTATGGGAACGATCGAGGCGTTGACCAATGCGGCCGGCGCCATCGTAGAACGGTATCTGTATGACGCCTACGGCGGCGCACGCTTTTTCGACGGCGGCGGCAGCGAGCGTTCCGGGACCACCGTTGGCAATTCTTATCTATTTACCGCCCAAAGGTGGGAGGCGGAGTCCGCCGTCTACGACTATCGGGCGCGGCAATATCATCCCCGGCTAGGCCGTTTCATGCAGCGCGATCCTTTGGGGTATGTGGCCGGCGCGAATCTCTACGAATACGTTCGCAGTAGCCCTACGCACTTCACCGATCCTTATGGTCTGTATGAAGAGGACATGCACTTCTACATGACCTACTACGCCGCGGCCGCTTGTGGGCTCACCGGTTTCGACTCAAGCTACGGATTTGAGAGCGGCAATGGCAAGTTTAGCGAAGCGTATATGGTAGCTTGGGCGGACCAGTACACGGATGTCAATTCGAAGACCACGCCCATGACGCTCTTCGATGTTGATTCCCGAAGGAAGTATCACTTCCGCACAACCGGCGGCAGTGTGGTCGCGGATTCACCCGCTGCTCGGCAGCCTTTGGACGCGGGGATTGCCGCGGGAGACCTTATGCTGACCGGGATTGGCATGCACGCCTACCAGGATTCCTGGTCACACGAGGGGTATGGGCCAAAGACCGGTCATGCGACGGCGGGCCATACGCCTGACTATCCCTACGCCGACGTTGGAAAGGCGATGCAGATGGCGCAAAACACGTACAACCAAGTCAGCGAATTCATGAAGAAACAGCATTGTCAGGACTGCAAGACTCCCTTTGATAATAAGCTGCAAGACCGTATGCGAAAACTCATGGAGGGGAAAGGGTCCGAGCAAGATCGTGTGCAACGATGGCGTGACGCCATCCTGCAAGACTTCCAGCGCAATGTTAACTTCGCCAGCGGCGGGGACAAAGATCCCTGGGCGAAAGATTTCCTCGGATCGGCCGGAAAGGTCCAAGGAACCAAGTAATGCTGAGCGCGATTTTCTCGGGCTTGGGGATTGGGGTGGCGCTCGCTGTATTTGCCGTGATATTGGCAGGCACCGGACACGGTAGCTATTGGCCGATGCGGCTGTTCTTTGCGCCGCTTTTCTCTGGTCCCGTTTTAGTGGAATTGGTGGCGGGCCCATTGCTCTACGGCGCTTACGCCGCCCTACTGGTTCTGGGTAAGCAGATAGACTGGGGGATGCGTGTTTTTGTTATCATTGTGATCCTCCATTACGCCTGTCTGGGGTTGGCGCTTTTCGTTGTCGATGAAGAGTTCTCTTACCTGGAAAAGGTTTGGAAGGCCATGCCTCTCTATGCCGTGGGCGCCGCGCTGACGTTCATGGCGGCTCACTGGTTAGGCTGGCGCTATGTGGTGCGCAGCTTGTGAAGGAATGCCGACTATGTCTTTCTCGCACCGGCGGGTCTTGTGGCTAATGGGTATAGGGTTTGCCGGTTTTTGTCTGGTGACCCTTGGGGTACTTGGTCTCAAAGTCCGCGGGATAGCTGAGGCGCCGGCCGGTGCTATTGCATTTGTTGCTTATCGGGGTGACAGTTGGAATCTTTTTCTCATGTCCGAAGCCGGCAGCGGCGTGCGGCAATTAACCAAAACACCGATCGACGAGCGTGCGCCGGCGCTATCCCAGGACCGGAAAGTCATTGCTTATTCCAACAGCAACGGCGAGCTATGGACGGTAAACTTAACGAACGATCGTCACGTGAAACTGAACTTACCGAAAGGATTTTACAACTCGCCGCGCTGGTCGCCGGATGGTGAGGAGTTGGTATTTGTCGCACATGAGGCCACGGCGCAAAGCGAAGACGCGGATATTCTCAGCTATCAGATGAAAACCGGTAAGGTCAAGACGGTCATTAAGCAGACTGGGATACAAATGTACCCGACGTTTGCCGGTCGCTATCGAATCTTGTATTCGACGGCGCTGGTAGGCCCCGGGACGCAGGTGATCCAACAGCTTTGGTCGTATGACTTGCAAAAGGGCCGAGCCGAGCAACTGCTAATGTCGAATGCGAACGATATGCAACCGGACTACTCTAGGGGGAGGCAACGGATCGCATTTGCCTCCAATAAGGAAGGTAGTTTTGACTTATGGACGGTCGACGAACAGGGGCATAACCTTCAACGCCTTACATCGGACCCCGCCGCCGAGACGAATCCGTGTTGGAGCCCGGATGGTTCGCGCCTGGTTTTTGTTTCCAATCGCAGCGGCCAGTCGGAGCTCTGGACGATACGCGCCGATGGTCAGGATATGAAGAAGCTTTCTCCTTTTGGGGTCGAGGCCGTGCCGGTCAAAGATCCGGATTGGAAATGAGCATAGCGGGCATTCGTTTATTATTGGTAACTACTCAGCTCATGGAGGCGGTTCCATATCGGCTGGGTGGCCTAATGCGTGAGTGGGTGAACAACTGCGATATTTGAAATCAGGAATCGCACAGAAACCCGGAGGGTTTCCAGCCATTAGCCGGTGGTTGAGCGCAGCGACACCACCGGAACGCACGCCATGAAAACCGGCGCACCCCGGAGGGGTGCAAGCACGAGTCGTCTAGCCCTTACTCGCACCCCTCCGGGGTGCCTCCGTTTTTAGTTCGTTGACCGGTGGTATCGCTGCGCTCAACCACCGGCTAATATCTGTCAAGCCTCCGGCTTGGTCGAAGGCGTGGCTAAGCAGTTACTATCCTTGATCCTCTCACATGCGAGGTGCTTATGAGAATGAAATCATTTGCGGTGCGGACGCTAATCGGTGTGGCGCTTTCGCTGATCATCGCCGGGTTGTTCCTCATGCCGTTGCAGGCTCAAACGGACGAATTAAAAGTCGAAGCCATCATTGGTCTGAGCACGGATTTGCTGAGCGTATCTGTTGCGAGCATGAATGCGAAGACCGAGTTTGCCAGACGAAATCTGTCGGATCGTGACGCCATTCTGGAACGGTTTCGGGAGCTGGATGAATGGTCACAATCGCAAGGCGATCTCCTTTATGAGCGGTATAAGACCACCCAACCCGACTACTTGGCCGCCTCGGCTAAGTATCGCGAAAAGATCCAAGATTATTTGAATGACCGTACCGAAGCCCGCGAAGCGCTGGAAGGCCTGGAAAAAAGAATGAAGGCGCTGATAGACGAGCTTGAAACGATTATGGCCAAGGCTAAGCGGTAATCTCCGAATTTCGTTGGCCCAACAAAATGAATGCCGCCCGCGGCGGCAACCACTTCACTATATTTTGAACGGTCCTTAAATAACAGAACCGGGAGCGGTAGCGACCGGGTCGGCCCGATGCGAAAAAGTGCCCACCCGGTCGTTACCGCTCCCGGTTCTGTAAAAGCAGGAAAATGATACTTTATGCCCGTTCGCAGTATATAATTAGCGAGTGCCTATATTGAGATGAGAAATCCTTTCCGTAGTAGACGGGTGTGGCGGCTCGTCATCCTTACGTTGCTGCTTGTTATGTGGGCTCCTTTGTACTTAGGGAAGTGGATGAGCGGGGGCGCAGTCCTCGCGCAAAAGGTTGCGCCTGCATCATCGGCCAAACCAGTTGCGCCCTCGGCAGGAGCGGCTGATGCACGACTCAGCCGCGTCAAGGTTGCTTCCTCATCCTTTAACCCGAGCGCCGGGGAACGCTTGTCTATACGATTTACGCTTTCCAGCGATGCCGCGGTTACTTTGAAAATATTTGATCCTGATTTCGAATTAATCCGTGCCCTTTGGCAGAAGAAACCGCTGCGCGCCGGGAATCATACGGCCACTTGGGATGGCAAGGATATGGACGGTAAGATCGTCCCGAATGAGGCCTACTTTTTCACTATCGAAGCCCAAGTCGGAGATGGACTGCAGACGGTCTACGACCCCATCACTTTTTCCGGTGGAGAAGTCTACGACATAACCAAGGCAGACTTTGACCGGGAAAACAATTCCGTTACCTACACCTTGGAGCGGCCCGGCCGTGTGCTGATACGATTGGGCATTCATAACGGACCGCTCTTGCGAACGCTGGTTGATTGGAAACCGCATCTACCTGGCTTGGTTACCGAGCCCTGGAACGGACGAGATGAGTCGGGCGTAATTGATATACGCCAACGCGCGAATTTTACTACGCTTGTAACATACTTTACCTTGCCGGAGAACTCTGTCATAGCCTTTGGCAACAACAAGGTTACCTACGCCGACTACAAGCAGGGTCATAAAGGACAGCGGGAAAAGCAGGTTGTACGCGAGCGACGCGTGCCAACGACGCGCTCGCTATCGCCACACTTCTTGTTGCCGCGTACCCAGGATCGCGCGCTGAAGGTCTCGCTTAGTTTCCCTGAGATAAAGCCGGAAGGGAAAAATGCCGCGATTACCGTACGGGGTTTAACGCTGATCCGCGTCGATGTAGCGGAAGCGTTTCGAAATCTGATAAGCCAGCAACCCTTCGAGATCATGTTTTTTCTGGATCAGGTGTTTTTTGCGGAAGAAGAATCCGGCCACATTCCTTACAACTTTCAGTGGGACTTCTCCAGCCTGGGTCCCGGTGAGCACGTTTTGACCGTGAATATCGCCACGCTCAACGACCAAATCGGCGCCGCCAGCGTTCGCATCTTCGTCAAGAAGGACTAACGAAAGGCAACCCTATCCTGGGAGCGCCGGCTTCCAGCCGGCACGTCGGCTATCCCCAGGAGCGGCCTTTGCCGGCAAGATGCCGGCGCTCCCAGGGGTGCCTTAAGGTTGCATGCCAGTGAATCCCGGCATAGGGTAGAGAATCAGTAGTACACCGATGTTTGGACGTTGCTCTTACTGAGATTCGATCATAAGCCAATCAGGCTGTAACAGAGTCGGCCCTGCACAGGGGCTCTGGAGTTTGGGTATTAGCCACAACGCCGCGCGATCCTTTCTTCCCCACCACTTCGCGCGAGCGCCCCGCCATAGCCCGAAGCTGGTTCGCGTAGCTCTGAAGGAGTCCCCCAGCTTGTCCGACGACAAGCTGGGGGACTCCTTCGGAGCTTCGGATTGCAAGCGATACTCCACTCCCTACAACTGTTCAACCTCCAGGACACCGCGGGACTGGATTTTGGCATCCGCATGTCCAAACTCTAAACACAGACTTAACATCTACTTCCTATCTTATTCGACAAGTAGACTGCCCGCGCTTTTCTAAGTACTGCTGATGATACTCTTCGGCACGATAGAAGGCCGATGCTGCGGCAATCTCGGTAACAATATCCTTCTTGTATTTTCCCGAGTGCTGTAGTCTTTCCTTAGACAACATAGCCGCCGCTTTTTGCTTTTCATTGTGATAGAAAATGACGGAGCGGTATTGTATTCCGACATCGGGACCCTGCCTATTTAAGGTCGTCGGATTGTGATTGGCCCAAAAGATATCCAGAAGTTCCTCATACGAGACCAGCGAAGGATCATACATTACTTCCACGGCTTCCGCGTGGCCGGTTTTCCCTGCGCAAACATCTTCATAGGACGGATTCTTCTTGGCGCCGCCCGAGTATCCGACGGAGGTGGAGGACACGCCCTTCACTTGACGGAAAGCTGCCTCAACTCCCCAGAAGCAACCAGCGCCAAACGTTGCTTTTTCCATAGTGCTCCCCTTGCCTTTTGGCAGACTGAGAATGATTCCGCTCACGGCCATACAGATGAGCGCCAGCATGAGGCCTGCGCGGAATCCAAGACGGCCGATGTTTTTGCGATCATGCTTCATAAAAAACTTCCCCCTTCATATTATGATCCGCACGGGAGGTCATGCCAATAGGCCGTGCGGTCTTGCGGTTCTGATAGTGAACGCCGTCACGACCGGCAGAGCCGGCAATAATGACCAATACCGAAGCCGATTAATCACGTTCACCATGATAAACGGAGTATACGAATTGTCATCCGGTATATTTCACTTCCGGTGAGGGTTAGGGTAGTAGGCGTCGGCTTGGCCGTGAAATCGGTATGGTCAGCAGGCATCATAAGCCAAAAGTGGCGCTCCCGCAAAACAGAACCGGGAGCAGTAGCGACCGGGTATGTCTCGCCCCAGCTTATCTGCCCTCTACAGCAGGTGGTTCGGTTGTTAATTCTTTATGGTTTCCCATAAGGGCAGTGAATACTCCTCTACGGAAGCTCAGGCCAACACGGTCGTGAAGCCGGGTAATACACTGAACTTGTCAAACCGCTGCCCAAGGAAAGGCGCTTTAGCCTCATCGTGTAATTGGGAAAAAATTCGTTCTTTCATCCGCCAGTTTGATATAATTGGTTCAGTAAAGCAAGCCGGGTACGCCGTGCGATTTTATGACAAGAAGGAGAGCGAGAAATACCATGAAATATGAAATTGCCGTATTAGGACTGTGGGCCATTGCGCTCTTTTCAACATTGGCGTTGGTCAAGGACGCCACCATTTTTGGCCATATCGGCCCGCTCTATGCGATCTGCATGATGGGGTCGGTGATCATCGTGAGAAAGGCTCGTCAGGATAGGCCGGCCCGCGGATGATCGATGCCGTCCCTTGGGAGCAGAGATTTACGTAAGTGGACATTTCGACAGTTGTTCGTATTGTTTCGAAAAATCGGTTCTCTTGACATAAGCCTAAAATCAGGTACAATCTCCTCTACCCTAAAGGGGTTTGTGCATTTTTAATATAGGATCTCATACAAGAAATAGTCGCCGACGGACAGTCCAGTGGGCCTTCATCGGGGAGCCATTTGAGATTCTCGACGGCCGGAACCGAGAGCAAACGGATGTCTCTGACGTAGCACTCATTGCACGTCGAGCTACAGCGCCGGCAAAGCTGAGCTGGGCCAAGTAGCAAGACGCTGTATGCCTTCTTTACCGTAGAATTGTTCGTCAGGCAAGCCTCGGCGAATTGCATTTTTGGCAAATCCGTACAAGGAGCGGGTTATGACGGTTGAAGAACGAGTAATTAAGGTCATCGCCAACGCCATTCATGTGGAGGCCGCAAAAATTAAGGCCGATGCAACCTTCGAGGAATTGGGCATTGATTCTTTAGACGGGGTGTATATTGTTTTTGGTTTGGAAGAAGAATTCAACATCACGATTCCTGAATCTATGGCGCAACAAATCAAGAGCGTGCGCGAAGCTGTGAATAAGCTATCTGAAGTTGTCACGGCCGCTCCTTAGCGGAAGCGCGCGGCAGTCCCGCCGTTGAGTCCACCCTAAACGACAGCAGAGAGACTATGAGACGCGTAGTTATTACCGGGATGGGAGTGGTATCGCCCGTCGGCGCTACCTTACAGCAGTTCTTCGATACTCTGCTCGCCGGCAAATCCGGAATTCGTCTCATACAAAATATTGATACCAGTCAATTGGCGATTAAGATCGCCGCGGAAATCCCTGATTACCAACCTAGGCAACATTTCTCAGAAAAGCAATTGGATTTACTCGATCGTTTCAGCCAGATTGCCGTGGTGGCGGCGCGTTCGGCGCTGTCGGACGCCGGCCTTGAGATCACCGAGCCGGATAGGGATCGACTGGGTGTCGCTTTGGGCACGGCTTATGGCGGGTGCCACACGCTCGACGCCGGCTACCATGACATCTATGCCAAGCAAGCCGTGCGCGTCAATCCTTTTACAATCCCGAAGTTGATGCACAACGCCGCGGCCAGTCAGGTTTCCATGTATATTGGAGCTAAAGGCCCGGCCTTTTCGGTGACCACGGCCTGCGCATCCAGCACGCATTCCATCGGACAAGCTTTCCATCATATCAAGCTGGGAATGGCCGACATCATGCTGGCCGGCGGTAGCGACGCGCCGATCACGTATGGAGTCATGCGTTGTTGGGAAGCCATGCGAGTGCTGGCCACCGGTCAAGGCGATCCGGCCGGGGCTTGCCGGCCGTTTAGCGTAGACCGAGAAGGTCTGGTGATCGGCGAAGGGGCGGGCGTGCTTGTCCTCGAGGAGCTGGAAAGGGCGCGTCGGCGCGGCGCGGCGATTTATGCCGAGGTGGCCGGCTATGGCGCCACTTCCGATGCCGGCCACATTACGCACCCCACCACCGAAGGACCGGCGCGGGCTATGCGTATGGCGCTCATGGAAACCGGTGTCCCCATCGACCGCGTCGACTATATCAATGCGCATGGCACCGCTACCAAGATTAACGATGTCATTGAGACGCGAGCCATCAAAGAGGTCTTTGGCGACCGGGCGAGTCAGCTAGCTATATCCTCTACCAAATCCATGCATGGCCATGTGATGGGCGCTTCCGGCGCGATCGAGCTGATTGCCACCGTACTGGCCCTCAAGCGCGACGTGGCGCCGCCCACCGCCAACTATCACGCGCCGGATCCGGAGTGCGATCTTAATTACGTGCCCAATCAGCCGCAGGAACGGCCCGTCCATGTGGCGCTTTCCAACTCCTTTGCATTTGGTGGGCTCAATGCGGTGGTCGCCGTGAAGAAGTTCGGGTAAGTCGCTTACATTGATTGTCAGTACGGACCTCTAATCGTCGGGTAGGCGTGGGGCGCTCTGACTTGAGGCCGAGAGTGACCGGAGCGGTTCTATTGATTATGGGTTAAAGTTCTATACTTTGAACGGTCACAAAGTAGCAGTCCGGGTCGGCCCGTTGGCGATGCTCAACCCTTCAGCGGACGCACGGCGCAAACCTACTTTCATCCAACGCGACTTTTTTGACCTGTGGCTTGTCGCTACTCGGTTTACACCTGCGTCAATTCCGGCGTCAGGAGTAATTTCAGATTGAAATTCAGACCCTTGGATGTGACATTTGTTTGCCACCACCACCGCGACCATTGCAGGGGCCAGGCCTGCCACCAACATGGGTACTCGATTCGCGCGGCAACCTGAACCAAAGTCGACCGCGATAATGCTATACCGGTGGCCCCTTCCGAAGGCCTCTTTGGGGCGCCCCGAAGAATAAAAACAGAACCGCCTGCGGTAGCGGGCGGGTAAGCCGGAGCAGCCCTCCCCCGGTCGCTGCCGGAACCGGTTCTGTTGCGCTGGAGTTATTTTAAAGGGAGTTCCTCATGCGCCCTGTGGGCGCACCACCAAGGATGAAAATCGGCAACAGAGCCACGACCGTAAGGGAGTGGTCAGGACCACTCGCTGACGCTCATGGTTCTGTTTCGCCGGTTATTTTCAAGGGATGGAGCAAGCGTCACTGTCAAGATTGGGAACCGTCGGCTGATTATGCGATCAGGACGAAGCGCAGGTCCATGACGTTGGTGCGGGTCGGGCCGGTGATGATAAGATCATTTAACGGCTGGAAGAAATGGTACGAATCGTTGCGGGTCAGGAAGTCCTCGACCGGGGGAAGGCCGAGCGCCGATGCGCGCGCCAACGTGCGATTGTCCGCCCAGGCGCCGGCGGCATCCGTAGGGCCGTCGGTTCCGTCCGTGCCAAGGCTGACCAGCAAAGTATTACGGGCCCAGTCGCTGAGACCCGGGATCGTGTGTAACACAAACTGTTGGTTGCGCCCGCCCAGACCGTCGCCGAACACGCGCACCGTGGTTTCACCGCCTGAAATCACACAAGCCGGCGGTCTAATCGGATGCCCGTATCGAATAACGTCGCGGACAACCGCGAGGTGGACCTCCGCCACAGCCTGTGTGTCGCCGACGATTGAAGAAGAGAGGATGATCGGCGCGAAGCCGAGGCGACGAGCCGCGCCGGCCGCCGCACGACACGCCAGTATATTGGAGGCGATTATCTCGGTTTGGTTATTTTCGAAGAAGCGCTCGCCGGCCTTTGGGGTTTCGGGAGCCAATCCGGCGGCCCCGGCTTCCATATGTCGGACGATACGGTCCGGGATCTCTGCCAGCACGTTGTAGCGGCGAAGTATCGCCAGGCTCTCCGCAAACGTTGTGGGATCAGGAACCGTCGGCCCGGATCCAATCGCGCTGAGATCGTCGCCGACCACGTCGGAAAGAATTAACGAGATAGTTGGCGTCTCGCCCAACAATTTCGCCAATTGCCCGCCCTTGATTTGTGAGACGTGTTTGCGGATCGTGTTTAATTCCTGTATGCCGGCTCCGCACTTGAGGAGTTTGGCGCTGAGTTGGATTTTTTCGGCGAGGGAAATCCCGGCGCACGGCAAAGGGATCAGCGCCGAGGCGCCGCCGGAAAGGAGAAAAAAAACCAAGTCCGTCGCCGTGACGCGAGTGCACGCCCAATCGACCAAAGCTTGCGCTCCGGCAAAGCCGCACGCGTCCGGTTCCGGGTGTCCTGCTTCCATGATCTGCACGCGCTGCAGTGGTTCGCCGTGTCCATATTTTACAACGACGACTCCGCCCTGCAGATGTCCGCCGAGCGCTCGCTCCAGGCCGCGCGCCATAGCGGCGGCCGCTTTGCCGGCGCCGAGAACGTGCACGCCCGTATAGCGTCGCAGCGCATATCGCCGATGGCCGACCCGCAGCGTATCGCCGTGCAGGCGGACACTGCGCCGTACCGCCACTTCGGCATCTACGGCCGCCAAGGCCGCCTTATAGATTTTTTTCGCCAGGGGGCGAAGCTTAAAAGTCGTATGTTTCGGCATGAATTTATCCGGCGACGGCCATCAATGAGGATTCATGGGATAGAAGCTTTGGGACGCGGAGAACTGGCCATCTTTCCCGGGGATTCGCGGGCCGGCGCCAGGGCCGCGGTTCCTATTCGTTGCGGATTACTTTACTCGACCGTCACGCTCTTGGCCAGGTTACGCGGCTTGTCGATATCGCAGCCATTAAGGTCGGCGACGTAATAGGCGAGCAACTGCAACGGGACTACCGAGAGGATCGGCGACAGGATTTCCAATGTCTCTGGAATATAGAAAATTTCATCGGTCCCGTCCTCGACTCGCAAAATCGAGCGCAGTTTGTCATCGCCCTGCGTGGCGATGGCAATCACGCGCCCATCTCGCGCTTTGGTTTCCTGTATATTACTCACCATCTTCGGATAGGAACTATCCCGTGGAACAATACAGATCGAGGGCAGTTGACGGTCGATTAGTGCAATGGGCCCATGCTTCATCTCGCCGGCCGCATAGCCTTCGGCATGGAGGTAGGAAATCTCCTTAAGCTTCAAAGCGCCTTCCAGAGCGACCGGATAACTATATTTGCGGCCCAAGTAAAGGAAGTTTTTGTAGTCGGCAAATTTCTTAGCAATACGGAGAATCTCATCAGCATTGCTTAGAATGGTTTCTATTTGCGATGGGAGCTTTTCCAAAGCCGTGATGATGGCCTTCCCATCCCGCAACGACAGTTTTTGCAGGCGGCCCAGCATCAAACTGATCAAGGTCAGTATGGTTACTTGCGAAATGAAGGACTTGGTCGAGGCCACGCTGATTTCCGGGCCCGCGTGATTGTAAACGCCGGCGCTGGTCTCCCGCGCTATGCTGCTCCCCACCACGTTGACCAGTCCTAAGGCCAAGGCGCCGCGGGTTTGCGCTTCCCGCACGGCGGCCAGCGTGTCGGCGGTCTCGCCGGATTGGCTGATCCCCAAGACCACCGTGCCGTAACGAAAATTCAACTTGCGATAACGAAACTCCGACGCCAGGTCGACTTCCACGCTCAGATCAGTCAACTCCTCCAGCACGTACCGGCCTAACAGCCCGGCGTGATAGGAAGTCCCACACGAAATAATTATAATTCGGTGCGCCGCCTGTAACCGATCGATGACGGAATCGAGACCTCCCAACTTGGCCGTGCCCTTGGCCGGCAGCAGCCGGCCGCGAAACGCATTACGCACCGCTTCCGGCTGTTCGAAAATTTCCTTAAGCATGAAATGCGAGTACCCCTGCTTCTCCGCCGCTGTTATATCCCAATCGACATGGACCGTACGACTCGATGAATGGACCAAGTCGGGCTTATCCAGCGACCCAATCGTGAAATGGTGGGGCGTCAAGACGGCCATTTCGTTTTCATCCAGGTAGACTACACGCTTCGTATGCTTAACCAAAGCCGCCACGTCTGAGGCGAAGAAATGCTCTCCGTCGCCAATCCCCAGAATGAGCGGGCTACTGCGCCGCGCCACGATCGCTTGATCGAGATGATCCTTGTGGATAACGGCCAAGCCGAACGTGCCGTCCACACGGGCGAGGGCTCGGCGTACGGCCTCCGCTAAATTTCCGTCGTAGTATTTTTCGATCAAATGCGCAATGACTTCGCTGTCGGTTTCGGAGCGGAAAGTGTGTCCTTCGTCAAGGAGATCCTGCTTCAGCGTTTGAAAATTTTCGATAATGCCATTGTGAATAATGAATAAGCGCCCATGGCAGTCGGCGTGCGGGTGGGCGTTGGGCTCGGAGGGCTTGCCATGCGTGGCCCAACGGGTATGAGCCATCCCCAGCGACCCCACCAGAGGGTGGCTGCCAATTCGCTTTTCCAGATTGGATACCTTACCGACTGCGCGAAATAATTGCGCCTCTTTATCAATGATCACGATGCCGGCTGAATCATAACCACGGTACTCGAGCCGTTTCAGACCGTCAATGAGAATAGGCGCAACATCCTGACTGCCTACATAGCCTATAATGCCACACATAATTGGATCCTCCCGGGCGTTGGGCGATGCCCCGCAGGGTACATCACTTTACAAACAATACCAGAATGACGGTGGAAAAGCGATAAGTTTATGATAGGGTCGGAGGCGTACGCGCCGAGTGTTCATGGGCGCGGCAAAAGCAGGCCGGAAACCTGCCTGTGCCACACCTAGCCCGTTCAGCACAGCTTGGGGCCCGATTCCGCGCGCCCGTAGCGAGCACGCTGGAGTTTGGACATTTGGTATGAAGTAGGTACCGCGTACAATCCAAAGCTCCGCTGGGTAGAAGCGGCTTCCAGCCGCTCCCAGGAAGAAAAGAGTGGAGTTCTTCTTACAATCCAAAGCTCCGAAGGAGCGAGCTATAATAGCCAGGGGCAAGCGGAGCGCAGCCCCTGGAAAGGAAATCACCCTACACGCCTAAGCCCTGAAAGGGCGCACTAATGGAGATCAGTTCCCGCACCAGCGCCATTCGCTTCAGGATGAGTTGCGTGTCTTGTGTCGGAAATACGGAGTCGGGTCGGATGAGCGTCATGACTGGGACTGAGGCCGGTATTTCGCAGAAGGATAGCCCGCCCTTTCAGGGCTGATAACTATCAATAGTCTTTCATACCAGGGGCTACGCGCTGCGCGCTCTGCCCCTGGCTATTATATGACGCTCCTTCGGAGCTACGAGAACAAGCTTCGGGCCATGGCGGGTCAGCGCGCGGCCTGCGGATAATGTCAAAACTTCAGAGCGCGCCCGTAACGAGCGTGGCAACCCGGCAACGTTAACCTCGATGGACGCCGGCGGCCATCTGTTTTTCCTTGGCTAGGCTCGCTGACACCGGCTTGAATAAACTAGAGAGCTCATCTTCACCGGATGAATCCGCAACGGCCTGCAATTTATGAGTGAGAAGTTGTACCATAGCCGTCAACTGCTTGGGCAAAGGCTCCTTCTCGATCGAGCGCGCCAAACGAAAATAGCCGCCGGCGCCACGGCCGTCCTCAAGCGGGATATTTAGCTCCCACATCACCGGCAGCTTTAAGGCCGCCGGCTCACCGGTGGGCGCCCACGACCACCGGTAAATTTGCTCTAAGGGCAAGTAGACGTGGTTAGCCGACGACGATCGCGCGCGGGCAAGACAAATTTCACCTACGTCAAAATTGAGGCGCCCCAAAGCCTCCGCGACCAGCAAGAGCACGTCTCCCAAGCTCGCACTGGCCGCGATCCGATCCGATAGTTTGCGTAAATAGATCTGGTGGACTAACGCATGCCGATGCGTAAAAAGGCCTGACAAATATCGGCCGAGCTCTTGAAATTCCTCGTATTGAAGGCTCTTAACCCCCCAAAACGCCGCCAAACCCGCCGTCAAAGAAATCACCGCCGCAAGCTGACTATGCATGATGACCATGAGCCAGGAGGAGAGACCAAGAAACGCCGTGGCCCCATAAAGAATAATCACCGCAAAGCGCTGCGAGTGAGCTATGCGCATGAGCCGGTGATGAATGTGTTCTCGGTCGGGATTGAAGATCGGGGCGCCTTCGAGAAATCTACGCGCAATGGCAATCATGGTGTCCAGTATAGGCAGACCGAGCAGCAGCAAGGGCACCGCAATGGAGACCGCCACCGGACTCTTCTGCGAGCCCTGTATGGCCAAGGCGCCAACGACAAACCCGATAAAGTAGCTGCCGCTGTCACCCATGAAAATCCGCGCCGGATTGAAATTGTACCGGAGAAATCCTAGCGTTGCCCCGGCCATGATAATTGAAAGAACGGAGACCATGGGCTTGAATTGCGCCACCGAGACGAAGAAGGAGGCCATCGAAACGAAAAACGCAATGCCGGCCGCCAAGCCGTCCATTCCGTCAATAAGATTAAACGCGTTGGTAACCCCAACCAGCCACACCAACGTTATCGGCAGGCTAAGCCATCCCAGAGACCAATGCGAGCCCCCGAACGGGTTGGCGATCTGCTCAATACGAAATCCGTTGTAATACAGCAGCCCCGCCGCCAGGAGCTGCAAGGAAAGTTTGGTTTTGGCCGAGACGCCTCTGAAGTCATCGAATAGTCCGATCAAAAAAATAAGCGTCGCCGGCAACAAGAGGCAGACCACCTTGTCCCATTGCCCGCGTAAAGCGGCGAAGATTGTGTTATGCCCCAGAAAACTGATCCAGAGCGTCACCAAGAAGGCCATAAAAATAGCAATGCCGCCCAGACGTGGAACCGGCTGCGCATGGATTTTGCGGCGGCCATCCGGTACATCCAGCCATTGATAACGATGGCTGATCCGCAACAAGATCGGCGTCAATAAAAGCGAGACAGACGCAGACAAGAAGAACAGCATCAAGTAAGTTTTCATGCAACCCGCCTCCTGCGGGGAATCTATAGCCGGCCGCATACGGTCCGACACCCGTGTCGGGGAGACTTCTGCGGCCAATCTTCCGGCGCGCCGCCGCGTGCGTCGGACTGTTTAGAGAGAATCGGTTTTTAGCGTAGCCGTTGGCGACTCCGATCCCACCGCCGGACCATATACTATTTCTTTAAGGCACACGGTATAATTGGCGGCCAATTTCTCCCGATCATGAAAACATTCCACATAACGGCGACCATTGGCGCCCAAGCGGGCGCGCAGGCGTCCATCGTGATAGAGCGTCAGGATCGCGGTCTCCAGCGCCGAGACGTCCTCGCTTGGAATGTGGAGTCCAGCCCCCGCTTGTTCGAGTATGGCCTGCGACTCTCCCGGAACGCCCAAGATGATCGGCTTAGCCATTCCCATGTACTCGAACATTTTCGAGGGGATCACGGTCCGAAACAACTCGCTGCGACGTAAGAGCACTAAACCAACCTGAGAAGCGGCAATCAGCTCGGCAACGCGTGGACGCGGCTGCTGGTCAAGAAAAATCACATTGGAGAGCCGGCGCTCCACGGCTTGGGCCTTCAGCGCATCTTTCTCCGCCCCTTCACCAACCAGTACGAAGCGGATATCAGGCAAAATCCTTAGTCGCTCGGCTACGTCAAGTATCGTGTCGATCTTATGCGCCATGCCCAACGTTCCGATGTAAGAGATGACAAACCGGTCATGGACACCCCATTCGTTCGGCAGGAGTGTAGCCGCGACCCCGGGATGGAAGACCTGCAGGTCAACTCCGTTTTTAATAACATGTATTTTATTGGAATCAATGCCGCGGTCGACAATGATCCGCTTAAACGCATCCGTAACCGTGACGATGGACGCGGCCTCGCGATAAAGAAACATGGCCACCCGGTCGAGAGCCCGAATTAGCCCGGACTCCGGTCGAACCGCTTCCACGGCAATTAATGACTCCGGCCAAAGATCCCTCACCTCAAACACCAAAGGCACTCGCCATAGCCGCGCCAACGCATAGCCGGCGAGACCCACCAGCAGTTGCGGAGAGGTAGCAATGATCACGTCCGGACGCCGTACGCAGAATGTCCCAAAAAATATTGCCGAGAGCATGAACGAAAAATAATTCAAGCAACGCTTCAGCCTGCCTTTGTTCGCCGCCGGATACAGCCAACCGCGCAACAATTCGACCCCGGCCACCCTCTCGCGCACGAACAAACGCCAAATCTTTTTCCGGTAATCGGGATGAACCGCGCCGGTTGGATGATTGGGAAATCCCGTCAGCACCGTCACGCAGCAACCCTGCGCCGCCCATAGCCGCGCCAGATCGTATACGCGGGCCGCAGGCGCCCCCATCTCCGGCGGAAAATACTGGCTTACGTAAAGCACGCGCAGCGGACGAAAGCGGGTCGTATCGTTTAACATGAAAGCAGCTTCCTTTCGCCATTGACGTAGAGACTTAATAACGAATCGTCCAGCCATTGCAACCGCAGATCCTGCTGGCTTAGGGGCGCAATGAAATAGACGAGCCGCGCCGGCAAGGGCCCGTGCGCCCAGTAACGCAGAACCTTAGTCTCGGCACGTTTCCCAAATTCTGGAAAATAGGGCGCCGTCTTGACGTCCAACCGACTGGGCGGCAGCACCCCAATGACAAAGCGCCGGCCCGACCGACTGGCGCACTCCACTTCTGAAATTTCATCATCCGTGGCACGTAGACTAGGCGAGATATCCGGGTGAAGGTGGATAAAGCCTTCCACTAAATGTGACCCGCAGCCTTCCAACCCATCCATCACAATCCACAGCGCCGGTTCTATATGAAACACGCGTCGCGTATGCTTCACGCCGGGCTTCTTCAAATAGCCGTCATGCGCGCCTTCGAAGACAACGTAATCTCCCTTATCCTCCAGCAGCGCCTTCATGGGGCGGGCGCGGCGGCCCACGCGGAAACTGCCCCATACTTCGGACTGTTCCAAGGCGTCGACCCGTACGGTATTGTGGGCTTCCGTGCGCCGACAATAGTCGCGCAGTGGGCCGGCATGATACTCGTAAACGCCGGAGTCGACAATGACGCGTTCTCCTTCCCAAGAGAGCTCATAGCTTAAAGTGTCGCTGTGGGCGTGGCCAGGTAGATAATCAGGCCCGACCAAACCGCAATCCAGAATCATCTTGTTCCGGCCCGAACGGTCTTGAATCACAAAATACCCGGATTGGGGCAATGTCGTACACCGCATAGATGCTCTCCTCCCTTCCGACCCGCGGCCAAAAGCGCGGCGCACCTTGGCCACCAAATCCATCGGCTTGGCCGCTATCCCAAAAGCCGAATCATTAAAAAGGGGAATTTCTTTATCGGGGTGCAGAATGCTCAATAAGAACTGCGCCATTTGCAGAATCTTCCCACGCCAGTGCATGTACCGCGCCGGGCACAGGCCGAAGTACTTAAGCAGAGCCAAACACTCGGCCAAGTCTTCCAGCGCCAATGTGTGATACATCGGGCTGCGCTCGAAGTGGCCGCCATCGTCGAGCACCTGCTCGTCAAGCTGGCTTTCCAGCATATCAAGACCTTGTTGTCGCCAACGAGCGGCCGCCTCGCCGGTGAAGAAGAGACCGGCGTATAGCAGCGCCTTGCCGTTCTTAATCAGATGATTGCCGAGCAGATGATACTCCACGCTGCGTGCAAGGTAGGTTGCCTGCATGTAGAGACTGGTTAAGAAATCATGGCCGAAAGAGGTCACATCCGTGGGCCCCTCGCGCATTGATTTGGCGACCATGACATAGGCCTTGATCCAATTGACCAACCGTAACGAAACAGGATAAGGCTCCCAGCCTTCTCCCAGACCCCAAGGGTTGACGTTGATCCAATCGCTCGTGAGCTGTTTCATTTTATCCAGGAACCGCGAATCAGAAGATCTCTGGTGCGCACGAGCCAAATCCACCAAATAATCAAAATAATGAAGATTGTATCGCCAGAGCTTCGGCATGCCTTCCGCGCGCCAGTCGATGGCTCCGTTGAAACTCCGCGTCTGGTTTAGAAAGCAAAACTGATTGCGTAACGTCGCATAGGGATCAACCCGCGGCGGATTCTCTGCGCTAAACCAGTCCCGGCTGAGTCGCTCCCACGCGGCCGCGCGCGGCGGTGAGAATTCCGCAACCGCGCGGCGCACCTGTGCGGCATACCAGAAGTGGTAAATCGGGCTCAGCGTGCGGTGGGCGTGCCGCTTGGCGACATGAGTCAATCGCCCTAACGTTTGACTCGGTTTTAGATAGCGGAGCGTATTGAAATATAGCGACGCGGTGCGTAAGGACATTTCCATATCGGTTTAGCCAATGGTCGAGGGGAAGGGTTACAATTGCAAGGGGTGTGATTTCGGTACGATGTAAGCTCCGTAGGAGCGACATGTTTATAGCAGGGGCGGCTAGCGATAAGACCCAAGCCCCGTGGGGGCGACATGTCAACCATCACGGCCGACCACATGTCGCTCCTTAGAAACTTCCCCAGTTTCATCGTTATTCTGCGTGTCGTTTTACGACAAGCTGGGGGACTCCCTAGAAACTTCTTATCCGTTCACGGGTGGTGGATACCCCCGGCGGAAGCCGGGGGAGCTTCAGGATCCAGCCTACATCACGAGCCCCTCACCCCCTTGGCCCCC
>JACOSC010000088.1 GCA_016179055.1 Acidobacteriota bacterium
TGAGTAGATGACCTCTCGGCGCCCCTGCCGGGGCGCTTGTGTTCTAGGGGACTCGCGACCTGGGGCGGCGCTTCGCTTGCCCCAGGCTAATGTCCCGGCGCCCCTCTGGGGCGCTCTGCGGATTGGACATTTCAAAGAGCAAGTATTACGGGCCAATCACGATTGTAAGCGAACTTTAACGACGCTCAGAATAAAGAAGAAACAGGGAAGTTTCTAAGGAGTCCCCCAGCTTGTCCTACGACACGCAGAATAACGATGAAACTGGGGAAGTTTCTAAGGAGCGACATGTTTATAGCAGGGACTGGTAGCTTTAAGACTCAAGCCCCGTGGGGGCGACATGTGAACCACCACGACCGTCCACATGTCGCTCCTACGGAGCTTGAGGCCTCCTTCTGGGTACACTTGCTATAAACATGCCGCCCCTACGGGGCTGATACTTATCCTGATCTAATGATAATTTCCATCTAGTCGAGTACATCATACGGAGATCACACCCATCCGCACGGTGACTGGAGTCAAGGCCTGGACAACTATAAAATGTCGAAATTTCAGGGAAGCCCCCAGCAGAGGCGCAGAAGTCGCAAAGATACTGCCGCGGAGGTATGACGGCAATATCTACGCGCCCGCTGCGCCCCTGCCACTTGGTCGAAAACTCTACCATCGGCGGCGGAGCAAAACGCGCCGCCGCTCATCCAGCATAATAGACCAGCCACGGCCTCTGCAGAATCCTTACTGCATGCTGGTCGTGTCCATCAGATTCATGCGTTTCAACTTCTCCACCAGCGTAGTGCGCTTGATATGAAGGAGGTCAGCCGCTCGCTTCTTGTTGCCCTTGGCTTTCTCCAAACTTTGCAGAATCAATTCGCGCTCTAAATCTGAAACGATAGAATTAAGTTGAATGCCTCCCTCTGGAATAACAATACTGCGGGCGTACATGGCTTTCTCGGTATGGGTTACCAGGGCAGGAAAGTCGCCGGCAGTGAGGGACTGGCGCTCACCGGACATGACAATGGCCATCTCGACGGCGTTTTCAAGCTGACGAACATTGCCCGGCCAATCGAAGGCCATCATTTGCTTCATGGCCTCCTGGGAAATACACTTTAGCGGAATTCCCTGCGCATCACAAATTTTCTTGGCAAAATGCTGGACCAGAACCGGAATATCATCACGGCGTTCGCGTAACGGCTGGATCGTAATGGGAATGACGTTCAATCGATAAAAGAGGTCTTCCCGGAAAAGTCCGTCGCGTACTCGCGCCGCCAGATTAGAATTGGTCGCGGCAATAATACGAACGTCGACTCTGACGTTTTGCGTGCCGCCGATACGCTCGAAGGATCGTTCCTGCAGAACGCGCAACAGCTTGGCCTGCAGCTCCAGCGACATACATCCGATCTCATCCAGAAAGAGCGTACCCTTATCGGCCTGTTCAAAGCGGCCGATGCGTGGCTGATAGGCGCCGGTGAACGCTCCCTTGATGTGCCCAAACAACTCGTCCTCCAGGAGGTTTTCGGGTATGGCGGCGCAGTTCACGCAGATGAGCGGGAATTCTCGGCGCAAGCTGTTATAGTGAATCGCCCGCGCGACCAGCTCCTTGCCGGTGCCGGTTTCACCGGTCAGCAGCACCGTGCTATTCTTGGCCGAAGTCAGCTTGATCAAGCGAAAGACATTTTGCATGGCCGCGCTGGCGCCGATAATATTATCAAAATTATACTTGTCCACTAACTCGCTTTTGAGGAATTGGTTTTCTTGCTTTAAGTGCCGCTCCGCCAGCGCCCGTTGAACTTTAATAATTAGCTCGTCATTCTCAAATGGCTTGCCCAGGTAGTCATAGGCGCCCATCTTTATGAGATTGACGGCGGTTTGCACATCGCTGGACCCAGTCATCATCATTACAATTAAATCGGGATAGAGCGCCAACGACTCGCGCAGCAGGGAGTCCCCTTGCATAATCGGCAGCTTGAGATCGACCAGCAGCAGGTCATAAGGATATTGGCGAACTCGTTCGAGGGCTTCCTCACCGCTGAAGGCGGTTGTCACCTCGTAGCCTTCTAAAGCCAGTATATCGGAGATGACGGAGGCAAGCGCTTCTTCATCGTCAACAACCAGAATATGCGCTTTGTTCGATGCGGCTGAATTCATATAGACAAACGCTCCTTCAACAAATCTTGACCATGCCAGTGGCCAAGAATTCCCCTGTTCTCATGATGGCGCTCGGAACATATATTATTTGACGGCTCCAATCTTATCATGGCTTGCGGTGGAACCGGCCACAAGACGATTCCACGGTTTGCTCCGGCAGCACATTCCGCAAGGACTGGAAAGCTATAGCCCATAAGCCTACGGCTCGATTATCGCAGGGTTTACCCGCTTCTCATGCACAGATTTTAAGAGGGGTAGTTGATTATGAAATGTTTCGAACGTGCGCTCTGTTAGGATACGTCCGATCCTTGTTTTGTTATAACCCAACACTCATAGGTTGTCAAGAATTTGTTTGAGCCGCGTCGGAATATTGGTGAAAATCCCGTCTACGCCACGCCGTATCATCTCCAGCATATCGGTCGCATCGTCGACTGTCCACACCATGACCTTCAAGTGGTTTTCGTGGGATGCCGCGATAAGTTGCGAAGATGCAAGCGCCCAAAAAGGTGCAATCTCATGCGCGCCGACGGCTTTGGCGGCTTGCCAAGGCGCCGAGGCGGTTGGCTCGAAGAGGGCGCAGGTCTTGAGACGAGGGTTGCAGCGGGTGACGCCGGTGAGCTTCGTAAGGTCGAAGGACTCGATCACTACTCGTGCGCCGAATTGGTTCTGTGCCAGGAGCTCGACCAGTTTTTCTTCAATGGCGACCGCCGGTCCATGCGGGCTCTTGATCTCAAGATAAAGCTGCGTGCCGGTGGGCCGGACCAAGTCGATAACTTCTTGCAGAGTTGGAATACGCTCGCCGGCAAAGCAACGATTGGGCGCGGACGTATTCTGTCGATCGAACCAACCTCCGGCATCCAGCCGGCGCAAATCTCTGAGGGACATTTCGGAGACGAGCCCGCGGCCGTCCGTGGTCCGGTCGACGCGGTCATCGTGGATGACAACGATTTCGCCATCGCATGTCTGATGTAAATCTAATTCGATAAAATCGACCCCAATGTCCAGGGCTCCCTGAAAGGCGGCCAGCGTGTTCTCCGGGGCTTCCGCTGAGGCGCCCCGATGCGCAATGAGCAAAGGCCTGCCGGTTTGGTCTGACATGTGCTGAGCCTTATCGCCGTACTGGGCGCCGCGCTAGCGGCACGCCGGGCCATCGCCCGGAGCCGCTGCGGTTGCGGTTGGTCAATAACCGGGATAAAAGTTTCGTAACTGTTCACAGAGGTCAGGCGTCGGGGATCTGGCAATATTGCTTGGATTTCTTTTCCAAAGACTTCAGTAATCCGTTAAGTATTCGCCCCACTACCCAGTCTCTGAATCGCGATCATTCCTATCAGTAATCGGTACCACCGGGCCCTTGGCCCCTGATCTCTGGTCCCCGATCGCCGTGAACAGTTACAAAGTTTCCGGGTTATTCACTCCTCCTCTTGGTGACGAAGCCTGTCGAGCACCGAAAAATCTTCCAAAGTAGTCGTATCGCCGACAATCCCACCGCTGGTGGCAACCTCGCGTAATAAGCGCCGCATAATTTTTCCGCTGCGCGTTTTAGGCAAAGCATCAGTAAACCTGATTTCGTCGGGCCTGGCTAAAGCGCCAATTTCCTTAGTCACGTGACCGCGCAACTCTTCCCGCAAATCGGCGGAGGGCTCCACAGCCCCACGCAACGTCACAAAGGCCACAATGCCTTGCCCCTTGATTTCATCCGGACGGCCGACGACGGCGGCTTCCGCTACCGAGGGATGGTGTACCAAGGCGCTCTCCACTTCCATGGTGCCCAGCCGATGCCCACTGACATTGATCACGTCATCGACGCGTCCCATCATCCAGTAGTAACCATCTTTATCGCAGCGGGCGCCGTCGCCTGTAAAATAAACACCGGGAATTTCCTCCCAGTATTGCCGCCGGTAGCGCTCGGGATCGCCGTACAAAGTCCTAAACATCGCCGGCCAGGGCCGGCGCAAGGCGAGCAATCCGCCATGATTCTGCGGGAGCTCCCTACCCTCTTTATTGGTGATTAGCGGGTCGATTCCAAAGAAGGGCAGCGTACAACTTCCGGGTTTGGTCGGTGTAACCCCAGGCAACGGCGTAATCATGATCATTCCGGTTTCGGTTTGCCACCAGGTGTCAACTATCGGGCACTTTCCAGCGCCGATTACGTGATGGTACCACATCCAGGCCTCGGGATTAATGGGTTCACCAACCGTGCCCAAGAGTCGCAAGCTGCTCAAATCGTGACGGCGTGGCCATTGTTCTCCCCAACGAATAAACGAGCGTATGGCCGTCGGCGCCGTGTAAAAGACGGTCACACGGTACTTCTCAATGAGATGCCAAAAGCGGTCGGGCTCCGGGTAATTGGGGGCGCCTTCATACATAACGACCGTAGCACCGTTAGAGAGCGGGCCATAAACAATGTAACTATGACCGGTCACCCAGCCGATGTCTGCGGTGCACCAGAAGGTATCCTCTTCCTTCAGGTCAAAAACGTATTTGGCGGTGACGGTAACTCCCAGCAAATAGCCGGCCGTCGTGTGCAAGACACCTTTGGGCTTGCCGGTAGTGCCGCTTGTGTAAAGAATGTAGAGCGGGTGTTCGGAATCCAGGCGCTCCGGGGGACAATCGTTCGAACTGGCCGACATCATCTCGTGCCACCAGTGATCACGGCCCGGCTCAAAATGAATGGCTTCATGCGTTCGGCGAAGCACTATGACGTGCTGTACGGATTGCGCGTCGGCCAGCGCCGCATCGACGTTTGTTTTCAGCGGAACGGTTTGGCCGCGCCGATAGCCGCCATCGGCGGTAATCACTACTTTGCACTGCGAATCATTGATGCGGTCCTTCAGGGCTTCGCTGCTGAATCCTCCAAAGATCACGGTGTGCGTCGCGCCTACTCGTGCGCAGGCCAACATGGCAATGGGCAGCTCCGGTACCATCGGCATATAAATGGCGACGCGATCGCCTTTCTCCACACCCAGAGTTTTGAGCACGTTGGCAAATCGGCAAACTTCTCGATGAAGATCTTGATAGGTTAAGACTCGTGCGTCGCCCGGCTCACCCTCCCACACGATGGCGGCCTTGTTGCGACGCCAAGACGATAGATGGCGGTCCACGCAATTGTAGGATACGTTGATTTTCCCCCCGACAAACCACCGCGCAAAAGGGTATTTCCATTCTAGAACCTTGGTCCATTTCTTGTGCCAGACTAATTCTTGCTCGGCGAGGGTTCCCCAGAAGCCTTCCGGGTCTTTAATCGATTTTCGGTAAAGCCGGTCATATTGGGCGCGGTTCTTGATGTGGGCCAGGCCCGAAAATTCCGCTTTAGGCTTAAATACGCGTTTCTCCTTGAGAACGGATGTAATGTCGGTTCCAGCTCCTGACTTTGCGTCGGCCATTATGGTCTCCTTGAAAATACCTGGGAGCGTCCCGACTACCGTCGGGGCGATTCCCGTAGCGGATCGAGTCCCCCCTTGCCCCGACGGTAGTCGGGGCGCTCACCCCGGGGTGCCTTTGCTATTTTCATACGTCATGGTGGGCCCACAGGGCGCAGGAACGACTCCTCTAAAAGTAACTCCGGCGAAACAGAACCGGGAGCGGTAGCGACCGGGTAAGTACCGTAGCCCATAGACCCGGTCGCTACCGCTCCCGGTTCTGTTTTCATTAGTCGTGGCGCCCTAAATGGGGCATGAGCATTTCCTCTTACTTTGAACGGCGTGCAATAATAAAAGCCAATAATACCACAGCCGGTAACTTGAAAGTAGGGTCAAGGCTCTCACGTCGCGTCGTTGCTGCGCAGTAGTCAGTGGCCAGTTGTCCATGATCAATAGGGGCTGTGGTGAGCGTAGAGCCATGGAGGGCGGTCTTCCTTACGTGGCGATTCATCATGGATTCCATTGGCCTGTGCGGGTGCCGTACAAAGACACTGGATCTTTGCCGGACCGAGGTGCCATAATAGGGACTTATGTTGGAGCACGGCCGGTCGGGTCCTCCCGGTATTGATCCTTTTCCAGTCAACGTGGGAGGCCATGTCGCGCTCGCGTAGGTCTTGACTGACCATTCTAAGTTCATCATGGGAGTTAGCGATTCATGGATTTCGATACGTGGTTTCAATCGTTACAGCCGAAAATTCGTCCGCAAAGCGCCCACGCCGTTTTGGCGTTGGCGGCAGAAGGCGCCACCATTCCTTTTATGGCTCGTTATCGCAAGGAGCAGACGGGAAATCTCGACGAGGTCGCCATACAATCCGTTATCGAAGGCAAGGAAAGTTGGGATGAGATCCTCAAGCGGCAGGCTTTTATCCTCGAAGAAATCGAACGGCAAGGCAAACTAAGTCCCGAGCTCAAGGAAACCATCGCCGGCGCCTTCAGTTTGGAAATATTAGAAGATTTGTACCTTCCTTACAAACAAAAACGGAAGACCAAGGCCAGCCGCGCCAAAGAAGCCGGACTGGAACCGTTTGCGGATTGGATATGGAACTGTGGCCATGGTGTCGAAGCCGCGCAACCGATGCAGAGCCTCGAAGTGATGGCGGCGCAGTTCCGCAATGAAGAAAAAGGGATTATCGACCATGAGCACGCCATACAAGGCGCCCAAGATATTTTGATCGAGCGCCTTTCCGAGATTCAGGAGTTACGCCAGTTGGCGCGCCGGACCGTATTCAACGCCGGGTTCCTGTGGACGGAGAAAGGCGTGAAAGCCGCGGCAGCCAGTAAGTATGAAAAGTATTTTGGGTTTCAGGAATCGATTTCTTCACTTATGCAACCGCAGAACTCGCATCGCTATCTGGCCATACGCCGCGCTTGGATGGAGGAAGAACTTAAACTTTCGATCCGCGGCGCCCCGCTGGATACGACCTACGATGAGCGCATGCGCACGGCCTTCGAGCTGGCCGCCTGTACCGTTACGGATTCTCCGGGAGCGGCGATTCTGCTCAAGGCGGCGCGCTTGGCGCTCAGTGCGCATGTGATGCCGAGCATTGAAAACGAGGTGCACACCGAGCTGAGAAGGATCGCCGATGACGCGGCCATAAGAGTCTTTGCGGAAAACGTGCGCAAATTGCTTTTAGCCTCGCCCTTTGGACCGAAGGCCGTCATGGGCATTGATCCCGGCATACGCACTGGCTGCAAAGTGGCTATTGTCGACGATTCTGGGAAATTTGTGGCCAACCAGGTACTGAACCTCCAAACGCCACATGGACAGGAACAAGCTAAGAAACTTCTTTTTGAAATGCTCAAACCCGATAACATTCGAGCGATCGCCATCGGAAACGGAACCGCCGGGCGCGAGAGCGAGCTTTTTGTTCGCGCGGCTTTGGAAGAGCGCGGCCTGTGCGTTCCAGTGGTCATGGTCAATGAGGCCGGCGCCAGCGTTTATAGCGCCAGTGAGGCCGCCCGCGAGGAGTTTCCCGATCTGGATGTTACGGTGCGCGGCGCCATATCGATCGCGCGTCGGCTGCAAGATCCATTAGCGGAATTGGTGAAGATCGACCCCAAGAGCATCGGAGTAGGTCAATACCAGCATGACGTGGCGCCGGCCGCGCTAAAAAAGAGCCTGACTCTGGTAGTGGATTCCTGTGTCAATTCGGTAGGGGTCAATTTGAATACGGCCTCCTATCATTTATTATCTCATGTTTCCGGTATTGGTTCCGCGCTGGCCAAAGCGATTGTGGGATATCGAAGCAGTCGGGGCTTATTTCAATCGCGGCGGCAGCTCCTGGAGGTTCCTCGCTTTAGCAAGAAGACCTATGAACAGGCGGCGGGCTTTCTCCGCATCCCGCACGGAGAGCATCCTTTGGATAATACGGGCGTACATCCTGAACGCTACGCTTTGCTGGACGACTGGGCCAAAATCATGCAACGAGACGTCAAGGATTTTCTCGGTAACGGCGTGACGCTCATCAGGAACGCCGCTGATCTGGCCCAGCAGATGGGCCAGTATACTTTTAACGATGTCATTAAAGAATTGGAGAAGCCCGGACGCGATCCGCGGGCGGAGTTTACGGCCTTCCACTACCGAGCGGACATACATGAACTGCCGGATTTGACTCCCGGCATGATCTGCCCGGGGATCGTGACCAATGTAACCAATTTCGGCGCCTTTGTTGACATCGGCGTCCATCAAGATGGTCTCGTTCATATTTCTCAATTGAGCGATCGCTTTGTCAAAGATCCACAGGAAGTGGTCAGCCCCGGCGACCGCGTACAGGTACGCGTATTGGAAGTAAATCTCGAAAAGAAACAAATAGCCTTGTCTATGAAGACGGAGCGGACCGCGCCAAGGACGACCTCGCGGCCGGCGCTTCGCCCGAAAGGCCAAGAAACTCCACCGCCGGCCAAACCAAACCGCAATACGCCCTTTGCCGGCCTGTCCGATTTGTTAAAGTCCACGTCTAAGGATCCGCCGTTAAAATAAGCAACTATTCACGGGGATCGGGGGTCAGGGCTCGGGGGTGTCGATAGGAATTATCGTGATTTTGAGATTGGGTAGTGGGGCGGATGCTTAACGGATTGCGGCTGGTTTGGAAAAGAAATACAACCAGTATCGCCCGATCTCTGACCCCCGATCCCCGTGAACAGTTACTAAAATAATTCCCGCGCGGCAGTGCCGTCATGAGCCTTATCGGAGAAGTATAGAAAAGTGGACGGAGACCCAGTAGAATTTCAGCTTTGGAGAGCGATCAAAATGGGAAACGAATTAAAGAAAGTGTTGTTTCTTTGTATTGGAAACTCCTGCCGGAGTCAGATGGCGGAAGGATTTCTTCGGGCCAAGCAAACCGACCTGGCCGAAGTCTATAGCGCCGGGACGCATCCCGCCGGCTTCATCATCAGCCGGACCATAATGGTTATGCAGGAGAAAGGCATCGACATTAATTCGCAGTACTCCAAAGGCGTGGATGCCGTAGATCTAGACGCCATGGATGTGGTAGTGACTATGGGTTGTTGTAAGGCGCAGGAGATTTGTTCCGTCTCCTATTCGGGTGAGATGATTGATTGGGACATTGCTGATCCCGTTGGGCAACCCCTCGAGTTTTATCGCATGGTGCGTGACGAGATTGAAACCCATGTGGAAAAATTGCTTAAGCGACTGCAAGCCTCTACCCAAGCTCCGTAAGCCTGCCGCCCTCGCCTGCAGGGATGCCGGCGCCACCATGGTTTTTCATACGAGTTTTACGGTGATCGAGACCCCATCGCGAATTGGCAAAATAGAAGAGACCAGGTTTTCGTTGGAAAAAATCAGGCGCGTATACTCTCGTATACCGGCGGTAGACGCTCGCGAGTCGTCGGTCGCCACGGCGCCGCCCCACAACACGTTATCAGAAATCAAGAGTCCGCCGCGACGGAGACGCGGTAAGGCTTTGTGAAAGGCCTGCGGATAGTCTTCCTTGTCAATGTCGTTGAAGATAATATCAAACTCTCCGGGAACCTGGTCAATCATGGTTAAGGCATTTCCCACTTGGAATTGCAGCGTGGCGGTCCAACCGTTTTTTTCAAATGTGTTCTGCGCGCGGCGGGCATGGTCGGCAGAAGCGTCGGTGCAGAAAATCTTTCCATATGGGCTGAGCGCCTTGGCAAACCAGTAGGCGGAGTAGCCAAAGCCGGATCCCATCTCAAAAATCCGCCGAGCGCCGGAGATCATGGCCAATTGATATAAAACGCGGCCGACCAAGGGTCCCACGATTGGAAAACGCAGAGAGGCCGCGTACGTTTCCATTTCCAGCAGCACGGGATCCGTGATAGGATCCAAACCATTCAGGTATTGCTCGATGACTGGGCTGACGATATTCATAAACGACCTCTCCCCTTCATGGGCGAATTGCTAAAATCGTTCCCTGACGCTGGAATAGCCCTTCTATAGGCGCATCTGTTCGCAGGAGAACTCCACCGCGTTCCCGTCGGGATCGCGAATCGTGCAAAAGTAGCCGACCACTGGGCCGGCATATTGCGGCGGCTCTATTAATATCCCCACAGCGGCCGCACGTTCTGCGATGGCATCAACCTCCGCGCGGTTGTCGACGTGGATCCCCAGATGATCAACCGACCCGCCGCCCGGTGATGCGGGTGTTGCGTCTTCAATCATGACCAAGATGAGACCTTGGAGATCATCGGGTAGCCGCATCCAAACCACTCGGTGCTCGCGCTCACGGCGGTCATGAATAATTTGCATCCCGACGTAATCACGATAAAAAGCAATAGTGCGCTCCAGATCCTTGACTTTCAGCGCCAAATGATCGCAGCGACGATTTCCGACTGGCACGATGTCTCCTTAGAAACTTCCCCAGTTTCATCGTTTTTCTGCGTGTCGTTTTACGACAAGCTGGGGGACTCCTTAGAAACTTCGTATCCGTTCACGGGGGGTGGATACCCCCAGCTTCCGCTGGGGGTCTCTTGTGTGCTCTCAGTGAACCCCGCGAACCGTTACGAAACTTCCTTAGTTTCATCTTGGTATCCGCTTGCCGTCTTCGCAAGCTGGGGGACTCCTTTCTTTCACAGCTACGCTCCCCGCGGCCGCGAGAGATCGTAACCGTACCTGTTTGGTGACCACTCCAAGCTAATCTTTTTCCGGCAAAGGGTTGGACTTAAGTGTGACCAAGGTCGCACCCCAACCACCCGCCTCGGCCGGAGCTGTTGAATAGGAAATCACAGTTGGAGTGCGCTCCAGAATCGCCCGGACCATTGCGCGCTGCACGCCAATGCCTCGGCCATGGATAATGCGGAGGTTGCAGAGACCCCGCCGGTAACACTCATTGAGGTACTCCTCGACCACGGCTGGGATATCTCCAGGAGCAAACGAGTGCAAATCAATCCAATCTTCAATCGGTATCGCCACGGGCTCTTCATCCCGCGGCAGAGGCGATGCCTTATCTGTGTTATTAGAATTTTGGTTTTTTCTCATGAGTCCATTTCCGCCGAACGTTCAAGTATAGCGGTGGCAGCAAACAAGTCGCAATAGTAAATCCACTCAGCGCGTAATGGGTCAGTTTCGGTCGGGGAGGCAGTGCTCGATTCAAGAATTTTCCTTGGCTCCTTTGCCGGAAATGGGTTGGGGGTGCTGGGCACGCACGTGGCCTATTGGTGACGGCCTTTCGGTTTTGCTATCATTGGATCAAGCAGCCTGCCCTGAAAGGGCAGCGGTTAATAGCCGTGGGTGAAACCCACGGAAACAAGGCCCCCACCAATCCCGACCCTGAAAGGGTCGCGGTCACGATCTATATTAGGAGCGCAAGCGATGGCACAAACGTTGGTCAGTCTGCTGGTTCATCTGATCTTTTCTATCAAGCACCGCGAGAACTGGATCCCATCGGAAATTGAGAGTGATCTTTATGCCTACTTTGGGGGAATAGCCAAAAAACGACAATCGTGTCTGCTGGCCGCCGGCGGCACGGCTAATCACGTTCACCTGCTCATATCCCAATCAAAAAACGTGGCGCTCAGCCCTTTAGTGGGCGAATTAAAGAAAGCTTCTTCCGCGTGGCTAAAGACCAACGGCCGGGAATTTGCTCGTTTTCACTGGCAAGATGGGTATGGGGGTTTCTCGATCGGAAAGTCCCAGGTTCCTGCCTTGACGTCTTATCTTGCCAGACAGAAGCGGCATCACCGGAAGAAAACGTTTCAAGAGGAGCTGATGGAGCTTCTGGAAAAATACGAGATCGTGTACGACACGAAGTATCTGTGGGACTGAGCCTATGGAGATTTAGGCCACGGTAGTTAACTGCGACCCTTTCAGGGTCGACGTCTTGGGGCGGCCTTGGTACCGGGGATTCCGCTCCGCTCCACCCCCGGCTATTAACCGTATCCCTTTCAGGGATATTTGCGCTGAGAATTCTCATCCCCGTTATCACTCGGTGGTCAACCATTCCGTCCCCGCCGATAATTATCGGGTCGAGTGTAAACCGGGTCCGACAGCCATTGCTCGCGAGGTCAGCTTCCAGACGTCAGCGACCTATGCTTTCCCTTGCGGCACCCGTTGAAGCTTACGGGCTTGGAGCCCAATTCTTATTCCAAACTCCTGCCCGGGCTCGCCTGTTATCCACTTAAGTGTGTGCAAACCCCAGGCCTATTCATCCTGCATCAGCCCACCATAACTGAGGTAATACGCCAGCGCGAACGCAGAAACCTTGACGCTATGAAACCCACATGCTATTGTACAGCCGTAGTTGAGATCCAACCAAAGAATCTTAAGGAGAAGCGCGCTGTGCGTGATAAGCTTTCTTGTACGCGAGTCATCACTTTTAAACGATGACAGCGCTTGAACGGCCATGTTTAGAGTAGCCATCATTGGGCGTCCTAACGTCGGGAAATCGACGCTCTTTAACCGCCTTTGCCGACGGCGCCGCGCCATCGTAGGTGACGAAGCCGGAATCACGCGTGATCGGCTTTACGGAAAAGCCGATTGGCTTGGAAGATATTTTGAAGTCATCGACACGGGCGGTATGATCCCCAACCCGGACGAGCTAATCCCATCCCGCATATTAGAACAAGCGCAGACGGCTATACAAGAGGCCGACGCGCTGCTGTGGGTGGTCGATGCCCGTGTGGGCGTGACGCCGCTTGAACGAGCGCTTGTGGAAATTCTGCGGCCGTATCAAGGCAGGACCCTGCTGGTGGCCAACAAAGTGGATAGCGACCGGCAAGAAGTTTTAGCGCCGGAATTTTATGCCTTTGGTTGGGATACTATCTTTCCCATTTCCGCCGAGCATGGGCGTGGCATCGATACCGTGCTGGATGAAATCATTCGCCGCATGCCCGATGATGGCACTCCGACGGAAGCCAACCCGCTTGAAATTAAAGTCGCCATTGTCGGGCGTCCGAACGTCGGCAAGTCTCTGTTGGTGAATCGACTGCTGGGTGAGGAGCGCGTGATCGTTAGTGATATTCCCGGAACCACGCGTGACGCCGTGGATTCACAGATCGTTTACAAGGAGCAAGCTTATCGAATCGTCGATACCGCCGGTATACGCCGCAAGGGGAAAACCGATCTTATGGCCGAAAAGCTGTCCGTGATCATGGCGCGCAAGCACATGGAGCAGGCCAAGATTGTCTTGCTCGTTATGGATGCCGCGGCGGGGATCGCCCATGCGGACGCCGTAATTGCCGGCTATGCGGAAAAGGCCGGCGCCTCGGTGATTCTGGCGCTCAACAAATGGGACTTGATCCGGAAAGACACCCAAACTATCGAAGCTTATACACGGCGCTTACGGTCGCGCATGAAATTTTTGGAGTATGCCCCGATCGTCACCGTGTCGGCGCTCAAAGGGGTGCGGGTGATGAAGCTGTTTGATTTCATAAAGCAAGCCGACGCCGGTCGCCGTATACGCGTCCCCACCGCCGAGCTCAACGCGTTTTTCGAAAAGGAAGTAAAGAGCAAGGTCTTGACCGCCAATCCCAAGCGCAAGTTTGAAGTGCGCTACATCACGCAAGTCAAAACCGATCCGCCCACGTTTGTCCTCTTTACGACCACGCGCGACAAGCTGCACTTTTCTACGGAGCGCTTCATTATTAATAATATACGCGAGCGCTATGGCTTCTATGCTTCCCCTATTCGCCTACTCCAACGGACTAAAGCGCGTAAGTAACCTATGCTCGGCCTGCCGCGGGTCTATGATGGGCTAAGCTTCGAGCGCTTGTTTACAATAGGCCAAACAGCGTTTGACCTCAGCGATGGTGTCCAGGCCGGCGTATTCATACTCGATATTGGCCGGGATCGGCCAACGGTTTTCCCGCAACAACTGAAGCACCGGCCGGATCGGCGCGTCGCCTTGGCCAAATGGCGTAAGCTCGCCCTGGTTGCGTTTGCGGTCCTTGATATGCAGCGAAACGATTCGGGCATGATGGCGACGCAGGAAGTCGACGGCATCAAAGTTGGCCGCGGTAAAATGGCCAATGTCGAGGTTAATCGCAATATAGTCGGAGGCGCCCTTCATGGCTTCGACAAAACTATTCGGCGCGGCAAACTCATTCGGCCGTACGATGGAGTGATTGTGCATGCCGACGTGTATCTTATAGCGAAGGGCATAGGGATCAATCCGCTTGGCCGTGGAAACGTTGGCTGAGGCCGTTATAATCCGCGCTCCCAATGCCTGCGTCATTTCAAACCCGCGTTCAATCTCGGCGTCGGTGAAATCGTCACGAAAGCTCAAATTGTACGCATGAATGTCGATCCCGGCGCTCTCAAACTTGGCGCGCACCGCTTTGAACTCACTCAGCGGGACCTTGAGACGCCAGACGCGCAATTCGGCGCGGGCCTTGGCATCGCCGGCCCGCTTGCGGAATTCCGCCGGCTCAACGTGGCCCTGCCATAGTTCACAACTGCTCAGACCGATTTCGGCCATCGCATGGATAACGTCGTCCAGCGCGCGATCACGAAAGCTATAGCTTTGCGCGCCCAACAACACGCCGTTCACGCGAGACTTCGGCTTATTCGCATTCATCGAAAAACTGTGTGGACTCCAGGCCGCGATCAAACCGCCGGCCGTCATTTTGCTCCATTCTCTTCTGGTCAGCTTAACCATAGGAACCCCCTGGGAAATGCAGATTTCGGACATAAGCCTTTTCCGCGGTTATTTTCATAGGCCGTGCGTATAGCCCACTCGGTCGAAGCCATACGACGACTTGCCTTTCACAATATACACACAAAATCGATCAAAATAAAAGTGGCCACAAATCGAGAAAAACCTCGCCCACCGGCCGTCGATCCTGGAACCATACGGCGGCCGAGACAGCTACGCACAAATGATGAGGCTTATTTCCTTCTGCACCATAGGAGCACGCCCGGACACCGGTCAAAGGAGGCAATTTTTCCAAGCGCGATCTCAGAGAGCAATCAAAGCTGCCGCGCCAGGATTCTTCCGTTTTGACGGCTATACTGAGATTCGATCATAAGCCTATCAGACGGTAGCAGAGCCGGCCCCGCACGGGGACTCTGGAGTTTGGACATTGGCCACAGCCCCTAGCGATCCGTTCGCCCCCACCACTTCGAGCGAGCGCCCGGCATAGCCCGAAGCCTGGTCGCATAGCTCTGAAGGAGCGACCTATAATAGCCAGGGGCAAGCAAAGCGCAGCCCCTGGTACGTACCATAGCCGAAGCTATGCGCCCTGAAGGGGCGCGCTACCCTGCTGCCCGATGAATACGTATGGAAGACAACGACGGCGGCATAGGAATTGATCGCCATTAGTTCGCCCTTTCAGGGCTGGCGTTCTGGGGCCGCTTTCTTTCCAGGGGCTGCGCTCCGCTTGCCCCTGGCTATTATAAGCCCGCTCCTTTGGAGCTTGGGATAGTAAGCGCCACCCCACTCCCTACCTAATGTCCAAACTCCAGGACCCCGCAATGGCTGGATTTTGGCATCCGCGCGTTTCTTAGGATCGAGCTTCAGGACGGCTATTGGTTTTACTTGAAACAGCCCAAGCCAATTTTCTCCCCTTGTGGTAAATTGATTCGTGACTGTTCAGGGGGTCTATGTGCCATACGGCGATTAATCGGTCGCTACCGCTCCCGGTTCTGTAGCGGCTCGGTGCCCTTTCATAGGAGGAGGTGTCACTTGCAAACCTATTTAATGCGACGCGATTTTCTAAATGTCCTGGCGGGTGGAACCCTAGGGGCTTTATCCTATACTCAGGAATTCCTGGCCGCGCCGGCTGCGCGCGCGACGGGCGACGTTTCCCTCAAGAAAGCGGTCCTGCTTAGTATGCTGCCGAAACAAATGAGCTATAACGATCGTTTCAAGTTGGCCATGGATGTCGGCTTTGATGGGATTGAGGTCTCAACCCAAGCCGATGCCAATGAGGCAGATTTGATCAAAGCGGCCTCCGTCAAGACTGGACTGCGCATACACTCTGTAATGAACTCGGATCACTGGCGGTATCCACTATCCAGCAACGATCCATCGGTCGTTGCTCGCAGCATGAAAGGCATGGAAACCTCGTTGCGCAACGCCAAGCTATGGGGCGCCGATACGGTCTTGCTGGTCCCCGCCGTGGTCAATGCCAAAACTCCTTACCGCGACGCTTATACGCGCTCGCAGGCCCAAATTCGCGCGTTGATTCCGCTGGCCAAAGAGCTGGAGATCATTATAGCCGTCGAAGAGGTGTGGAATAAGTTTCTACTCTCTCCGCTCGAATTCGTCCAATATATCGATGCGTTTAACAGTCCGTGGGTTAAGGCGTATTTCGATGTCGGCAACGTTGTGCTCTACGGCTTTCCCCAGGATTGGATACGAACATTGGGTGCGCGCATCGTCAAGTTTCATCTTAAGGATTTCCACAATGCAACCAACCAATTCGTCGGGCTTCTGGAAGGAAGCGTTGATTGGCTGGAAGTGCGAAAGGCTATCGGTGAAATTGGCTTCAAAGGTTACTTGACGGTCGAACTAAAATCCGGGGATGAGCACTACTTACGCGACGTCGTCAAACAGGTCGATAAGATTTTTGCGGGCTAGGGCGCTTGACAGATTCGGGAGGGTGTGATTTCCGTATGATGTACTCGACTAGTAGGATATTATCATCAGATCAGGATATGTATTAGCCCCTCCGGCAGACTTTTCGGAGGGGGAGATAATTAGACAAAAAAGGGGGGGCTGGCGGTGGTCCATTGGAATGTCCATAAAAGTTGCGTTTAGCGAAAGCGGAAGTCTAATTTGAAATTAAAGAGCCAAGGGATGCGGGGATCAA
>JACOSC010000160.1 GCA_016179055.1 Acidobacteriota bacterium
TTCCAGGGGCTGCGCTGCGCTTGCCCCTGGCTATTATATCTCGCTCCTTCGGAGCTTTGAATTGTAAGCGGTAGCCACTCCCTACAATTGTCCACAATCCGGGACCCCGCCGGGCTGGATATTGGCAGCCGCGTGCTTCTTATGATCAAACTTCAGGCGTTGACGGGTGTGCGTCAAATTTGTTGGTGGTTTGAATCAGCCAGGGAGATTTTCTGATAAGGGATTTGTATATTTATGGTAGGCTTCATTTAACCACAAAGACACAAAGATGAAAACGTTTGAGCCACTACGACGTGAAACGGAGAGGATTGCAAAAGTAATCGAGGCCGCGTTTAATGTAATACCTGCATTTTGCACGAGAATCACCAGGATCGTCTGGAAACAAGGCTTCAGCGTTGTTTTACGCTTCCCGCCTTGGCGGGATGGTAAAATTTATTCTGACTGCTTTTTCAGCATTCAGGTACCAGGAAAAACCCTATCTCTTGTCCATTCCTACCTGCGCGCGACGGATAATAGAATCAATCCGGCTCCGGATCTTGGCCGCGCGTTCATGATGATTTTTCATCATGAATTTTTTTCATGTCCATTTACATTTACGGATAGTTTTTTGGAGAGTGGTCTTCACCGTGGCACTTCAAAAAGCAGGCGCCGCTACGGAACCCGCCTTTTTCGAATTTCAGTTGGCCGGCCGAATTCGGTCCGACAATGCTCAAATCGAAGTTGATTAAGCGGCTATTGTTAAGTGCCGTGCCGCCGTTGATTCCGTGCGGATCATGGCAAGTAGAGCAAGCCGCATTTACGCCTACTATGTGCTTATTGTGGTACTTAAAGCTCTGGTCGCGTAATGTGCTATTCTGTATATCATGGCACTTGTCGCATAGGGCGTAATTGGCCAATGAGTACGGCATACCGCCACTGGGAGCGCCGGGGCTTAGCGGCGGCGGCTCGAGGACATTGGTGCGTTCCAGCATATGTGGCATATTCGATCCATGAGAGCCCCAGGCTTCGGTTCCCACTCCCAGGTTTCTTCCGGTATCGTTATTATGACAATCGTGACAGTAGATTTGGCTGCTGGGAGACAAGACTCGGCCGGGAATCGGCGCTCCCCCGGGATAAATGGGCGCGGCCCTTAAACTTGGAATTTCCCCACTTAAACCACTGGACAGACCCCGTGGCGCCACAACCGGATGGAAGGCCACAATTGAATTGAACTCCATACGTGTATTATAGCGCGTAGGATTGGCCTGATCCGTCAGCCGCTGTGGATTGCGGCCGTAACCGACGCCGACCGTTCCGCGATCGGTGGCTTGCGGTTTGTTGGCGCTGTCCGAATGGCACTTAAAGCATATCTCATAGGCATATTGCGCGCTGGTCGTGCCGGTTCCCGCCGATGTGAAGCCTTTGACAAAACTCAGAAAACCGCTGACAAGCGGTGGAGTTCCGATCTGGCTGTTGGCGGCATGCGGGTTGTGGCAGTCGGCGCACTCGCTATGGCGCGCCGCGCCGAGATCCGTCTCAGGAATGCGAAAGAGACTCGTGGTGGGACCTTCCGATGCGTCATGAACGGAGGGAGTAACTAGCACGGGGTGACGATACATCTTGTTCTGAAAAACCGCTTGGATATTGCGCAGCGTGTCGGCCACCGACCCATCGTGACACTTAAAACAGACCTGCTCCTCGGGATACTTGGTGAGCCGTTGCGCGACCGACGGCGCATGCGGACGATGGCAGCTTTCACAACCATTGTTGGAGACACCGGTGTATCCGGTGTGCGCCCCTTGCAGAGGACCGTAGCGCCCATCATCAAAGGCGCTGACCGGCTGCCGGTGCGCCGAGCCGGTCCAACCGTCCTTGAGATGGCACGTAAGACAGATGGCGGATCGCACGTTGGACTTCACGAGAAATCGGCCGACGGTGCTGTCCTTATTCTCGGCGTGCGGATTATGGCAACTAATACATTGAACTTTTCCGTTGGCGTCGAAACGAACGGGATCGCCCGGCGGCGGCGCTTGAATTCCTTGGCCGATGCTAGGAATAAAGGCAAACGGATGCTGGTCGAGAAATCCAACTCCCCGATAAAGGTTGGACCGCGACGTGGGCGGGATCATGTATTGCGGCCCTTGCACAAAGGGGATCATCCCGCTCTTAACCGTATCGCCCAGGGCCACCGTCCCATCGTGACAACTCAAGCATAACTTAGAGGAGTCGGCGGCTGTGGGTTGGCCCATGATGGATCTCAGCGTCGAACTGCTGTAAAGCGCGTAAGTAGCAACGGCTGAAGGGGTGTGATTCCAGAGCGGTTGGGTTGGATTGACATTATGCGGAGTGTGGCAAAAGACACAAAGCGCGGTTTCCGAAACGGCATGAATCGTGGCCGTGCTGGCTACGCTGAAGTCATGCTTGGAATTCTTCACGTCACTTTTGAAGTTTTGGCTGAACGAGGCGCCGACCCACATAAACAAGCTGCCGGCTAAGATCAACCACTTGACGGACGTCATGGTCTTAGACCGGACGCAAGTACTTAAAGATCTGGACGCGACGATTGTACGAATCTGCCACATACACGAAGTCATGGTCATCGATGTAAATCGATGACGGCAAGTAGAAGTGTCCGGCGCTCGAACCGGTTTCTCCGAAGCTCAGCAGGAATGTTCCGCGCGCATCGAAAACTTGTACAACGTCATGCAAGCCCTCAACAACATAAACATGTCCCTCGCTGTCGACCGCCACACCTTTGGGCTTGTCGAGATCGCCGCTGCCGTTTCCCAACCGGCCAAAGAGCGAAAGGAAGTTTCCATGCTCATCAAAAATCTGTATACGCGCATTTAAGGCGTCGGTAATATAGATCCTACCCTGTCGATCTAGGCAAATATGTGTGGGGTAATTAAACTCACCTTTGCCGACCCCGCGTCGGCCGAAACGGAATTGTTCGTGTCCCTGCAGATCATAGACCACTACTTCGTTCTTGAGCGTGTCCACGATATATAGTCGCTGAAGGTTCTTGTTGATGGCCAGGCCGGTCGGCCGTTTGAACAGACCTTCTTTCTCGCCGATCTTGGACTTAAACTTCCCAGACTTGTCAAATGCGAAGATCTTGCCCGTATAGGAATCCGAAAGATAAATCGTATCCTCGCCATCGACGGCGAGTCCAATGGGAGAAACAAACGTCTCGCCCTTGGGCGGCTGTATGGTAGAGTATTTCCGGCTTTGGCGATCAAAGATGTGCAGAGATCTTAGTTTTGTGTCGGTCACAATGATGCGGCCGAGACTGTCGGTCACCACGCCGTAGGGTTGCAAAATTCCGGGCTCGCGGTCATCAACGCCAATGATCTTTTTCCACAGCCGCTTAAACATCGGTCGCTTAGTACCGAGATCTTTGGGCGACGAAAACTCGTCAATAAACCGTATGCGAGGCGTCTGCGGCGCCGGTGGCCAGGTGATCTCCGCCTTCGTAGGGGTCTTTTCCTTATCGTAAACGTAGCCGGGCGCCGCCAGAAGGAATCCGAGCCAAAGGAGAAGGACCAAACCTTTCGCGCCCTGTCGCCGGTAGGCATCCACGTCTGATTTCGCAACCTGCATGGCGATCCTCTGTAAATACCTGGGAGCGCCGGCATCCCTGCCGGCGAGTCCCGTCGCTGGCCGCGTCCACCCTTGCCCCGACGGTAGTCGGGGCGCTCCCAGGGTATATCACGCACCGACTTACTCGTCTCGGCCACCCGCCCGCTGCCGCAGGCGGCTCTGTTTTCATCCATCGTTGTGCCCCAAAGGGGTACTTCTCTAAAATATCTTGAATGGACGAGAGAGTCTCATGAAATAATAGGCCCGGTCTCTTGATGTTGCCGTCGCGGCAACCTGCTGATCGAATAAAACGCCGCCGGAAAAAGTAAATTTTCCGAGACGGTAAGTAGCTATAATATCAAACTGCCGCGCAAAAAGGTTGTGGGTCACAACGAACAGGCTCTTGTCTTTACCATATCGGATATCAATCTCCAAATTTCTCGCCGGTCGAACTCTGGCGATCACCATGGTGAAATAAGTAGAGGTATCTAAAGACGAAGCATGAACCAGCGAGGAGACCGGCAATCGCCGAAAAGTGCGATTCGGCTCGTAGACCAGCGGGCTGGTGAAAAGATCGCGTATACCGACGTTGACATTACGGGCTACGGTTAATGCGAAAATCCGATGATCCACATTGGCCGAAAAAGTAGTTAAACGATAGTACTCCTTGCCACGGTTAGTTACCGTAGTTACTTGTGTACGGCCTCCCGAAAAGCTCAGGCGGAAATTAGTCAGCTTGTGCGTTTCGAGGCCGGCATTAAAATAATTTTGTTTGAAATATCCGCCCAATTGAAAGATATCCGGGCGCCGCGAGGCATAAAAATCGGTGGAAACCAGCAGGCGGCGGGCATTGCCGGCGCTTGCTCCCATATTGTAGCTGTGAAAAATGGAATGATTCTTGGCGTTGAAGTTCGTTTTGATCATGCTGTTGCCGAGGGTGTAGCCTGACCGCCAGGTGACCAAGCCCAGCGTGCGATTCCAGCTTACGCTCGACAGCAGCTCGAGCGAACGAGTGGTGCTTTCTACTTCGGGAACCGGAGGTTTGATCCAGCTTGCATTGGCGGCCTGTGTCCAAGTAAGATCCGGGCGAACACGGTAGATCAACTGATCGCCAAAGTTATTGAAATAGGTGAAGGTGTTAGGCCGAATCCAGAAACTGCCGTTGCCGGAGGACTCGGGGGCACGGATAATAACATTATCGTCTTTCCCGAGGTTGCTACGGCTACGATAGAACTGGTAAAAAGCACGGTTGCTGATGTTCTTGGTCAGCCGAGTGCTCACTTCGCTATGGACGTCAAAAAAAGTAAAATTTTGATCCGTACGCGAATCTCCGGCAAAGTGGGAGGTCTCGTAAAAGCTGCTGGTAAGAAAGCTGGACTGGGCGGATAAATTCTTGCGCACATCAAAACGAGCTATACGGCTGTCCGTCGTTAGATTAGTCATGCCTCCCGTGGCCCCTTGCGAGTTATATTGCGAGCTAAGGTCCCACCCTTTGATATTGTCCCTTATCCCAACAAAAAATGACCGGGCGCGGCTATTGGGAAAAAAATCCTTCGCCAAATTGAAGCCATAGGCGCTGCGGTCATAACTAACATCGATTTCCGGAAGATGCCGTTTGCGCAGCTTCCAGTCGTACCCCAAACTACCCCGATGCGTCTTAGACGAAGATATCTCTCGCTCCATCATGCTGGATCTTTGCTTGCTAAAATGAAACCGAAACGGGTAGGAGGAATTAGGCAGAATCTCTACGCTATGGTTGATGCCGGCGAGACCGTAGCGAATGGAATTTTCATCAAACGTATTCTTATCGCGTAGAAAATTCGTGTCAAAGGAAAAGCGGATAAAGCGGGGATCCAGGAGATAACTGCCCACGCTCAAATCCAACCCAGTGGACAGATCGTGGGCTTGGCTGCGAGCACCGTCGCGATTGGCCATCAAGCTGCGACCGGTAATGCTGGTTCTTGAAAAAGCCATGGTAAACGCGCCGCTGAGCCGCACCGGCTGCTCTTGCGCGCGAACCGTTGAGCAGAGTAGAATGCCGATGCCGCACGCTAGACCAAGTTTTTGCAGCCTGATCGTCATCTTCATGGTCATTCTTCGGTCGTACTTGTTTACCGCCCAAACGTCCCTCCGTAGCCGGTATAAGTGGCAGACAAATACATGACGTTAACGGTTCGCCGCCAAATATTTAATCTGGGCGGCGGCTCGGAGCTCTTTGGCAAACTCCAGCTTTCTTTGTTGTAAGCGCTTTTGGCTGAGACTGGCTTCAATCTTACTCTTAACCTCATCGAAGGTCAACTGGTGCTCCGCCTGGCGGGCGGCGACCCAAATAATGTGCCATCCCAAACTGGTTTGGAACGGTCCCACCAACTTCTTAAGCGGCGCCGCAAAGGCGGCCTTCTCCAGCTCGGGGACGATTTGACCGCGATGCACAGAGCCAAAATCTCCCCCCATCACGCGATAGTCATCCTCCGAGTATTTATAGGCAACATCGGAAAACACGGCGCCGGCCTTGAGTTTCTTATAGGCCTCGTTGATCTTCTTCCGGGACGCCGACTCGTCGCGGCCGGGCTCGTTGCGAATAACAATATGTTTCAACTGCACCGATTCCGGCATGATGAACCTAGCCTTGTTGTCCTCATAATGCTTCCTTGCTTCTGTCTCGCCAACGCGCGCTTTGGCGTCGATTTCTTGTTCATGGATCTTGTGGAGCAGTAAGTCCCTCTCCACCCGCTGCCGCAATTTGGCCTCTGTGATCCCCTCGGCCTTTAAGGCCTCCTTAAAGCCGGCATCGGTCTGGTAACGCGCTTTGATCTTATCCAGCGACTCTTTTATAGCCGTTTCCTCAAGCTTTAGCCCCAGGCTCCTGGCCTTCTGGTACGCCAGCTCGCGCACGATGAGCTCCTCCATCGAAGCTTTTCGTATTTGATCGCGCTTTTGTGGATTCATCCCGCCATGCACGGCGGGCGAGATCAATACTCGATTGAGCTCCTCCTCAAGCTCGCCGGCAGTAAGAATAGTACCGTTGATCTTAACCAACGGCGCTTTCAAATCGATCTTCTCTTCGGTAAAGGTCGGCAAGGAACTGGCCGCCGCGTTGCCCATCTTCGGACCCCTACGAATCGATATAAAGATTGTAGTGGCGATCAAAAGCAGGGCTACAATCAGTATGGACCACTTTACCCGTTTCATTGATGACCTCCAGAGGATCAATTAAGGAAAAGGCGCGAGGCTTGCGCCCCGCACCTTGCTTTATTTTAGGAATTATACGCCATGACAATTCAAGCAGAGTGCGCTTGCCGCATTACTCATTCGGAGGAAATTCCCGTTTGCGTTACTATGCGGGTTATGGCATGTTGCACATTCAACTCTACCGCTTACATCGGTGGGCTGATCTTTAAACAGGGGAAGCGCCGGCGTTCCGACATAGGGTATGCGGACCGTACCTCCCTCGGTAGGAGACTTCACACCACCATCTAGCGTCGCTAGAGCTGCACTATAGACGAAGTCCAGCGGATGGGTTCCTGATAAACCCGAGGTTCCACCGTGACCAATGTTGGGCGCCGTAAACGTACCCGTGCCGCCGAGACCCATGTTATCGTACCAGGCAGCCTGAGTGACGGTGCCATCGTGGCAACTCAAGCAAAGCAGAGTCATGTACGCTGCGGAGTTCGCTCGGCTGGCCCGGCTCGGATCCCTGACGGTGGCATCCCCATAAAAGGTGGAGCTTCCGCCATAGACCGTGTAGGGTCCAGTCTTTAATCTAACGTTCCACAGCAACGGTGCTTCGGGCGAGCTAATCACCATGTCCGTCTTGTGAGGAAAGTGACAGAACTCGCAGACCAGGGTTGCCCCAGTAAACCTATTCCTAAGATCATGTAATGAATTTACGACGGTTTGCTTGGGACCATCCCCGCGGTACTGAGCGATGGAATAACTGCCCAATGCTAGAAAGACTACTAGAATTAGCAACAATTTAATGGCCTTCATATTTTCACCTCCTTTTCGCTTGGAATTAGCTTCGGTCCGAGTACACCTCGAACCCATTGACACTGTATTTAATTCAGTTCCCCCCCAGGAATTGAAACATATCGACCCGCCGGTTGGCCTGGTCGGAGACATATATCTGATCCTTTTTGTCTATGAAAATCGATGAGGGCAAACGAAAGCCGCCAGGCTCGCTGCCGAAACTCCCAATAAATAGTAGAAGTTTTCCACTGGAATTGAATATCTGGAAATTGCTGAAGGTCGCATCGACCACATAAATATTGCCTTCGCTGTCAATGGCAATCCCCTTGGGCCGGTCGAACGAGCCGATTCCCAATCCGTGCTCTTTTCCGAGCTTTCTGATGAATTTGAAATTCTTATCGAACAACTTGACGGAGAAATTCATAGTGTCGGTCACGTAAATGTTGCCCGACTTATCTACCGCGATCGCCGTAGGGAAGTTGAATTCGTCATCACCCTCGCCACGCTTGCCAAATCGGGCGCCATTCCCAAGGTTCTTTAAATCACAGGCAAACACCTGGTGGCCGCGCGTATCTGCGATATACAAACGACCGTTGGGTTCGTCTAGAGCCAACCCTGCGGGGTTTACGAGTTCTTGACCGCTGATCCTGGAAATAGCATTCGTCAAAACGCCATCACTGCTATAGATGTTAACCTTCTTCAGTCGAGTATCCGATACATAGACAGTGTCATTCTTATCGATAGCAATTCCGAAGGGCCCGCTTAAGCGCCCCTGCCCTTCGGAGCCTATAAAACTTAATTTCTTGTTCTCTTGGTCAAAAACGAAAACTACGGCGCGATTGGTATCTGCAACATATAGGCGGCCCTTGGAGTCCGTAGCCATACCGGCGGGACGCAACATGCCGATCACCCGACGGGCATCCTCTTCGTTAATCAATTTGGCCAACCAACCTTTTTTCTTAGGCGGCTCGATATCCTCATTGCTGGAAAGCGACTTAATGTAGCGAATTCTCGGCTTTTCCGGGGGGGGTGGCCAGACCAAGTTGACCGGCTTGGCCACTTCAGGTCCTTTCTTTTTCTTGGCCGAAAATCCGGGAGCGCAAAACAGCGCGGTAATGACAAAAACAACCAGGAGATTCATCGCTGCACGGCGTATGGAATAAGCTTGGGTGGAGGCAGTAGCATTGGCCTTACACACCCCGACAACAGAGAGGCTTAAGCTTCCGTGCCGGTCACTTGCAAACAGCATGTTTAACACTTTGAAGTTGGAATTGCGGTTTTCAATGACAGGAAACACAAAGATCCTGTCCAACCAGGTCTTTCTTAAACATCTTAACGGAGTTGCCAAAGTGAGCTTCATGACAGCTCACGCAAGACATCTCCTTCCCCTTTTTTTTGGGCTCGGGAACGCCAGAGACGGGATGGTTAGCGTAAGGGTGACCCATGTACGACGAATCAATAAGAACTTTCTTGGCCTTGTTTGGATAATTGCCAGGGATAGTTGTCGATGGAAATATCGTAACCTTCCCCGTGGAAACGCTTGATTGAGATCCCGTGGGCATTCGATGGCAAGACAGGCAGAGCTGAGTAATTCCCACCTTAAGGAGCGGAGCATGATCAGTGCTATGCGGGCTGTGACACGTGACACAACCCAAGTCGACAATGGGCGGATGGGTAAATTTCTTTCCCTTCATGGCTTCTTGCATTTCAGAATGACAGATGAAACAGAGCTCATTACCCTTGGCGGCCAATTTTACCTCGGCTGATTCGCCTTTTTCCGTATACTCATGGCAGGTATCGCAGCCCGCCGCCGCCGGAGGATGCACTATCTTTTTCTTGATCAAGTCGTCATGGCACTCCGTACATTTGGTTCCCGATATCTTGAGATGATCCGCCGCCCGCACAAAATGTTGTCTCAATGAAAACGACAACATCATAAATACAAGCAGGATGAATATTTTTGTAACCCTTCTCGCAGACATAAAATTAGATGGGTTCCCGTTAATTCTGATTTTTCTTCCAGGCATCCCGCAAAACCGCTTTTAGTTCTTTTTCCTCGATGGGCTTCATGAGGTAATAAAAAATTCTTCCCCGGCGAGCGATTCGCTCCGTCTCCAGGGATCCATCATCGGTCACGACAATCACCGGCAATTGGGGATGCAAAGTGTTAAGTAAGGGAATCATGTCTAGCCAGTTGCTCTCTCCGGAATGGATGCTGATAATCATTACCATAAAGGAACTTGAAGCCAGCTTCTGCAAAGCATCGAAAGGTTGTAGTGAAATATCGACTTGATATTTCTCACTCGTCAATAATTGAACGATGGAAGCAATATCTTGTTTTCCGCTATTACAGATGAGCAGTTTGCCAGTCATGTTGATTTATCCAATTCCCTAGGTCCAGGCTTTATATTCCTTCAATCTTTTCCTTAGCAATTGTCTGGCCTAAATATGAAGATCAAATGTATCAACAGGTTACTAGTTCCGCCGGATAAACGTACGAACCATCGTGTATGACATTATGTCAGCCATTAGGTGATTACCGCCTGTAAGTCTTTTTGTTGGTTTAGGAAATGGCGATATGACATGTTGTCAGGCAAAACGAAGGTATGAGCGGCGGCCGCGTAGGTGATCGTCGCTGAGGTCTCTATGCTCTTCGAGAAGTCAGGCTTAGAGGAATCGCCGAAGAGATTGAAAACTTTCCAAGGAGAAAGAATCATAACCGCTTCCCTCCTCTCACGTCGGGCTTCGACACGGATTCATGCCGAGCCGGTCATCTTCCCTTCTAACTGAGGTCGTATTCTTTGAGCTTGCGATAGAGACTGCGCTCGCTGATTTTTAAGGCGCCGGCTACGTTGGCGCGATTACCTTTGAATTCGTTCAAGAGTTTTGTGATATAAAGTCGCTCGACCTCCTCAAGCGAAGGATACTCGGCGTGAAAATTCTTGGAAAGAAAATCAAGATTCATACGCAGATTAGCCGGCAGATCGTCCGGCTGAATATACTTGCCTTCCGCAAGAATGATGGCGCGCTCCACCATATTCTTGAGTTCCCTGACATTGCCGGGCCAATCGTATTTCATCAGCAGTTCCATGGACTCTTTTGAGAAGCCCAACACTTCTCGGCCGGGAATAATCTTTTTGGCCAGGAAATGGTGGGCCAGCAAAGGTATGTCGCTTTTTCTTTCCCGCAAGGGCGGAACAACCACTGTCACCGCGTTGATACGGTAATAGAGATCTTCACGAAAGTGCCCATCGCCGACCATTTGTTGTACATCGCGATTGGCGGCGGCGATGACCCGTACGTCCACCTTAATATCCTTAATGCCACCGACGCGTCGAAAAGTAGCCGTCTCTATGACTCTTAACAGTTTGGCTTGCAGAGAGAGGCTTAGTTGAGCCATTTCATCGAGAAATATGGTCCCGCCGTTGGCCACTTCAAAAAGGCCATGCTTAAGGGCGATGGCGCCGGTGAAGGCCCCCTTCTCATGTCCGAAGAGCTCGCTTTGCAGAAGTTCCTCGTAGAGTGAGGAGCAATCCACGACAATAAATGGATTATCCTTACGCAAACTGTTCCCGTGAATCGTATTGGCCACGAGTTCTTTACCCGTGCCGCTCTCACCTTGAATAAGTACCGTCGAATCGCTCAAAGCCACCTTGGCGATTATTTCCAAGACAGATTTTAGTGCCGGACTCTTTCCGATGAATTCATTAAACGGGTTAAGACGGGCGAGTTCATGCTTCAGGATAACATTCTGCTGCGATAACATCTTCTTTTCCCAAGCCTTGTTGATAAGCGTCTCAAGCTCATCTAAATTGCATGGCTTGGTCAAATAATCATAAGCGCCGAGCTTCATCGCAGGAACGGCCGTATCAAGAGCCCCTTGACCGGTGAGCATCACTACCTCAGTAGTGGGGGCCAGATCGCGGAGGACCTTCAAAGTTGTGACGCCGTCCATTCCCGGCAAGTGGACGTCCAATAAGACCACATCAAATTCGGTCTCTCCGATTTGTTTGATGGCCTCTTCCCCGCTGCACGCAAAGGCGACCTGGAAGGTCATGGCTGTGAGTTCTCTCACCAGTATGCGGGAGAACGATTCATCGTCATCAACCACTAAGACTTTTACGCCTTTCATAAAGACACCGTATAGACCATCATTCTGGATTGATCGGCAAAGAAATAGTAAATCGGCTACCCTTGCCAACCTCGCTTTCTACGGTTATTTCCCCGCGGAGCTGCCTAATAATATGATCAGAAATAAAAAGTCCCAATCCGGTCCCCTTGCCAAAAGGTTTGCGCGAAATAAAGGGTTCAAAGATACGCTTGAGATCCTTTCTATCGATGCCGCAGCCATCGTCCTCGATGGAAATGCACACGACCTGCTTATCCAACCACGTCTTGATCAGAATCGTCCCATTTTTCGTGATCGCTTGTAGAGCATTCAAGATAAGATTTAGGAAGACCTGCCGCAGGGCGGAATCGTTGGCTTTAATCATCGGAAGATCATCGCTTAAGTCCTCCATGATCGCGACATTCTGCCCGGCGGCCTGAAAGCGCAGCAGGGCAATGGTCTCCGACAATGACTTGCTGATATTTACCAAGTCTGTGCAGGAGTCCGACTTTTGCGAGAGGCCCAACAGTCTCTCCGTGATTGATTTCGCCCGCAAAGCTTCTTTATAAATCAACGACAAGTACTCTTCAATGCCTTCAATATCCGCATCGCTTTTATTAATCTTGCCGTTGAGACGTCGACGCAATCCCTGTATACCGGCAATAATCGAAGCCAGCGGATTGTTGATTTCGTGAGAAACTCCCGACACCAATAATCCAAGCGACGCCAACCGCTCCGAGTGGCATAAACCGGCCTCCAAATGCCGGCGCTCGGTGATATCCCGCCGAACTTCAATGACCTGGTAAATGTCTCCATGTCTATCCCGTAAGGGAAAGCAATGCAATTCCACAAATCTGTCATTTCCGTCGGCATCCATAAATGTATATAGTTTCTTGCTCAAACCGCTGTCTTCAAAGCTGCACATCACCGGGCAGTTCATGATTAACTCTTGGTTGCAGGGAACACTGGACTCTTGTGAAGCTAGAAAACAAGCTTCACCAATAATATCGTCCTTAATACGTGGTTGCTTGGTTAGATAAGCGCTGTTGGCCAGCACAACACGGCGGTCTCGATCTACTACAATAATTTCGTCGGCGATGCTGTTGATTACATCTTCCAAGTATTCTTTATGGTGCTTGGCCTCCTCAAAGGATTTCTTTAAACTCGCCGTCATGCGATTGAGGTTTTCCGCCAGATGAGTAATTTCATCGTTACCTGGAATATTAATCACTTCGGCCAGATTTCCTTGGCTAATTTGGAGGGAGGTCTTGGCCAATTTCTTGAGTTTTTGCAATACTAATCTGTCGATGAGCAGGTGCAGGGCGGCGATAGTGACCAACAGCATGACAAAGCCCAATCCCAGCATATGCCGGACATCGGAGTTGAGCCCCTTTTGCAGATTGGCCATGGAGAGATCTATAATAAGCATGCCGTTAAGCCGTTGGGTCGGTTCATGGCACGAAAAGCAACGCGGCTGATTTAAGATGGGCGTCGCGTGGCGAAACACGCTGAGACCGTTTACATTCGTGATAACGGCATGCTTCCCGCGCTGGGCTGGGGGAAGCCGGTGACAGGCCGCACAACTGGGGTCCTCCTGTTTCGAGTAAACTTTTCCTGTCGCCAAAGGGTCCGATGACGCCCGAACCTTCCCTTTGAGGTCGAGTAAGAAAACGCGTTCAACATCCAGCGACTTAGAGAACGCGGTCAACTCCTCCTCGAACGCGTGAGGGGTCCGATTCATCATGGCCGTTTCCAAATGGTTCGATACCACCTGGCTTAAGCTGTTCGCTGCCGTATCAAGGCCACCCACAAGTTGTTCACCATGGAATTTATAGAAAAAGAGAAAGAATGGAGTCCCAACGAGAAGCAAAGCCATTACGACTCCTACCATTATCTTCCAGGTCAAGTTATGCAGCAAAGCTAAATACCCCCTTTGGCCGCCTCCGGTTTCCACTCGGGAATACAGCGCACTCCGAGTTATTTACCCCATGAGACGGGGGATTTTCCACAAATAGGTATCATTCCCCTTTCTGCCGATCTCAAAGCCTATTCCGAGACCGGAGCACAACGCGCTTACAAGCTATTCAAAACTACTCTCTTAGAGGCGTCAGCTACTCTCTTTAATGTGCCCCCAAAACCTATATAGTATGCGTTCTCCCGTAGCCGCGTTTGCACGGCAGACTCCAAAACAACCTTCCAATATTTTCTATCGAGTTCGGTCTACAGGCGAGGCACTGCTAAGACCACCAGCCTTCATGCTATACTTTGAACGGTCATAAAGTAACAGAACCGGGAGCGGTAGCGACCGGGTCAGCCCGTTGCGAAAGAGTGCGCACCCGGTCGCTACCGCTCCCGGTTCTGTAGAAGCAGGAAATGATAGTTTATGCCCGTTCGCAGTATATACTACTTATCGAATAAGGCTTCTTTGCCATGGGACCATAGAGACCCAGTAGTGGCCGAAGAAAATTATGAATAGAGAATCTAACCAAACGAATATGAAATTTTTTAAACATTTGCGCGCCTCCATGGGATTGGGCCGTTCCGGCGCGGCGATCCTTGGCGCGCGCACAGGGTCGCTATATAGCACGCCTACACTACGGGCCTCCATAAGCTGTCCCGCTGAAGCGGTTCAGCGAAGAAGCCGTATAGGTGGAGGCTGGCGACGGCGCTTCCTATTAACTCTTACTCTCCTGGCCGGGCTGGTCAGTGGTTGCCAATCTATCGAAAGAATTGCGGCGGCCCCGACGCCTTTATGGAGAGTTAAACTGACGGTTAAAGAGGATGCGCGCGTCGACCGCGTGGCCGAGCCGGTAACCTCGGGTATTCCAATTCCCTTGTCCTTGGGTATAAAAAGCGCTAACGGCTTACGGATAGTCCGTGACAATAAAACCGAAGTCCCCGCTCAGTTCACGGTTTTGGCTCGCTGGAATGGGACCGTTGACGACCAAACAAAAGCGATCCAGTGGGTGCTGGTGGATTTTCAAGCCGATGTCGCCGCCGGTCGCTCCGCGGCTTATTATCTCGCGTACCAGCCTGATCTAAAAACAACAACGCCGCCAATTTCCGTTAAGGCCGTGGAAAGTGGCGGTACGATAACCGTAAATACGGGACCCATGCAATTCCGCATCAGCAAAACCTCATTTAATCTTTTTGATGGCGTTTGGTTGGACCGGAATAAAGACGGACGGTTTGATGACTCGGAAGCCATCATCAGCCCGGGCAGCGCCGACGATGGCGCCTTCCTGATTGATACTTTTGATGCCTGGTACGGAGCTCATCTCGGCGTTAAGCGCGTCGTCATCGAAGAGAACGGCCCTCTGCGCCTTGTGATCAAAGTTGAAGGTCGCCACCAGCGGGTCGACCAAAAGGGCCTGGTCCTTGGTTTCTACGATTACCTGACGCGGATTCACGCTTACGCCGGCAAGAGCCATGTTAAAGTCCACCACACTTTGAAGAACTCGCCGCCGTGCTCGCAAAAGCTGACCGGTTATGGCTCTTGTCCATCGCCTTTTTTTGGCAGCTTAGCTTTTAAGGATTATTCCATCTATACAACCCTCAATCTGGAAAAGCCGATTCGCCAGCGGATATTTGCCGATAAGCGATATGAGACTACCGGCGAGCCCTTTTCGCTCTACCAGGACTCCAGCGGCGGCGCCCACTGGCAACAGCATCATGGTGAATATTGGGGTTATGACATACAAACCGCGCATGACCAGAATGCCCATAAGGAACTGGAAGGCGGTCCCTCCTTCCGCGGTTTCAGGCTCAATCGAGGCGAGAAGGAAGTCGGCAAGGGCGAGCGCGCCCAAGGCTGGACGGACGTTTACGATACCCGCTGGGGCGTCACCGCGCAGATACGGCATTTCTGGCAACAGTGCCCAAAGGGCATTGATCTCGAGGAAAATAAATTGATCCTGCGCTTATGGCCTTCTGCTTACCAAGGTATCCATTGGCTTGACGAGGGCGTGCATAAGACGCACGAACTGCTTTACGCGTTCCATTTAAATGATTTCAATGCCGAGGAGACAATCAAGAAATTTAATTCGCCTTTGCTGGCTGTGGCGCCGACGTCTTGGTATAACGATGCGCGCGTCATCGGCCCCTTCGGCGATTTGCAAACGCTGTCGGCGGGAGACGCTTCGCCTGAGCTACCCCCGGCGCGTAGCCGCGCCGGTCTCGGAAACAAAAAAACCGTTTACGCCGCCCGCGAGCCTTACAACGCATGGGGATGGATACCATTTGGCGATATCAAGGCCAATCCCGGCGCCGCCGGCTGCCCGTGTATCGACCCATCCTCCTTTAGCTTCTTCCTGCAAACGATGGAGCGCGACTATTTTGACACGGCGGAAGAGCTGGCCCGGCAGTGGATGGATGCACGCAGTTATCACCGCGATTTGACGGCTATGGCGGACTACCGCGGTGAAGTCCCCGATGTGACGGCTTATCAAAAGGGCACGCACTACCAAGGCTGGATGCCTACGGATCATTACCATGCCTGGTATAGCGTTCTATATGAATACTACTTGCTCACCGGCAATCGCAAGGCGCTGGAAGCGGCCGAAGAGCTCACGCGTCACGAGCGTCACATCGGCTTCTGGTGGCACTTCATTGAAGACAAACAGACGTTCCCCGTGGAGCGCGCCTACGGGTGGCTGGCTTATGAACTCACCCGCATGTATGAGATCACCGGAAAACAAATTTATTTGGACGATGCCGAGCGGCTCCTAAAAAAAGCCTATGACCAAATTGACAAACGCCGCGGCAATCTTCTGGATGCCTACCTCTATCAACCGGCCAACACCGGCGGTACCACCTATACCGGTTCCCGTCTCCAATACGATTACGGTGCGACCAGTTGGGAGCTGGGGATCGCGCTATTAGGGATTGGTAAATACGCCGACGTCGTGCTGACGCAAAACATCCAGCGCCACTTTTTGGACGGCGAGGATGCCCGGGACTTCCTCGTGGCCGGCGCCGATTTGCTGGTCCATGAGATTTTCCGATCGGATATTCCAATTTTTCCCGAGGATTGGTTTCTGACTAATCCTCAGCCGTCTGACAAGGAGTTGTTCCCTTATGGCCGCCATAATGCTATCGAGTTTCAAATCACCGCCGGTCTTTCGATAGCCTATCGCCTCACCGGAAAAAAGGCTTACCAAGATGCCGTCAATGCCATGCTGACCAAGTGGGGCGACAAGCTGGACCCATTTTTCCAAACTGCTTTCGCCAATCAGCATCGTCGCGATGTTACGCCCCCTTCCGCCATTATCGATTTGCAGGCTGAAAAAGGAAGCAAGGCCGGCGAGGTCATACTGCGCTGGACCGCGCCGGGCGGGGACGGCAAAGCCGGCAAGGCCGCTCGCTATCAGATTAAGTACGCCGAGAAACCTATCGTCGAGCGGATTGATTGTCGCAGTCAAATGTCGACTTGCTATCGCCCCTGCAAGGTGGAAGGGTTCAATTCGTTATGTGCGAAGGAGGGTGCCCAAGTCAACTTCTGGGCGGCCGTTAATGTGAAGGGCGAGCCGCCGCCGCAGCCGTCTGGGAAAGCGGAGCAGTTTACGCTAAAAGGATTGAAGCCCGGAAAAATTTACTACTTTTCCATAAAGAGCGAGGACGAGGCGCGCAACATGAGCGACCTGTCCAATGTGGCCAAGCTGTCGCTCTAGCGCAGGTGCGTCGATCTCCGTGCAGAGAGGGAGCGACATTCACGCGAGACAATCGGTCAACGCCTCGCTCAGGGTCGGGTACTTAAACTTGTATCCCAGCTTTTGCGCGACCTCGGGAATAACCCGCTGCCCAGTGAGCAACATATCGGCCATTTCTCCCAACATAAGGCGAAGTACCGGCGCCGGCATCGGCGCCCACGAGGGACGCCGCAGTACACGCCCAAGACCGGCGCAAAAGTCCCGCATCCTTTCGGGGTTGGGCGCCGTGATATTGACCGGTCCAATCGTGCGCGGCTGTTCGAGCAAGAACAAGATCAAACCAATTACGTCGGCCATATGTATCCAAGGCACCCATTGGCGCCCATGGCCCAAGGCCCCCCCTAGATACATTTTGAACGGCGGGACCATCTTGTCGAGCGCCCCGCCATCTTTTCCGAGGACCATGCCAAAACGAAGACGAAGGGTTCGCTCCACGAAGGTCTCCGCCTCGCTAGCCTCCTTCTCCCATAATTTACAAACCTCAGCCAAGAATCCCGTTCCTGCCTGCGCCGATTCGGTCAGCGGCTCATCGCCGCAAGCTCCATAATAGCCGACGGCCGATGCGCTGATAAATACCTTGGGCCTGGCGTGCAGGGCCTCCATAGCATTAATCAAAGCCCGCGTGGTTTCTATGCGGCTGTTGCGGATTTTAAGTTTCTGTTCCGCTGTCCAGCGGCGTTCCGCAATAGATTCTCCGGCCAAATTGATCACAGCCTCCGAGTCCTGCAACGCTTTTTTCCAGGCGTTGCCACCGTTCTCGTCCCAGGTGACCAGAGTCTTATTCTTATGAAGGGCTGCGGTGGTCTGGAACCGCGTGCGGGTGACAATGGTGACCGTGTGATTCCTTTCAGCCAGTGCTTGCGACAACGGCTCGCCGATAAAGCCGGTTCCTCCGGTTACTAAAAGTTTCATGCCCTGTTCTCCATGGATAAACTCAAATATTTCCGCAGTAAAATCATCAAGACTTCCCCCGACTTAATGGTGTATATAAGGGTCCCCGAAAAGTGTACCATGTTCGTATGATATTGCAATGATAGGTTGCAATCGTATTGGCTCAATCAATGGACGGTGGCATGGTGCGGTCGCCCGGCGCCCGATCCGTATGCATGTGGTTCAACACTTGGCAAGCCAGTTCCAAAGCCCGGCGCCCGTCTTCCCCGGAACAGACCGGTTGGGCCCGACTTTCGACGCAAGCCACAAAGGATTCCAACTCGGCGCGTAGCGGCTCGTAGGGCTCAATCACCAGACTACGAGCCACGATTTCTTTGCCGACCGGGCTGGGCGCCGGAATCAAGCTGTACAGGGAAACCGTCTGACGTTCGTAATCAAGCGACACATAACTGTTGGGCTGGAAGAATCGTATTTTTCGCACGCGTTCGCTCGAGACTCGACTGGCTGTGACATTGGCCACGCACCCATTCTGGAATTCAATACGGGCGTTGGCAATATCAATCTTTGGCGTGAGAATCGGAATGCCGAGGGCCCGTATAGTCACAATCGGCGAAGGAACCAAGGCCAGAAGAATATCAAGGTCATGGATCATCACATCCAACACAACGTCGATATCCAGGCTGCGCGGAGAGAAAACGCCCAGGCGATGAATCTCAAAAAACCGAGGATCGGTCAGGATGGTGCGTAATGCCACTACGGCCGGATTAAAGCGCTCCAGATGACCGACCTGTAGCAGGCGACGATGTCGCGCCGCGCAGGCGATCAAGCGATCCGCATCGGCCAATGTGGAGGCTAACGGCTTCTCGACCAGCGTGTCAATGCCTTGTTCCAGGAAGGCGCACCCCACTTCGGAATGGCCGGCGGTGGGCACAACGATGCTGACGGCATCGACGCCGCCGAACAAATCTTGCGGGCGCTTGTAATATTGTGTTTTATATTTTTGCGCGACGGCTTGACCGGCGGCGGGGTCGGCATCGCACACGCCTATCAGTTCCACGTGCTCCATGGCGGCGTACACGCGGGCATGTTTTTGCCCCCAGGCGCCCACGCCCACGACTCCAACGCGTACCATTGAAATAGCCTCCACGATCTAAACCAGCGCGCGCAGAATTGTCCGAGACAACGCCGCCGGCAAGCGCGGCACTGCCGCCCAAATCTCTGCGTTATGGGCGACCGGTGATTTCCCGGTACGATACGCCGGCTTCACGGTCGTTTTTCATCACAAGCGATGATCGTGATATCCGTCTGGTTGGCCAGGGCAATCAGCTCTTCGCGATCAAAGAGCAGCGTCTTACCGGCGTCGATAGCCAGAGCGGTGGCATGCGCGACGAGCATCGTTTGCACTGTCGTCAGTCCTATAACTGGAACATCGAACCGCATATCCTGACCGGGCTTGCTCACCTTGATGATCGTAATCGGCCCACCGGAGCATAAACTGGCCCCGCGTAAAATGGTGGCGTCGGTCCCCTCCATCGCCTCAATGGCAACGACAGCTTTATCTCTTACCACAAGCGTCTGCCCCAAGTCCAAACGAGCGATGTCCCTGGCGACCGCGCGCCCGTATTCGATGTTAGCCATTTCTTCCGGGTTAGGCGGCCGGCGAGTGAGCAAGCCGGCCGGCGCCAACAGCGGCGTGAGAAACTGAGTTGAATCCATAAGCGTGATCCCCGCCTCGTCCAACACCGCGGCAATGGCGCCAATCAGGGAGTCCGTATTTTTTTGAGCCAGCCGATTAAGCAAGCGCAGCATCCCCTCGTCCGGCTTGGCGGCGGCGCCAAAAATCTGATGGTGCTTGACCTGACCGGCCATGATAGCCTTCGAGACGCCGGCCCGGTGAAACGTATCGATGAGCTTATTCAGCTCACCCACACTCATCCAGTGGATCTCCGAAGCCTTTTCATTGATCTCCGGAAAGGTCTCTTCTTTAATAGCGGCGACGACCATTTCAATACCTTGTCGGCGCGCCGCCTCCAGGACCAAGAAAGGAAAGCGACCGTTTCCGGCAATCAAGCCATAGCGTTCCATTTCGCCTCTCTGATACGCATAAAAAAATAGTTCCTGTTCAGGTCGTGTAGATTCCCTGCCGCCGCAGGATCTCCTGGGTTTCTTCAACGACCCCGGCTGAACCGTTGCAAAAAAAAGTAACTGCTCAGCCACGCCTTCGATCAAGCCGGAGGCTTGACAGCTATTAGCCGGTGGTTGAGCGCAGCGATACCACCGGTCAACGAACGAAATACGGGGGCACCCCGGAGGGGTGCGAGCAAGGGCCAGACAGCTCGTACTGGCACCCCGCCGGGGTGC